>JADJXL010000028.1:0-353131 GCA_016715885.1 Polyangiaceae bacterium
AAGGCATCGAGGGGAAACTTTTCGGCCGATGGCGTTGACGGTGATCTTTGCGCCGCGGGATCGATGACAGTTGTCCCTCACGCTGATGCCGGTACTTGCGAGCTTTTATTGCCTCGCCGGGTGCCGAGCGCGATAACGTCTTGGTCGGGGGCTTTGCGAGGCTATCGTCACGTGCCGCATTTCGTCATCGGCCGTCGTCGGTTGGTGTTGACGTGTGCGGTGGCGCTTCTGGGTGGGGGCGATTGCACTATCGACGCGGCTCGGATCGAGTTCATTCCGCGTTTGAACGAAGGCGTCATCGTGGTCAATACGATTCGCTTGGCGGGTGTTTCGATCGACGAGTCTATTCGTTACGGGCTTCGGATCGAGAATACGTTGCGCGAAAAATTTCCCGATGAAATTGCGCGCGTTTGGACTCGCACGGGAACGGCCGAGGTTGCGACGGATCCAATGGGCATCGAGCTCTCCGACGTATTCGTGACGCTCACGCCGCGAGAAAACTGGAAACGAGGCAATACGCAAGACGACTCGTGCGAGCGATGCAGGGCGAGCTCAGGAATTTGCCTGGCATGCGCATGGTATTCACGCAGCCCATCGAGATGCGGGTGAATGAAATGACCGCCGGCATTCGCTCGGACGTGGGGGTGAAGCTGTTCGGGGACGATTTCGACATTTTGAAGGAAAAGGCACGTGAGATCGAGGCGGTGTTGAAATCGATTCCGGGCGCGACCGATGTGGTGACCGAGCAAGTGACGGGACAGCCGCTGCTGCAGGTCGAGGTTGATCGTGCGGCGATTGCGCGGCATGGAATTCCGGCGCACGAGGTGCTGGATGTGGTCGCTTCGCTCGGTACGCGTGAAGTGGGTCAGATGCAGGAGGGTGAAAGGCGTTTTCCGATTGCGTTGCGGCTGGATGATCGATATCGGACCGATGTCGCGGCCGTCGGGAGCATTTGATTACGGCGGCCAATGGGACGCAGATTCCGCTTTCGAGCGTCACGCGATTACGATTGGTCGAGAGCCCGTCCACGATCAACCGCGAGTGGGCGAGGCGTCGGATCGTGGTGCAATCGAACGTGTGCGGGCGCGACGTCGGCTCGTTCGTGCGCGAAGCGAGCGCGCTCATTCGCGAAAAAGTCGTATTACCGTCGGGCCATTACGTGCGTTATGGTGGTCAATTCGAGCACCTCGAGCGGGCGCAGGAGCGGTTGTTCATCGTCGAGCCTGCGGCGCTTGCGTTGATATTCGCGCTTCTCTATTTCACGTACGGCCGCATTTGATGTGGCCCGCGTATTCACGGGCGTTCCGTTTGCGGCGATTGGGGGCATCGTGGCCTTGTGGTTCCGCGGAATGCCATTCAGCATTCGGCCGGCGTTGGATTCGTAGCGCTTTCGGGCGTTTCGGTGCTCGCGGACATCGTGCTGGTGTCGACGGTTCGGCAGCTATTGGCGACGGGCATGCCTTTGCGTGAAGCGGTGGAGCAGGCGGCGGAGCGGCGGCTGCGGCCGGTGCTCGCGACGGCGCTCGTGGCGAGCCTCGGATTCGTGCCGATGGCGCTGAATACGGTGTTGGCGCGGAAGTGCAGCGGCCATTGGCCACGGTGGTCATGTGGTGGGTGATTTCGTCGACGCTGCTGACGCTGCTGGTCTTGCCGGCGCTTTACGGCGTTTGGCGCGGCAAACGGATGGAGCAACCACTCCTCACTTCCGCCGACGCGACCGCATCATCCTCGCAAGCGCAATCCCAATTGCAGCGATAATTCCCACGCCGCTCGGCATTGCGTCATTCGCATCCCCCACGCGGCACCCCGCGCACCCACTTTGAGGCGGCGTCGCGGGCGGCCCTGACGCGCCGCTTTCCGATGGAGTCGACGTCGCCACGCTCGTCGGCGTCGGCGCAGGCGTCGTATCGATTGGCGCCCCGTACATCGACGGCGCGGGCACCAGCGGCCCGCTGTCGATCTTCGTTTCATTGTCGTCGCGCGCAACCATCGCCACCAAGTCAAAGCCGCCACGCTTTGCAAATGCAAGCTTCTGCGCAGCTTCGGTGCCTTGTGCGCCACGCCCGAAGGCGGCCCGCCCCACCTCCACGACGCGGATTCGCACATGCAACAGGCCCCGTCCACGCATGCCTGATTGCATAACGCGCCTGGAAATTATTGATGCTGCTTTGCACCGCACCCGTTTCGAGCTTTCCGCCCCCTCTTGCAAGAATTCGCGCCCGCCGACGATGGGTGGTGCCGTGAAAACCAAATCCTCCCCCAACCCTTCTTTGCCATAACGCATGTGAAGACGCGTCAATACGAATCCGCCTCCACCCCACCGTCGCGGCATTGGCCGCCGCATGGGAGTCATCGGAGGGCCTCCAGCAGGTGGCGGAGCCGGCGATGTCGCCACTTGCGCAGCATTCAGCGCATCCATGCCGAGCGTCATCAGGTCATTGCCATCGAGCGTCGGGCCGGGACACGGGTCACACGTGCTCGCGTCCCACGCGTATTCGGTGATCACCGCACGCGGCTGCCTGGACAAGGTTCTATCGAAGAGCGCCGCGTAGAATGCGCCGAAATCATTGCGAACTTTGTCCTTCACGTCCAAATTGTTGGAATCGCGACGTTCGAATTCGCCGTTTCGTACCGCTGTCCTTTGGCAAGAATGTGTACGATCAAGTCCTGCGTTCCGCCGGAATTGACGAGCCCGAGGCGCACGGGCAATGCAAACGTTTCGCTGTCGTAATGAAAACGCAAGGGCGAAAGCTGCGCCATGCCATTTTCTGATCGCACCTTTTTCGTGTCGACCTTGGCCACGAAAAACTTGCTACCACCTTGCACGTAGGGCCGAAGCAAAGGTTCGGATCCTGCCGGAATCTTGTATTTCTCCTGCTTGAGCCACGTATCGAGCCCCGCGGAATCACGGGCGCTCAAAATGACTACTTCGTATTCGCCCACCGTGAATTGCGCTTCGACGGTGACGCCAAGATCGGCCGCGCTCGCCCCCTTCGCCTCGGGCCTTGGGGCTGACATGCGCCGCACGGGAGCCATGGGCGAAAGCATCGGCGGCTCGGGCGCGCACGGATCCTGCTCCCAGTATTCGACGAGCCGCGGCGAGGCCAGTTTGTCGATCTTGTCGAACACGGCCGTCGGAAGCGTCTTGACATTTTCTTGTTGCAAGGGAAAGGTGATTCCTAAACACTCTTGTTGTGGGTCGGAGCTAAGTGCTCGTAAGATTTTAGCTTTCGCCCAATTTTGACGCATCAGGATGGAGCCTCATTTGTAGATTGGGATACGCGAAGCGAGAGCCGCACAAGCGTGCGAGGGGTTACGTAGGAGCGTGCGCTGGGTGTTCGCGAGGGTCGTGCGTGTTGCTCGACACGGGCGACGCATTCTTTGGGCGTGTTGCGCAATAGCTCCGTGGCAACGATCCGGCTTGACGCGTGAAACGAATAGGAGTAGGCGCCGATCTACGCGCGTTCGCACCGCGTTGAAGCCTTACGAAGATCAAATGCAGGAACACACGATGACAATTCGACGATCCGATAACATCGACGCAGAGAACTGCGAGAAATGCAAAAACTGTCGAGCCGGGAGATCGTGGGATGAGACTATCGCAGAACTCGAAAACCAACTTCGCGCGCATGGCGTCATTTGGCCAGACTTTGTAATCATGCACGGCAAGAACCTCTCTTGTGACGAAGCGTTGGAGAGTCGAGGCAAAAAGGATGCTGGGCTGTATGTCGTTGCGACCGATAAGCAAGGCAATGAAGCAAAATCAGCGAACATCTTTGCCCGCAAGGATCCGCACTACGTCGGAGTGAGTTCTATCCGCAATGGATCCGCGTTCAGGAAAAGATCGCGTAAGGAAGGATGAGGCGAAGATGCGTTACGAAGGAACTTTGATTTGGTCCAATGGGGAACGGTCAATCGTGCGCGACGCGATCGTAGATCTCGACCACATCGCATTTGACGCACCATATCCAATGGGCACCTATCACGTGGTTCTCCGGCCGCATCCCAAGGCGGATCAGTGGGTGGGCGAATGGACGTCGGCGGGTCGAGCGAATCGGGTCAATGCGAGGGTGAATAGGACCGGAGACGATGTCGAGTTGACCGGCCGATGGTTGGACGGTCAAGATTATAGCTGGGAATTGGCGCTTTCCTTGCAGGAGTGAATTTTCTTGCCAAGGGTTACTTTACCCGCTTGTTTTCGTCTCTCAGTTGGGAGAGAATGCAGCTATGCCTCATTTCACCTACCGACTCAAACGAAAGTCTCGGATCGTTCGCATTGGCAAAGGGACTGTTCGCGAGCCGAGCCGAGACGCCGTGGAGCAGTACCTTTCTGGCCGCTATACATCAATCCAGTGGCATAGCTTTGAGATCCAATGGCACTCTTCGGAAGCTGCCGCATTGAAGAACGAGCGTGCTCTCCTAGATCGGTACAAGAAAGCCACCGGCGGGTTGCCTTCAAAGAACAGTCGCGCTGGTGGCGCGGGACGTCGATCTGCACCAATGTGTCGCGCAACGCGTGCGGATGGTTCGCCCTGCCGAAATAACGCCCTGCGCAGCAACTACGGGTTTTGCGGCGTTCACCGGTGACCCTCGAACGAGGGCACACGACAAGAACCTCGGCAGCATGCTCTGGGATTGACGGCGTCGCGAATGCTTATCGTGACGCGTAGCGCCAGAGCGGTCACGATCGTCGTCCGAAGCTCGCGCTCATTCGGTGGGAGGCGGAGCCGAAGGCGCAGGCGCTTGGCAACAGAACACGCGCGGGTCGACTGGTTTCACTTCGCCGATCAATTCGCCGCCGCTCACTTCGCACGTGCCCGGCTTGTTGACCGTCCATTTCGCTTCCATCGAAGCGAGAGCAACGGAAGCAGCACCAAAATCGATGCAACTTCCGTCGAATGCGGGAACGTTTTGAAACAGCGGCATCGGAGCGCCCGAGCACGTAGCGTCCTGATACGCCGAAAATGAAATCGAGCACTGTGCCCCGACTGGCTCGCCGCATTGACAAGGCGAGCATTCGACTTTGCCCTTCGTCCCGGCGTAAAACGTGAATCGTTCGGGAAATGCCTTGGGGCATTGCGGCAAATTGCTTTCGTCCACGGGTAGCGCGTATTGCACGCAATAACGAAACTCAGGCGGGGGCGGTTCGGTGCTCGGTATGCATAGATCACCCGAGCTCGGGCAAAATCCTTGCGCCGTCCCTTGGCACGCTTTCACATAGTTCTTCCAGTATACGCCCCCCGCGAATGACGAGATTTCGGGCGCAAAAGATGGAGCCTTGGGTTCGGCGTTGCCTATCGGTTCGCACGATGAAACACTCGCAGGGGTCAAGCCGATAGAGTGAAAACTTCCCGCTGGCAGCTTCGCAGGGGATACGCATGAGCCGTCCCATTCCGTTGGTCCATCGTATGCCGTCGCGCTCCCTTGGCAAGCGTTATTCGAACTCGCTACCATACCGCTCGGCATCACGCATTTGGCCGGTCCACATTCGCATTTCTGGCACGGCAAAGCGACGTTCAGATCTGCATACCCGGTGTAAAACTCGCTATTCGCTCGTTCCGGGCATTTGGGCTGTTCTTCTTCCGCGCCCATCCATAAAAGCACTGGTCGTTCACGAAAATCAGCCGTGCCCATTTCCACGCATTGACCCGTGCACGCAAGGGGTTCGATACCGGTGCCTGCATCTTCGTAGCAGATGGGCCAAATCTCGGGATCAGCGTCCGTGCCGCAATGAATCTGTTCCCCTCCAGTATTGAGGCCACAACCATTCGTGACGAATGTCGTGCCATAAATCGCGACAGTCACCAGAAATCCGGTTATTGCAACGCCATGACTTTTTCCGAACATTGGCCGATCAATCCTTTCGAGTACCGATCACTTCACGGGGCAAACTCTAATCCAAGCGATAATGACGCCAGCAAATGGCTCCCATTCCAGATGTACGACGTTCCATTCGTTCGCGGCACGATGGCTGTCGTCTCTTGCGCCAAGATCATCGCATCCGCGCCCGCATACACGCGTACGTTGCGCCCGAGCAGATGCCTTGCTCCGATTCCGATTCCAAGTCCTGGAACGAATTGCGCAGTCGTGTGGAAATCATCAGGTACGGCTGCTGTGGCTCGTGACTTGATGATGTTCATACTTGCAAAGGCACACCCATGAAACCAACTCCACCTTTTGCACGGACCTGCCAATGCATTAAACGAGAAGCGGTCAAGCGGTACACCCGTGAACGGTTCGATTGCATACGCACCGCGCGTCGTGACATTTACCGAGACGTTCCCAAGATCATACGCACCCGAAAGGGAAATCCCGAAGGCCGGTGAAGGGGCTACGCCAAACACCATGGCCGGACCCACAGCGAAATTGAGACGGCGATTTGTCGCAGGAGCGGGGTTCGACGGCTTATCTGCATTCGACGTCGGTGACGGAGGTTCGACGAATACAAGTTTCTCTCGGATCGATTCGACCGTTTTGATGGGAACTTCGTTATGTGCAAAGTCCAAAAATACTTCGATCCGCTTTCCCTTGGGGCACTCGATGGACTTGCGCACGTCGTCGTGACCTTCGAGCCTTGCGACGATTTCGTGTTTGCCCGGTTCGGCAAATTCCCAATATGAACCATGACTCTTGAACGGCTTATTGTCGTCCAGTTGCACGACTGCATTGACGTCATTCGTGGTCACGAAGATTCTGCAAATTTTGCTTTGAACCAAATCGAATGCGTCAAAGAATGCCTTGCGCTCCGCACGCGAGACACCGGCGTGCTCCGTAATGGCGTCATAAAGGTTCATCGCGGCGATGACTTGCGCGGACGGATCGTTCACCGTGGCGAGCAGGAGACCAAGGCGTCCACTGATCAAGGGGTCGCGGCGAACTTGTAGAGCGGCAGTGTATGCCTTGACGACGTCGTTCAGCCGCCCTTCGTCGGCAGCGCGAGCGCCTTCCTTGACTAACGCGCGAAAACGCATTTCGTCAGCTTCACTGAGTTGCTTTTCAGGGCGCCGACGATCGTCGTCGGCTTCGTTCGCGGGCGACACGCGCGCCGCAAGAAGGCCAGCAAGACATAGAAAAACGCGCGATGAACGACGCACGAACGCGAGTCTACACGACCGGAAAAACCCGGACAAGAACGATGTATGCGAAGGACGAACTACGGAAAAACCCTCGCGCCAAACGCATGACACGATGATGGTTCGCGCCGCATGTTCTCTGCGCGGAGAACACCCTCGTTCTCTGGTAGGGCAACCGAGGAAAGTGAGACGGCGGGACATGCATCGTGCACGTGAAACACCGTCGATCGCGGTGCGTCCTGATGGAACTTCGCCCCGTTGTGCATGCGCGCGGAGCGTAGAGAACGCGCACGACCATGCGGCTTGTTGCGCCAACGATCGCGCGCGGCGCCGTCAAGAGGTGCTCGTCGAATGGGCTTGCGCTTGCGCCTACAAGCGGCTTGCGACGCAAGCATGACGCGCACAAGCGCAAGCACGCGCGCACGAACGCGCGGCGTGTCGAGAGGACGTCGAGCATGATCGCGCCGCGCGTGTTCCCGTCGCGATTGTGTTGTCTCGCATGTCTCGCGCCCCCTGTGTCTCGTGAGACATGCCCGTCGCGAAACATGAGACAAGAATCTTCATGCGCCTAGCATCGGGGCCCTTGACAACTGAGTTGAGCCTGTTCGTGCGGAGACTCGACGGCGTACCGCCTAAAGGCACTGCGTGCGTCGAAGGCTACTCGCATGCGAGTAGCGGATCGCCCTACCTTGCGAGCCACGCAAGCATCGCCAGTGGTTCTCCAGTGTGTCGATCACGTCGAGTGTGTCGTGGCACGGCGAACCACACAGCACACCCAAGGAGGCACTTCGCCTAAGCAGAGGAAGATCGGAATATCAGCGGCAGCTTGTAGCAGATAGCGGTCAGAGGTCGTGGAACGATGGCACGCATCCAAGCCGGTGATGCGCAACGGCGTACTGACCTGCACCGCACAGATCGCGCATCCCGTCAAGAGTGTTTGTCCTCATGAATTGCTGCATCACAAATTCCGCACACTGCGGCGCATTTGTTTTTTTCACAATTCAAGCGCACATTTTTCTAGAGTTGCCTCGACTCAACCACGAGAGGTGACGTCATGAACGGAAGAAAACTTGGTACGCTTGGTTGGAACGTGTTGCGGAACAGTGCGGTGCTGGCGGTGATGCTGATGGGGCTGGGGTGCGATATCGTAGGCAATCCTCTTCTTACAGGGGTCGAGACGACGTGCGACTGCTTTTGCGATTTGACACTGCCGGGTGAGCCCCCCGTTCGCGACGTCTGCGTTCAGTACAATGAGAGTGACAATGTCCTCGCGGACAGTATAACTGCCGCTTGCGATGCGAAATGTAGGCAACAACCCCCTGGCGTTAACTGTCACTATGCAGGTACGCACTCGGAACTTCGCTTCAACAACTGCAACCCAGATAACTTCCAACCGGAAGGCTCCGGGGCCATGCCCAACTCCAGCGACGCTAGCTTGATGTACAGCGACAGCATCGGGACGGTTACTTACGCCGGCGGTACGCCCACTACATTTCACGTTACGGGCGACGCAGCGTTTACCGGTGGCTGCGAAGCGGGGTCGTGCCCCATCGAGTTCAATCGCGTGTACCTCGTTCCAGACAACTTCTCAATACCAACGTCTGTGGGCACCTTCGACGTCACCGACGCGTTGATCCGGAATAATAGCAATCTGCTCGGCACTCAATCGGGGCGAAGTTTCACAATTCCGAGCGCGAACGTTCAAATGCTCGTGAATGGGTACGTCAATGGAATTCAACAGTCGCTTGTCTTTACACCTACACCTGGCGAGAACCTTGGTGGGGTTCATGTGCCGAGCACCGCGGAATTCAGCCTATTTGGGCATTTCACGGAACTGGACGGGGATCTTACGCTGACGGTCAACCTGAATGGTACGATTACCGCGCGCCCACCAGTCGCAAACGCGGGAGCATCGCAAACCATGTCGTGTAATCCGTTAACGGGCACCGGAATGGCATTGCTTGATGGCAGCACAAGCTCTGATCCCGATGGCAATCTTCAGACGATTGCCTGGTACAATGGCGACACGTCATTGGGGACGGGTATAACACTAAGCACTGAGCTTGTCGTAGGAACACATAATGTCACGGCGTATGCGATCGATTCCACGGGCAAATTCGATTCCACGGACACGACCGTAATGGTTTTTCACGATGCGCCGCCGGTTTTCGATGCGCCTTCATCAATGACCGTACCTTCATGCACGCCGGGCTTGGTCATCCTTTCGCCGCCAGAGGTGATCGACTTCTGTTCAGCCACTTCGCCTACGGTCGCGGGCGAAATTGTTGAGCTCAATGGTGTCGTCCTAGTAACGCCAATTCCCGTCGATACGGTCACCGGCGCGGTTGCGTTACCCTCCGGTACCGCCATCGTGGTGTGGACGGCATCGACAGACGGCGGAACGACGACGTTGGAACAGACCATTGAGATCTCAAGCAGCGCCGACGTTTCATGCTGTGCGGTATCGCAAGTGCTCTTTGAGGGGACGACAGGCGCCGACAGCAAGATTGACCCGAATGCCAGCACCGGATACTGCATGTTCGGCTACGAAGGAAAGGACACGCTAAAATCTAGCGATTTCGCTGATTTCATTTCCGGTGGCCCAGGTGACGATAAGCTCACGAGTCAGGGCGGCGACGACGTTATCTTCGGCGACGACGGTGACGACGATATTACCTACCAAGGCAACGGAACAATCGTCATTAGCGGTGGCGGCGGTAATGACAAGATTCACCTGGCATTTGGACCGACATCGCAAATCTTCGCAGGTCCAGGCGATGACCAAGTGACCTGCGACGGCGGTAACGATACGATTTACCCTGGTCCGGGCAAAGACAACATCCGCGCTGGTAGCGGTGACGACACAGTGATTTTCTACGCGACGTGTGAACTTGATTCGCGCAAATTGCTGAACGGCGGTTCTGGAGACGACACCCTGATCATTCCTGTGCCGCTTGCGGACTTGACCGGCGTTACGGTCGTCGGGTTCGAGCACATTGTGGTGGACGCTTCGCAGCAGCACCTTGCCGAATGCCCATGACATGCACTGAGCTTGACCAGCGGTAGACAGTAGAATGGTTTGTCCAGCGTGTCGTCTATGCGCTGGGCAAACCATTCACGCCCATTCATGACGAAGGGTTCCAGCCATGCCTCGCCCCACGCACTACTTCGCCACACGAATTGCGACCATAGCCCTCGGCACCCTTTGCGGTTGCACCGAACCCGTCTTTGAAAAACTCTTCAGCACGGACCATTTCGATTTTTACGTCGAACACGGCGCAAAACCGCCATGCGATGAAACAGGTGAATGGCTCGAACGGTATTACGACGCATATGCGAAATTTTTTGGGGTGGAACTCCCGCCCGGTGCGAAAATAAATTATCATCGGGTCCGCAGCGCCGAAACCATGGCGTGGGCAGGTTGCCCGAACGCCACTGGTTGTGCCGTCGAAACAGATATTTATGTATCTGGACCTGCAATTCTTCCCCATGAAATCGTGCATGCAAATGCTTCGTTGCTGGGCCATCCGCCACTCCTATTTAGTGAAGGGATTGCGGAGGTTCTCGGTTGTATGGCGACTTCGGATACGAGTGGGTGGATCAACACGTCAACCCCGCTAGAAGATCTTGTGGAGTCCTCGAGTTTCGCACCATATCGGGAGGACCTTAGCTCTCACGTTTATCCAACTGCAGCAAGTTTCGTCAGGTACCTTCTGGACAGGTTCGGCATTGAAAAGTTTTTGAGGTTTTACGCACGCGCCCAACTGGACGCCACATATGACGAAACATGCAAGATTTTCCAAAACGAAATGGGAGTACGTCTGAACGATGCTCTGGCGGATTGGCGGAAAATGCCCCCGCAGTTGCCGGGCGATGTGTGTTTGCGGCTTATGGAGTGTGGTCCGGGCATTCCGCATCTCACGGATGGCGAAGTCCATCCCGGATGTGGCCCCTCTGGAAGTTTTTTATCATTTCAGCAGGCGCTGTTTCGATTTCACGTCACCGAAGGAAAAACGCTGCATGCCTTGACCACGCCCGTCGTGACCCAACCACAACCCCTCACCAGGGTGTCGTTCTTTCGCTGCGAGGGAGGCGATATCATGGGTCGCGAAAACCTTACAGCCGGTTTTCTCTTTGACAAAAACGAGGGATGGCATCTCGATCCTGCTCGCGCGACGCGTCGCTTCACACTTGACGTACCAGGTGGGGACTATGTTGCTTGGTTTTCCGTAAACGCGAACACTGCGATTCAAACAAAACTTGAATCGAGCAACCCAATGCGTCGCGGTTGCATACCCGCCACCGAGCCATTGACACTCGCGGAGAATGAAGAAGTTGTTTTGACGTCACGCTGGATGGAACGAGCGTGCATTGGATTTTGGTGTCCCGGCCATAGTTGGGACGTCTCGATTGGGTCAAGAGGTGGCTCAATTGCGTTCGGTGGAGCCGTTGTTAATGGCGACATGCCATATGCACCCGACAAAGTCTACCTCTGCTCCGACCCTTGTCCCACGTATCCCGATCAGTGCGAAGTCGTGATGCTGGATCCGATGGCCCCGACGCGCAGGGCATCGAAACAGACCTTCGCCCCCGGCACCATCGTCCACATCGGCGCCCCACTCGCCCCGATGAAAACCCATTTTTCATTGCACATGCGGCTAATTCCACCTTGCAACCGCCGCGTGCCATGTCCCGACCCGTGGCATGGTCCCCGGTAAGGCCAATTCCCGCGTGGTCCCTACGCCTCGTCCGCGTCATCTGCCTCCAAATCGAGCCCTTCCCCCGTATCGACTGGTTCCATTTTCCGTGGACGACCATGACGTCTCGGTTCGACCACTTCGCCACGCAAATTCACGAGCGCGCCGTTTGCGTATCGCGTGGCCATCGTCGCGGCGTTCGCCCATTGCATCGTGATCTTGTCCGTGCCGACCACGATCCGATCGACCATCGCGGCAATGACGGCGCGTCGTTGATTTGGATCCATCTTCGGCCATCGCGCCGCGACTTTTTCGAGCCATTGTCGCGCACCATTTCGATTTTCGATCGTATCGTCCGTCTCTTGGATCGTGCTGCGCCGTTCCTCGATCGTGAGGGCCATCAAATCCGATTCGATCTGCTTCGCTTTGCGATCGATAACTTCAAGGCTCCATGTCCCGGCCATCACGAGCGCGAGCAAACGTTCACGCGCGGCAATGAGATCCGCTCGCTTGCTCTCGAATTGATCCGCGTTCGGATTTCGTACCGGCTCGGGGTTTTGCATTAACTCGCCGCGTATTTCCTCGAAATGCTTTTCGGTTTCGCTCAATAGAAATTCGTCCGTCTCGGCTTGCTTATGAAACGGTGCCGTTTTGCATCGCTCACCCGATTTGCATTTCAATCGTCGATGACAGACGTAATAGCCTGCATGCGTGTGCCTACCTGAATCCGAGTTTGGTGCCGCGGCAATGACCGATCCGCAAATCGCACACCGCGCGATTCCACGCATGATCCAATTTGCCGTTTTCGATTCCTTCCTCGGTACGGCACCATAGGCGCGACGACTCACCAAAGCATCTTGCGCCGTCAACCACGTCTCCATCGAGACGATCGGTTCGTGCGCGTCGATCCATTCCGCGGGACGTCGTATCGTGCTCGTGTGCCCTTTGGGTTTTACCGCGGTCAATGCGAGTTGTCCCGCATAAACACGATTTTTCAACGCGTTCAAGATCCATTCGCTTTCGAAGCTCAGGACCCCCGGATATCGATCGCGCAATATCGCACTTATCTTGACCGCGCTATTTCCGGCGATGCAAAGATCGAACATTTCCCGGACAATCTTTGCTTTTTCGGGATCCACGTCAAGGCGCCTTGGTTTTTCATTCGGAAGCTCGCCTTGCGCACGCACATAACCAAATGGAGGTTTGCCCTCGACAAAGTATCCCATCGCCCGCAAGCGTTTTCGATTCCCTTCTGTACGCTCGCGAATACGTGCGCGCTCCATTTGCGCGATGCTCGCCCATAAGGCCATTTGCGTCTCGCCTTCGGGCGTCGATGGATCGAAGTGCTCCGCAATGGAAAGGAATCGCGCGCCACGTTTTATGATTTCACGAACCGAGCTGATCGTGAAAACGATATCGCGAGAAAAACGATCGATCTTGCTCACGAGCACAAGATCACCGCGACGAACTTGCTTTAGCAATTTCGCAACCTGCTCGCGTCGCTCTTGTGCTTCCGCGGATCCCGACTCCGTTTCTTCGAAGTCGATCGGTTCGGGCAGTTTGGCATATTCGCAGTAACGCCGGATCTCGTCGCGTTGCAAATCGAGTGAATTGCCTTGCTTCCCTTGCTCCAACGTACTGACGCGCCGATACGCCAGAACGCGCGTAATGGCCGGTCCTGCGTGACCGGTCGCATGCGCGCCGCTCGGAGCTTGCACGCGCGCACGTATTGCCTTGCCTCGATGCCCTTTGCTGCCCTTCGTATCGCTCGCGCGCATATCGCCCACGTTATCACCGTGTTTTTTCGTTGTCCAATCGAGATCGGACATTAAACGTCACACCATGGGATCCAGGGTGGGGTCAAGGCATCCGCTGTGCACCGTAAGTGCTTGATTTCATGAACGTTCCTGACCCGTCTTGTGTCTAGCAATTACCTCGTTACTGTGCAAGACGACCGGTACGGGAACGACCATCGCAAAGGCCTCGGGAGGCCCTTGGTAATTGTTTTGCATCGAAAGGACCGTGCGAGTGCCTTCGCGCATCAGCACGACCTGCGTTGCATTGTTGTAGAGTTTCGTGTCGGCTCCTGCGACGTAAAAGCCGCAAAACGCATCGGCCGAAGGAGCAACCGTGAGCGCGGCGAGAGCAAGAGGAAGGGCGAACGCGAGAGAACGAAGGCGCGAAGAGGCAAGCGTTTGCATAGGGCTGGGGGCAGGATACGCGTGACGGCGAGGCAGTTCAAGACCGGCGTGCCGAAGTATTTGAGGGCGCATCACTTTGGGAGTGTGAATTGATGCGCACAAATTCCCCCGAGTGGCGCAGGGCGGCCTAGACGCGTCAATGGCGAAATTCCGCTTTTGTTTTCCTTATGTGCTCAGGGAGAAAGCTTCTTTGTCTCCCATGCGTAGGTGCACCAGCACATGAGGGTTTCGCTTTTCACGCCGAATCGCAGCCCCCATTGTTTTGCCTTCTTCACCTCGACGAGCCACCCTTGATATTGCTTGACGAGGCCCTCCGGGCTCCGCTCGGGCAAACGCAGGCTGTAATCGTGCTTCAACTCTGCAGCGGGCCAAGGCCCGTTAGCGAGCTGAAAGAGCCGTCCGAGGACACGGGCATGCACGTCTGCCTGCGCCCCGCCGACGAGCGCGTCGCGATCTTTTTCGGTAAGAACGTGAAGAACGCGACGTTTGCCGTCGACGAGCGACGTGGCGACCAGATCGACGAGCGCGCAATCGTCGCAAGCGTCGTTGGGAGTCACCCCCTCGATGGCCCAAAAGGCGCCCTGCGCGACCCCGAGCGCGATGAACACATCCGGCCCCTGCGCGAGGTAAGTATCGGCCACGAACCTGGCCGGCGGCCCGCGGTCGGGGGTCCAGCGAATTACGTCGACGCTCCAGACGGGTATGACGCTCATCCCGCATTGACCATCGATGTCGACGCGCTCGACCTTGGGCGCCGGCGAGCCCGCCCCGGTCGCGCTCGCGAAGAGCAGAGCAGAGAGCGTCAAGGCGAGCGAGGAGGCGGCGCGGAGGGGCGTCGAGAGCGACATGACGGTAGAACGCCGCGCGGGGCAACTTTCTTCGCGGTCGCTACAAAATCTCCAGCGTCCAAGGAGCGACGTCCGGGAATGGATTCGCTCCGATCCACGACCAAGCTGCCGCTCCTTGCATCCATAGTACCGGACCAGCATCCATAGGACCAAGGACATCGTCCGTGACGAATGGAGAGCCCCCAATTACCGGCAGACCGCGCTGTGCAGGGCAATGCGGAGACTTCGACGAGCTCGACTTCCTGTCGAACGCAGCGCTCGAGCTGGCCGAGGTCCGTCCCGAACCGGAAGGGGACATCTTTCAATTCATCGCCGAACAGCTCGCCACGCTTGCTCCGGATACCCTGGTCGTCACGAGCAGTTACGAGCCGAGCACCGACGCGACCACCGTGCGCGCCATCGTGGGCCCGCCGGACATGACCGCACAGCTCCGCGATTTGATCGGAGTCGACCTCATTGGGCTCACGTTTCAAGTGGATGACGATGCCCGACAAGGTTTGGCCGAGGGAAAACTCTTGCGCCTGGAGGGCGGGCTCCACCAGGCCACCTTCCACTCGTGGCCCCTTGCATTCAGTCGCGACCTCGAAATACGCCTGGGCGTTCGTTCTTTCTATGGCCAGCCCTTCGCTCGCAAAGGGGATTACCTTGGCACCGCCGTGTTCATCAGCCGAGCTCCTGCGCTTGCTCGAGTGCGGCTCATCGAAGCGTTTACGCGCCTTTCAGCCGTCGCCATTCAGAGCCGGCGCGCCGACGCTCGGCTGCGAGAAGCCGACCGCCGCAAAAACGAATTCCTCGCGGTGCTTTCGCATGAATTGCGCAATCCGCTCGCACCCATCCGCAATAGCCTGTACATCCTCGAGCGAATTGGCGACGCGAAACCGCAATCGAAGCGTGCGCTCGCCATTATCGACCGTCAGCTCACGCACCTGACGCGGCTCGTCGATGACCTGCTCGACCTGACGCGAATCACCCAGGGGAAAATCCGGCTTCAAATCGAAAGCATCGAGCTGAACGAGCTGGTGCACGCCACGGTCGAGGATCACCGGTCGATATTTGCAGGCCGTGGCATCGAGCTCGAAGTGCTCACGGCACCTTTTGGAGTCTGGATTGAAGGCGACAGGACGCGCATTGCTCAAATCATTGGCAATTTGCTCCAAAACGCGGCAAAGTTCACCCCGAGCGGCGGCAAAACCACGGTTTCCGTCGGCACGGACAACCACAGCGAGCAGGCGGTCTTGCGCGTACGCGATACGGGCGCGGGCATTGCGCCCGAATTGTTGCCGCGTCTTTTCGAGCCCTTCATGCAGGGGGACAAAACGCTCGATCGCAGCAAGGGCGGCCTTGGGCTTGGGTTGGTCCTGGTCAAAAACCTGGTGCAGATGCATGATGGTTCGGTGGGGGTAACGAGCGACGACGCTGGGAAAGGTACGGAATTCACGGTTCGCCTTCCCATTCGCAAGGCGCCTATGTCCGCCCGCAATGGCGAAACGAGCTTGTGCTCGGATGAGGCTTGCCGCGTGCTGATCATCGAGGACAACGTCGACGCGGCCGACAGCCTGCGTGAAGTGCTCGAGCTAGGCGATGGGGCGGTCGAGGTCGAGGTCGCCCACACGGGCATCGAGGGGCTCGAGAAGGCGCGCACATTCAGGCCGGACATCGTGCTTTGCGACATTGGCCTACCGGGCATGGATGGATATGCCGTGGCCCAAGCGATTCGCGCCGACCCGGAATTGAAAACCGCTTCGCTGATTGCGCTCAGCGGGTATGCCAGCGCCGATGATGTCGAGAAATCGCGACGGGCGGGGTTTGACCGGCACATTGCCAAGCCCCCCAGGCTCGAGGCGCTCGAATCATTGATGGCCGAATTGATGATGAGTCGGAGGGGTTCGGACAGCCCCGTGCGGAATTGAAGGGGCTCTCCTTCGCCCTCCACGCTACATCGCCTTTCGAAAGTGCCGGTAGCCGCAGAGACGCGCCTGACACGCACATTCACGGCCCCATGCGCATTTCTCGCTCGACCAGCGCCGATTCGCGATATGCTGAAGCCATGCGTCTTCCGTTCACCCCACTAATTCTTGCGTTCTTCCTCGTGAGTTGCGGCAGCGGCGGAGTCGTAACGCCCGTGCCGCACTTCGATCCGCCCAGCGCCACGACCCTCCCCGAAGTCAATTCGCTCGTCAAGGTGATCAACCTCGATGACGAGCCGGTCATTTGCTTTACCACCGACGGCTCGCCGGCCGAGTTCAATGGAGGAAACTGCGTCAACAAGCTCGATGCAACGCGGCAAATCGCCGTGCCCAATTGCGGCTTCAACGTCATCCGCATCGCGTGGTCCAAAGGCACGGACGAAGCCAACTACATCGTCGAAAGCGAATCGTGCAAGGCGAGCTGCGACCCGGTGGTGCCCTGGTCCAACCAAGACTTGGTGCGCGCATTTGCCGTTTGGCAAGACGAAGTCCGATGCTTGATGAACGGATGCGAAAACCCGTCGAGCACCGGCAATTGGTCGGCGCAATGCGATTCCGGCTCCGGAAAAGTCGATTGGGACGTGAGCCTCAATGGACTACGCGCCATCAGCACCTTCACCTTCAATGCCTGCGAGCACGCCGTCACGATCGAGGTCGACGAAAACGGCATGGTGGCTCCGCGGCAGGTCAACCTCGTGGTGTCCGGCAAAATCGTTCAAGATACCGACTTCAATGGCAATGGCAATGAAGGCGGAACCCTCACGGTCACCGGCGACTTCACGGGCACCGTCGTTTCACGCATCGTGGTCGCCAACAAGGGCCGCGGCGGAGGTAGCTTCGACGCCGCTTGCACGGCCGATCCATTCGAGGGCAAAGAATGCGCTCCGGCGGGCGCGAAAATCGCGTTCGATTACCCGGATTGGAGCTGCCATGGTAACATTTGCCCCATTGCCATGACCGGGACGTGCATGGGCTCCGACAGAGATGCAGACGCCATTCCCGATGACGCGGACAATTGCCCCGACGACGCAAACACCGACCAAGCCGATATCGACAAAGATGGCATTGGCGACGCCTGCGACAAAGACTCGGGCTTCGTCGTCATCCGCTTCAAAACCGGAAATCGATGCTTGATTCTGGGTGATGGCAAAGTGGAATCCACGAGCACCTGCGAGCCGGCCGATCCCAAACAACAATGGGAAATGTTCCCCGACGGCACTGCATTTGGATTCCGCAATCTCGGAAATGGTGAATGCTTGAGCCAAAAGGGCATTTTGGCCGGGCCCTGGACGGTCATCACCGCGCCGTGCGACGGTTCGAGCAAGCAGCGGTGGAACCTCGAAAAATACGATCAAGGCGGCTTCGACACGAACTTCCCCGTGCGCCTGAAGAACGGCGCCGAAAACTTCTGCGCCTACACGGACTTCACCGGCGAAGTGTACGGCACCGTCAGCAACTGCGGGCTCGCGGGCACCGAATCCAATCGGAAAGTCGGCCTGTATTACGGCGGCGCCTTCGATACCCCACCCTATCAGCCTTGATTACGTACACGGCCTTCATGCATCGACCGGCATCGGAAACGACAACGTAAATGTCGTCCCTTTGCCGGGCGCCGTTTCGAGCTTCACCGACCCGCCGTGGCGCTCCATGCACGCATGAACCATCGCAAGCCCCAGCCCCGTTCCCTCGTCGCCCTTCGTCGTGAAAAACGGCTCGAAAACGCGCTTTTCGACATCTGTGGGCATTCCCGGACCATCATCGGCTACCTGTACCCAGGCTTGCCCGCCCGTTTGCCCAGTGCGCAGCGTAATCGAGCCGCCGCCTTCGGCCAGCGCGTCGATCGCATTGACGATCAAGTTGACGAGAGCGCTCACGATATCGCCCGAATGCCCCCAAAAGCCCGGCGGCCCGCCCAGCTCTTCCCGAATGCGTAACAATCGCCCGCGCGCAGCCATTCGAGGCTTCGCGATTTCAGCAGCCTGACGGACCAAACGATCCAAGTCGACAAGCTCCGCCCGTGCCTCGGCCGTCTGTCTGCTGTAATTCCGTAATCTCACCAGCGTCTGCATGCCGCATTCGAGAACTTGCTTCATTTCAGCAATGCTCTCCTTTGCCTCGTCGGTCCTGCCACGATCGATCGCGCGTGAGAGCACTTGTAAGTGGAGAGATAGCGGGTTCAAGATGTTCACGAGGTCATGCGTCACACCAGCGGCCATTTGACCAATCGCCCGAGTCTTCTCGGTGCGTGCAAGCAAATCCTCCGCCTTGCGACGCGCAATCCGCTGCTCGTGCTCGTTCAGCTCACGTTCGACCGCCGCCGCCAATCGTCCCAGCTTTCCCTTGACGATAAAGTCACGCGCCCCTCCGAGCATCGCGCTGATGGCAGCATCCTCTCCAACGGTCCCCGACACAATGATGAACGGAATGTCGATCCCGCTTTCCTTCAGGACTTGCAGAGCCTCCGGGCCACTGAATTGCGGCAGCGACCAGTCCGATATCACGATGTCCCACGCGCGCTCCGCCAAAGCAGCACGCATCGCCGCCGCATCCTCGACCCGCAGACACGTGGGCGCGTAACCACTTCTTTCAAGCTGACGTAACGTCAGAAACATATCGTCTTCGTTGTCTTCGACCATCAAGACGCGTAGCTCGGTTGCCATTGGACATTCGCAAGGTGCACGTGTCGAGCGCGTGGCACAAGCACTTTTTATGCGCGCCTCGGAATCCATGCGCTATCTTGCTTTCATGTCGAGCGATTCCTCCGTCAAGCTGCGTGGAATGGAGCGCCTCGTAGGCGCAATCCAAGAGTTGTCGCTCACGCGCGACCTCGACGCGGTCATGCGCATCGTGCGCAGCGTGGCGCGCGAGCTGTGTGGCGCCGATGGAGCCACGTTCGTGCTGCGTGACGACGGCAAGTGCTTTTACGCGGACGAAGACGCCATCGCGCCGCTCTGGAAGGGCAAGCGTTTCCCCATGGAAGCGTGCATCAGCGGCTGGGCCATGCTCCACCGCGAAGCGGTCATCATCGAAGACATCTACGCCGACGCGCGAATCCCTCACGACGCGTACCGACCCACGTTCGTGAAAAGTCTGGCCATGGTGCCCATTCGCACGGCAGCGCCCATCGGTGCCATCGGCACTTATTGGGCGACCACGCGACGCGTGACCCAAGACGAGCTCGAGCTTCTGCAAGCTTTGGCGAACAGCACGAGCATTGCCATGGAGAACGTGCAGCTCTTCTCGGAGCTCGAAGCGCGCGTACGCATGCGAACCGCGCAGCTCGAAGCAGCCAACCGCGAGCTCGAAGCGTTCAGCTATTCGGTTTCGCACGACTTACGCGCGCCGCTCAGAAGCATCGATGGCTACGGCACTGCGCTGGAAGAGGACCTCGCCGATCGTCTCGGCGCGAAGGATCGCGAGCATTTTTCACGCCTTCGCGCGGCCTGTTCGAGGATGAACGTGCTCATCGACGACCTCTTGACATTGTCGAAGGTCAGCCGAGGCGAACTTCGCGACGAAGTGGTCGACATTTCGAGCCTTGCGCGTTCCATTGCCGAGGATCTCGTGCGGCAGGCAAAGGACCGGCAATTCGACATCGTGATTGCCGATGGTCTGCAAAGTCGAGGGGACCCGTCGCTCGTGCGCGCGGTGCTCGAAAACCTGCTCGGCAATGCCTTCAAGTTCACGGCACGCGTGCCGCATGCACGAATCGAAGTCGGGTGCAGCGACAAGGGCACGTTTTTCGTGCGGGACAATGGCGCTGGTTTCGACATGAAGTACGCCGCCAAGCTCTTCGCGCCATTTCAGCGCTTGCATTCCAATAAAGAGTTTCCAGGAACCGGCGTCGGTTTGGCGACCGTACAGCGTATCGTCCACCGCCACGGTGGCCGCATTTGGGTCGAAAGCAAACCCGGCGAAGGAACGACGTTTTCCTTTACGCTCGCGCCGTCGGTTTGATCCCGGATTTCTCCTTGTATCTCGCCCCTACCCGACTATGCTCCCGCCCGTGCAATTCGATCGTCACGGCTGGGCCATCAGTACCATCGATGCATTGCCGGTAAACGCCGCCTATACGCTCTTTTCCGCCGATCCTTCGGCCCGCATCGACATTGCCCTCTGCGCGCACAAAGCCCGCCAATTTTTTGCGACCGGCTTCGAGCTTGGCCAGGCCAAAGCGTACCCCGACGGGCAAACGCCCGATTCCGACGCAGCCTACGTCGACGTCTCGCCGCTCGGCAAACGTAGCAGCGCCGTCACCCGCGTCTTCGTCGTCACGTGGCCCATCGAAAGAGATCACCTCATCCGCAACGTCGGCGATGCCGCCGCTCGAACCATCGGTGGCGCCGGCATGGATGTTCTCGTCGCCCGTGCCAAACGCATTTGGCAAGTGTCGAACGAGCTCACGAGCGGCGACGATCGAAATGCCCCTCTTCGTGTCGCAGCAATCTTGGCGTCCGTGCTGCTCGCCCCCATCGTTCCTCCCGAAGGCAATACGATTTACGGCGTCAAGGGCGCCCGCGAGCGGCTCGAAGCGGCCGAGACCAGCGTTCGTCCCAAGTGAACGGACGTCGCGCACGGCGGTCTTCGTTTCGAGGATTGATTTCCGCCTGTTCCGGAGTATTCTCCGCGCCTCGCACCATTCCGACGGAGAACACCATGACCCTGCGAATCAACCAAACAGCACCGAATTTCACGGCCGAAACGACGCATGGAACCATCAACTTCCACGAATGGATCGGCGACGGCTGGGCCATCCTCTTCTCGCACCCCAAAGACTTCACGCCCGTTTGCACGACGGAGCTCGGCTACATGGCGGGTCTCGAGCCCGAGTTCAAGAAGCGCAACTGCAAGATCATCGGCCTCAGCGTCGATCCGGTCGGCAGTCACAGCAAGTGGGCAGCCGACATCGAGGAAACCCAGGGCCACAAGGTCAACTACCCGATGATTGGCGACCCGAAGCTCGAGGTCGCGAAGCTTTACGACATGCTTCCGGAAGACGCAGGCACGACGTCCGAAGGTCGCACGGCGGCGAACAATGCCACGGTGCGCACGGTTTTCGTAGTTGGGCCCGACAAGCAGATCAAGCTGATGCTGTCGTATCCGATGTCGACGGGCCGCAACTTCGACGAAATCCTCCGCGCGCTCGACTCGATGCAGCTCACGGCGCAGCACAAAGTCGCGACGCCCGTGAACTGGAAGCAAGGCGAAGACGTGATCATCGCGCCGTCGGTTTCCGACGAGGAAGCGAAGCAAAAGTACCCGGGCGGTTGGAAGACGGTGAAGCCGTACTTGCGCGTCGTTCCGCAGCCGAAATGATGGCAGCCGTTCCGTTCGAATCCGGGCCAGGATTCGCGCGCTCGCTTCGCGGGCGTGGAACGCCCGCTTCGCGAGGCTAGTTTACGATGGGGGGGCCGAGGCTCGCCTCCCGGTGCTTTGGACTGCGTCCAAAGCACGGCGAGGCTCGGCCCCCCCATACCCCCCGATTGAGCTTGTTCCAATTGATCAGCTCCCTGGTCATTTTGCAACACAAACAACCTTCTCCAAAAGTGGCTGGCACCTTTTCCTGGCAAGCCTGACCGTGCCATGATGCCCTCCGCATGAAGCCCACCGATTCACACGAAGTCATCCTCGCGGCGCTCGAAGAGGTCGCTGGAGCGGCCATCGTGCTCGATGAACACTTGCGCATCGTCGATCGCACGGTCGAGGCCGAAGTGCTCGTGGGTCAATCGCTGCCCATGGGAGCATTGGCGCCCGAGGCTCTTTGCGGAGACGGTCCCGAGCGTCCGGTTGCGGAAGCGCTGTCGCAGGGGCGTCCGGTTTCGGCGACGATTCATCGAAAAGGAGCTGCGGAAAATACGGGATTTTTATCCGTGCGAGCCATTCCGCTGCGGCGCAATGATGCAAAAATCGGTTGGCTCTTGCTCCTCGATACGGACTTGCTTGCGGCGGAGCATCCCGATGCGCCCGTGGAGATATGCGGCGTGCTCACGCGCGACAAAAACATGAAAAAGTTATTGGGCGACGTGCGCAAGGTCGCGCGCACCAATGCAAGCGTGCTCGTGCGGGGAGAGACGGGCAGCGGAAAAGAATTGATTGCCCGCGCCGTGCATACGCTAAGTCCGCGCAGCAAAGGTCCTTTGCGGACGCTCAATTGTGCAGCATTGCCGCCGGCATTATTGGAAAGCGAGCTCTTTGGACACGTGCGTGGGGCATTCACGGGTGCGGTGCGGGATCAAAAAGGCCACGTTGAGCTTGCGCACGGAGGAACTTTGTTTTTGGATGAAGTCGCCGAATTGCCGCTCGAATTGCAGGCGAAGCTGCTTCGCGTGTTGCAGGAAAAAGTGGTCGTGCCCGTGGGCGGTCGTGATCCCATCGACGTGGACGTGCGGTTCGTCGCAGCGACCCACAGGGCACTGCGGAAGGAGGTATCGGCGGGTCGATTTCGCGCAGACTTGATGTTTCGATTGCGTGTCGTACCCTTGTTTCTGCCGCCGCTTCGCAAACGACGCGGGGACATATCGCTCCTTGCGTGGCGGTTCATCGAACGCATGAATGCGAGCGGCGATCGTCACGTGGCTCGGCTGTCCCCCGGAGCCATTCACGCGCTCGAAACGTACGATTGGCCGGGAAACGTGCGCGAGCTGATGAACGCCATCGAATATGCGTTCGTCATGGGCGACGGTCCCATTGTCACGGAAGCCGATTTGCCGCCGGAAGTACGTGGAGAACGATTGGACTTTGCCGACGATCCGGTGGACGATGTGGACGTGGAGGCGGAGGCAACGCCTGCGCGGGAGCTTGGTCCGGAAGAACGGAAAATCCTTGCAGCATTGCGTGAGGCGCGAGGAAACAGGCAGGAGGCTGCGGCCTTGTTGGGGTATAGCCGCATCACGCTCTGGCGAAAGCTGAAAGCCATGGGACTCGACGACGAAACCGTCATTCGGTCGCGGCGCCGCGATGGTGTACCACCGAGCGATTGAAGTGTGGCTTCAATCGAAGCGCAAGCTTTCAATGGACGGGCCGAATGCTGCGAGAGCGCGCAGCACGAGCTTTCCGAGGGCCGGCGTTTTTTCGCGCATCGGGCCTTCGGCGATGGCCGCGGCGACTCTTGAAAGGCGCGATGGGTCATCCGCTGAGCGCGGACCACGTCGAACGTCGCCTCGAGCGTGCTGCAAAAGACTTTCTCGCAATTGGGCCGCGCTTTCGATGATTTCGATCCGCCCTTCCTGGTTCAAGGCTTCCACGATTTCGAGCTGGTGGTCGTTGACGTGTTCTCCGAGCGATCCGAGCCGTGGAACGACCAGTGGTTTGTGACCTTCGCGCAGGGCCGACCACAAAGTTCCAACGCCCGCATGGCAAATGACCACGTCTGCTCGAGCCATTTCGGCGTCGAATTCAGCCCGGGAGAGCGTTTCTTGGCACGACAAAACACGCGGGCGCGTTTGGCTGTAGCCGTATTGGCAAACGCCGGAGACGGGCACGTCGAGCGCTGCAATGGCTTCGTCGGTGTATTGCAGAAGCCGCTCGAACGGATTGAACGCCGTGCCGACAGTAACAAAAATTCTCATCCGAAGTGCACGCTCGCTTTCTCGCCGCGGGGATAAAAACGGGCGACTCCGTCCCATTGATAGAAAAACCGATGCGCGAGGGGGTACATCAAGCGTCCCGTGAGCGTCGCGCGTGACACGGCTGCCGCGGATTCGACGAAGATGATGCGCGAGCGGGTGAAGAGGCGAGCGAGCAGGGCAAAAGGAACCGCGGGACCGGCCCCTGTGGACAGGACGATGTCTGGATCTT
Organism: Polyangiaceae bacterium; assembly: GCA_016715885.1. NCBI lineage: Bacteria > Pseudomonadati > Myxococcota > Polyangiales > Polyangiaceae > Polyangiaceae bacterium. The sequence goes on from JADJXL010000028.1 coordinate 24,584, forward strand.
CGCGGAGGAGAATTTGCGCCGATTCGAGGAAATTGTAGAGCACCTTCACGTCCCGTTCGGCGTGCACGATGCGATAGACGCGAGCGAATGGGAAATCGGGAAGTGGAGCTGCATCATTGAGCACGAGCACGACTTCGTGATCGCGCAAAATGGGCGCCAAGTGCATGACTTCGGTCAGGTGACCACCGATGGACGAGACGATGCAGATGCGGAGGTTTGCCTCACCCCCTGGCCCCCTCTCCGCACGCGGAGAGGGGGGACATGCCTCACCCCCTAACCCCCTCTCCCCAAATGGGAGAGGGGGTGAAGAGCCTTCAGCAATGTTGAAACGGTTTTTCGACACGGTCACGAAACTCATCCCGCTTTTGCGCCTTATTTCCCCCTCTCCACTTGTGGAGAGGGGGTTAGGGGGTGAGGCCTTTTCCCCCTCTCCCTCATAGGGAGAGGGGGCCAGGGGGTGAGGCCTTTTCCCCCTCTCCCTCATAGGGAGAGGGGGCCAGGGGGTGAGGCTATTCGTGGGTGTTGACGCTCGCCGAGGCAAGGCCCCACTGGAAGTTGTCGAGCAGAGTGACCGAATCGAGCGCCGTGTCGGAGACGTCGAAAATCATAAATTCGATTTGCATCGTTTCGCCAGGAACGACCGGGGCTTCGGTGGTGAGCCATTTCGTACCGCCACCCGAATTCCCATCTTCCATGCCCGTCCCTGTCAGCTCGGTATAGCCGCCGGGGCACGTGTAGCAGCCTTTCGGCGTACATACGTCGAAGAAACCATTGTTGACCGACACGGGGTTGTTCAGGCTGTCGAACGAAATGTTCTTGTCGGCCGGGATGCCCATGGCACTGGACTGGAGCAGTGCGAGGTAGAAGTCGTTGAAGGAGGAGCACGAGTAGATCCAGTATTCCGACGAGATGAACTTGAACTGGTACGAGAACGATTGCGCATTCGTCGGCACGCGAATCGATAGCTTCACGTTGATGGAGTCGTTGGCTCCGTCGCCTGCCGGGCAAGCTCCGTTGCAACTGGCGGACGATGGCAAGTTGCCGCCGTGCGCGTTGAGGTACGCCGAGGGCGGATCGGCATAGGAACCATTGCTCGTGCTGTACGAACCTGGCCAGCCGGGGTCGTTCTTATCGCGCATGTAGCCCGATGACAAGCCGGCCATCGTGAGGTTTTTCTTGGGCACGATGCCGCCGGTGCCGTAATCGACCATGATGGCCGCCTGTTTGTTCTGCATGTTGGCGAGCTCCGTCGCGTTTGGCGGGAATCCACTGGCGAGGACGAAATCAGCGGAAATGACGCCCCACTTCTTTTGAGCTTGCGGAGGATTGGCCGTCGTCGTTTCGCAAAGCTCCATGGCTTTGTGGACATCGGCAGCCGTCACGCCGGTGAACTTGGCAGCCGTGCTGCATGCCGCCGGGGGCATGGTATCGAGCGTCGTCGGATCGCAATCGTCGTCGATGCCATTGCCCACGACTTCGAACGCGCCCGGATTGATGAGCTTCGGACTCGTGCAACCCTGCAAGACCGAATCGCAACAGTCGCCACCGCACATGGTCCAGCCATCGCCGTCGTAATCGGCGGCGTCATCGACCGTGCCATTGCAATCTTCGTCGATGTTGTTGCTGCAAACCTCGGCCTTGGGAAGCACTTGGCCCACGCAAGTTCCCCAGCCCGTGCCCGTTTCATTACACGTCTGCACGCCAGCTTTGCAGGGTCCCACCGCCTCGGTGCCCGGAGCCCCTTGATAACATGCTTGCGTCGTCCCTGGCACGCACTTGCACGCCCCATCCTGAAGGACGTTCCATTCGCAACCATTCATGACGTTCTTGTCGCAATCGGCAAATGCCGTCGCGCACGTCCCCATGGTGCACAAACCATCCACGCAAGCCGGCGTCGCGTTCGGCAAGGTCGGGCATGGATTGTTGCACGATCCGCAATTGTTGACGTCGGTCGCCAGATCGTAGCAATTGCCGCCGCAGCAGGACATTCCAGGCATGCACGGCTGCACGCCCGAACAACCCGGATAACATGTACCGCCACCGCAAACGGAACCTTGCGGGCAATCGGTGTCGATGACGCATCCGACGCACTTGTTTTCTTGCGGATTGCAAATCAATGGCGCTGGGCAGTCGATCGCATCCGTACACCCCACCTCGCATGTATTGAAGTTCGTGCAATATTGCCCTTGCGGGCATACGTCGTCGGCTCCGCCAGGAAGACACGCGACGCACGTATTGGTCGTCGGATTGCAAACGGGCCCTTTGGGCGATGCTGCGCAATCGACCGATGTCGTGCACTCGGGCGGCGGACCTCCCCCTCCCATCCCGGCACTGCCGGACGTACCGGCGTCACCACCTGCGCCACCGACGGCGCCGCCATCGCCCCCCATACCACCCATGCCTGCGGCGCCTGCGGTTCCTCCGCTGCCCCCCGTCTGGTCCTGCAGGTTGTTGTTGGACGAAGACGCTTCACAGCCCAAAGCAAGCGCACCAGCGAGACCCAAGCTAAAAACGACGCGCGGACCCATGACGACCTCCTTCACACGCACACGTTCTCACCCTACACGGCCTCGCGCGCAGTTGTCACCTAAAACCGTTCATCTCTGAACGAAGGCGATGAGCCGCACCGCTTTCGTCCCAGCCCCCGCAACGCTTGCTTTTCCGTCCGGCGTCGGAGTAACACCGGTCAGCGCCGCGTTTGGCGCAAGGCACTCGTTCTCAACCGAACAATCACAACGTGGACCTTCGCCCTAGAGCGCCAATCACGCCCGCACGACCGTGATTTCTCGCCCTCGCGCCGTCGCTCCTTTGGATGCTCCGAGTCTTTGCGAAAGTGGCGGAGCGCTCGGACGCCGATCGAAAATCACGAGCCAGCCCGAGCGCATATCGAGCCCGGAAAGGTATTCCTCGATTTGTTCGAGGCCCTCGGGCAATGGATCGGGGTCCCCATCGGCTCGCCATACCTTGATTTCAATGGCAAAAACGTCCAGCCCTCGGCGAACGAGCAAATCCATGCGACCGCGACCAATCGCCACGTCGCGTTCGATGGAGCCTCCCCCATTGACGACTCGGTGCAAAAACGACATCAACACCAAATGCGGGGCCAGCTCGTGATAAGACGTCGACCCGAGCAGGGGCCAACCATGCTGGCGCCAAAAGAGAAGGAACGCTTCAATCAATTTGTCGAAGTCGATACGACCGTCGGGCTTTTGCCACGTAGGGCGAAGCTCGGGGATGGATGCACGAATCGCCCAGGAAAGCACTTTGATGAATATTTCTTCGTAGATGGGATTGGCAATCTCGACGCGTCCCCCCGATGATATCCGGATGAGCCCCAAATCAGAGACGAATTGCTGATCATCCGGTGGCACGTCGCTGATGCGCCCTCCGGTCAAAATGGGCTCGATGACCGCCTTTATCCGCGGTTCCCGCAAACGCTCGGCCAAACTGTCGAGATGCGTGTCTTGTCGTTCGATGAGAATGTCTTTCGCCTGATCGACGTGCGCTTTCGTGATGGGCATCGCGCGATCCGGCACGACGACGGATACGAGCTGCCGAGCCATTGCATTGACGAGCCACGGTTGGCCTTGGGACCAATGAAACGCTCGGTCCACGGCTTCCGGTAGAAACACCTGCCCCGTTTCGGCCGTGTGCTGCGCATAAAGCTCGCCGACTTCACCGAGGGCGAAGTTGCGCAGTGTGAGAGCTTCCGCCGCAATGTTGAAAGGACTTGCGGAATGCGCTCGATCGGTACCGCCCGACGCCAATTTGTAGTCGCGCACGTTGCGCATGCCGATGACCGCTAGCGATATGGGAAAACCACGAGGGCGCAAACGATAACCATCTCGAAGTTGTCGAAGCACCGAAACGAGCAGCGGGCCTTCGAGCGCATCGATTTCGTCCAAAAACACGACGAGCGGCCTGGATGAAGCTCTTGCCCAAGCAGCCAGCGCCGCACCAATGCGCGATCCCTCTGGCGCATCCGGCCACGGCGGCGGCTGAAGATCCGCTGGCAAATCAATCTCGGCTGCCTGCCGCCATGCCTGCAGCATCGCCAGCTCCGCAGCCCCCGTGTCATCGAGCAACCCGGCGCCCGTCTCCATCGATACGAGCAGCGCCGTGTATTTGCCTTCCTCCGTGAGCTCGAGGGCGAACGTCCGCAGCGCCGTCGTCTTGCCGACCTGACGAGGCGCATGCACGACGAAGTAGAGCTCCTGCTCGACAAGCTCGCGCACCCGAGGCAAGCGCCGAAGTACGGGAAGCGTGTAGTTGTTGCGAGGATTGTTCGGCCCGGCAGTGTTGAACCAACGCGGCATGGACGGCGGTCTTGCCCGAAGGTGCAGAAAAAGTCAAGATTTGCGTTTTACCAGGCGCAAACCTCACGGTTTCCGCCAGAAAACGCGATGTTCTCGTTGCAAGTCGCGTTTTTTGGAGAAAAATCGCTGGCTTTCGACGACAAGGAGCGATCTTCGACCATGGATGGCGCATTGCCGCGAAAAAGGCCCCGCTTTGGGCGAAATGAAGGCCTTTGCAATGCAATATGCGGCCGTCGACGCGCAGGCCGAGCAAAACGGCTGCCGAGGTCGAAGAGGTCGAGGATACGTCAGCGTCCGGCGAAGAAGGTGCGACGGAGAGTTGAGCGGACTGAGCCCAGCACACGTTTTCGGCTGAACATCGCCACCATAACCAAGCAACGGCACTCAGCGCGCCGTGACGATCACCGTGCTGTTGGGTCGGCGAGCCATGCGGCAAGCGCGTCTCGGCTCGAGTTGAAGTACACGTCATCGAGACGGTCCATACCGAGCACTTCGATACGCTGTGCAAGCGTTGCAATCTCGCGCTCGCTGAGCGGGCGTCCAAGGGCTCGCGCGAACCACCTCGCGTAAGCGTTGGTGCGACCGCGATCGACGCCTCGATCTTCGCCAAACTTGACGAGATCCTCGATGATGACGGGTTCCAGGTGCGCTTGTTCCATGGCTGCCACCATCATTTCATACCGCTTCCGCATCGCGGCCGCAACCACCGCCATGTGCCGCTCGGCCCAGCTTGCTCGACGCTGTGCGAGCACCGACGCAACACGCATGCACAACGCTTCGTCGGTCCACTTTCCCGCGTTGGCCCCCGCTGCAAAGCACGCCGTCGCCGGATCGATAAGCAGTCGCGCCGCGGGTACGTCCGGAAGAACGATGGTCTTGACTCGCACGCTGATATCTGCCACCGCCACGACATTGCGCCGCTGCCCCGTCGGAAGCGGCATCAGCCACAACGCTACCGTGCGAACGCGACGTTTGCCCCGGTTGCGCAGGGCAAACCCGACGTGATACCACAACGTCCGCTCGTCAAACGTCGTGTCCTTGTAACCCTGACATTCGATGTGCAAAAGCTCGTCCTGATTGACACGCGCCGCCCAGTCCGCATCCAGCTCCGGAGGAAGACCATCGAGCTGCGTCGGAACCACGTCGTCCGGAACGAGCTGCGCATCGTGAGGCAAAAGGCGAGGCGTGAGCACACGCAGCATTGCCGCAACGACGTCTGGCTGCGCTCGCGATAAAGCTCGAAAAGCTCGATCCGATTTGGGCATACGCGCACGATGCGCCAAAAGGTTTGTCGGCGCAAGCGCGAATGCGTCATGACGAACGGGAAGGTTTTGCCAAGTGGACGCCGCTTGCACACGCCGCCTACGCCTTATTCGACCATCTCCGATTGCGCAAAGCCCGTCAACGCCGCTCGCACGCGCCTTTGACAATCGCTCGGAACATGGACGATACACGCGAAAGCTCGAGCCCCTCCGTCCCAATCTCGCACGCCGCCTTTCGATCATGACTCGCAAGCGCCGCAGTGACCGCAAGCTCGTACGCCTCCGGGGTTTTTCGCACGAGTACATTACGCTTCGCCAATTCGAACGCCTTCTTGGAATCGCCGCCCGCGTCGAGCCAAAACTGCGCCGCATGATCCGCAAACGCCGCCGGATGCCGCGCGACGAGCTCGTCGTAACGCGCCATTGCCGATGAAACATGCGCCTTCGCGCCAGCATCGTCACCGCGCGCCTTCAGCTTCACGGCGAGAACGAAATGCAAATCAGGATCGTCGGACGTCCCCAAAAGAGGTTTTAGTATTGCCTCGGCAACATCGGGCTTTTCGAGCCGCGCCAAATGCGCGGCCGCGTGTGCATAAGCGGGCAGCCGCTCGAGCGACGCCCGGTAAAACGCAATCGCCAAATCCTTGTTGCCTTCTCGCTCCCAGAATTGACCCTGATTGAAAAAGAGCCAAGCAACGGGGAACGGAGAGCTGTCGTCATTCGCCTCGAACGCTTCACGAAATGCCGCAATCGCCTCGGTTTGTCGCCCCAATTGTCCGAGCAACACCGCAATGATGCCAATCGCGTCGATGTTCGGCCGCTCCTTTCGCACCTCGAGCGCAAGCCTGAGCGCGTCTTCCAGACGCCCCTGCGCCGCGAGGATCGTCGCCCGTTTGCTCCGCGTTTGCCCAGGCTGCGCACCACGACGCTCGGCTTCGTCGAGGTCCGCCCACGCATCGTCGAAACGATGCAGCGCCGCTCGCGCCTTTGCACGCGTGATGTACGCGTCGGGTTTGTCCGGCACATCCTGCGGAAAACGTTCGGCCAGCGCCGCCGCGCGCTCGATATCCGCAATTCGCCCCGCCATCTCGCCCCGAACCATCAGCAATTCAATCAAATTGCGCCGCCGCTGAGGGTCTGCTGATGGCTTGGCCACCAATCGCTCCAGGCTGCTGATCTGCCCGTCGAGATTGCCCAGCGCAATATCGCCCGACGTCGTGCGACGGGTGGATTTCGACGGCGGAAGGTGCTTTTGCACGTGGGGCAGAAGCGCCGAAGATGCGGCCGATCCGACGGGCGCTGCGCCCTTCGGATCGGCCTTGCTGCATGCGAATGCAATCGCAATTCCCGCAATCGTCACGATTACCGCTGGCCGCACTGGAAAGCTTCGTCGGATGAGGTCGAGCATGGCGGCCAATGGCAAAGGTCACTGCGGATTGGCCAAATACGGGAACGTCGTGCCCTTGGCCGCTTCACTGATGGGAACGTCGTCACCGACGCTCGCATCGAGCGCTCCCGTCGCGAGGACCGTGTAGCTGACGTCGATGACGTCATAACCCAACGTACGACCACCGCAATCATTGTTCATGACGCCCACGGCATTCGCCTCGACACCAAGGTAGGTCGTGCACATCGGGCCGACCATGTTGACGTAGAGCCGATCGTCCGCGAGCACCGTCGCAAGTTGGCTGTAGCGCGTCGGGTCGTTCTTGTTCATGTCGGCAAGGAGCTGATTGCCGCACACGGTGTCGAGACTGTCGAGGATCCCCAAGTTCGCCTGGATTTCGCCCACGTAGTCCGCCCACTTGTCGGGCATGGCGGCGTTGTATGCATCCTTGTTGGTGTTCGCTTGCGCGTCGTTGGGGTTGAACGTCTCGTTCGTCGCGGTGTTGATCGCCGGACGACCCATTCGATCAACCTGCTTGCCAAGCGCCGGCATCGTCATGCCGCCGCCACCAGCGCCGCCACCGCCATTGCCACCAGCGCCGCCACCGCCGCCCGCGGCAGTCGAGCTGGAGGCACCCGAGCTGGTCGTCGTGGTTGGCGTTTCTTCTTCGCAGCCAATGACGACCAGACCGAGAAGTGCGACGAGTGCCAGCGAAATTGTTCGGATTTTCATGTCAAACCTCACTTTTGGTGGGTGCTGGCCCACACCGCAACGATATTGCCGCCACCGGTCACGTACGACTTATCGAGCTCGATGACGATCGAAAGTACGTTGACCTTCTCGAAGAAGTTTTCAGCCGCGCCTGCGCCCATGTTGGTGCCTTGAAGCATGCCAATGAGGATGGTCGACGTAGCGGCATCGAGTGTGGGGCAACCGGTAGCGTCGAATTGGAGTCCGGGGGCCGCCGCCTTCACGGTGGCGACAGCGTCGTTGAAGCCCGCCAAGTTGAAGTAGAAGGGATCCGCCCGAAGGCCGGCAAACACTTTCATCTTGAGCGTGTCGCTCGTGATTCCCGCCGTCGGGCTTGCATCGCCCTTGACAAAGTCTTCGACCGCCCCCCCAGGCTCGCCAAGCCAGCAGGAGATCTTCTGATCCGCGTCGAATTCGCAGACGATGTCCTTCTTTTTGCCGGGCACGCCATACGCATCACTCGTCTCCAAGTGAAGCGCGTACTGAACGGCATCCGAGAACTTCGACGACGTCGTCGCGAGCGGCGAGACGTTCAAGACAAGGTTCAGTTTGTCACTCGCGGCCCAAGCGTAAATATCGGTGATATCGGCCGCTGCATCCATCTTGACGGTGGGGCCGTCGAGGTGATCTGCCGCGATGGCCCACGCGGCCCCGGCGGTGATTGCGAGGGCACAGGCCCCCTGAAGATACCTGATCTTGCGCATAGTTTCTCCTTAAGAACCATCTTCACGTTACCGTAACGTAACGGTTGAAGAACGACCATTTCATCGCATGTTTCGCCAGCAGGCCAGCGAATTCGACTGGGCGCCCCGAAAAGGCACGAATCGAGCTGCCGCAACGCTCGGCCCTTCGAATTGCCCGCATTTTTCCGTGGCCCGCCCGCGAAATCCCGGCATACAATCACCGGCTCCATGTCGGATCCGACGCCCAGCATCGACCCTATCGACCTGCCATCAGCACGCCCAACGCGCCGCACCATCCCTTCGTCGCTTTCCAAACGTTACGAAGATATAGAATTCATCGGCGAAGGCGGCATGGGCACTGTCTACCGCGCGGTCGATCCAAAACTCGGTCGAACCGTTGCACTGAAGCTGCTCAAAGCGGCCGATGCGGAGATGCGAGACCGTTTCGTCGGCGAAGCGCGTTCACAAGCGCGCATTCAGCACGAGCACATTTGCCGCATTTACGAGGCGGGCGAGGTGGACGGCGAGCCGTACATTTCGATGCAATTCATCGATGGGGAGCCTTTGTCTGTCGTGCGAAATCGCCTCACCGTCGAGCAATGCGTGCACGTGATGAAGGAAGTCGCGCTCGCGGTGCACGAAGCGCATCGCATCGGGATCATTCATAGGGACATCAAACCGGCCAACATCCTCGTCGAAGAGCGCGAAGACGGCACGAAAAAGCCGTGGGTCATGGATTTCGGCTTGGCGCGCGAAGTCGATGCGAAAGGACAAACTCAAACGGGGGCCGTGGTTGGAACCGTCGCGTACATGCCGCCCGAGCAAGCGCGAGGCGACGTTCGAGCGATGGATCGCCGCAGCGACGTGTATGCGCTCGGGGCGACGCTGTACGACGTCATCGCCGGACGCCCTCCGTTTGTCGCGGAACATCCGTGGAAACTGCTCATGATGGTCGGTTACGACGACGCGCCTACCATCACGAAAGTGCAGAAAGACGTCCCGGAGGACCTCGAGACCATCATCATGAAGTGTCTCGAGCGCGAGCCTTCGAGGCGTTACGATTCGGCCAGGGCGCTCGCGGAGGACTTGCAAAGGTTCCTCGATGGCGAGCCCATTTTGGGAAAACGCGCATCGGTTGGGTACGTGCTGTTCAAGAAGGCGCGGAAAAACAAATTATTGACGACGTTGCTCGTGGTGCTCACGGCGAGCTCGTTGACGTTCACGGGCGTATGGGTGCGAGCTCAGCGGCAGGCTGCCGTGCGAGAAACATTCGCTCGGGAGCTTGGCGAAAGCGTCAAAGAAATGGAGTTATTTTTACGAGCCGCGTACGAATTGCCGATGCACGACGTCGAACGCGAACGGGACGTGGTGCGGGGAAGACTGCGCGAAATCGAAGAGCGGATGAGTTTGGCGGGAGATGTTGGCGAAGGGCCCGGGTATTATGCGATTGGTCGAGGGCACTTGGCATTGGGTGATCCTGATTCGGCGCAAAAACACCTGCGGCTCGCGATTGCGGCGGGATATTCGACGCCCGATGTCGAATATGCGCTCGGTCGAGCCTACGGTGAGCTTTTTCATCGAGCGCTCGCGGAGACGAAGCGCATTGCGAATGAAGAAGAACGCAAAAAGAAGGTGGCCGAGCTGGAAACATCGTTGCGTGATCCGGCGCTTTTGCATTTGCGCGCGGCAAGGGGCGCGCGGCTCGAATCGCCACTGTATGCCGAGGGGCTTGTGGCGCTTTACGAAGGGAAAAACGAAGAAGCCATCGAGAAAGCGCGGGCCGCATTCGAAAAGGCGCCTTGGATGTACGAGCCTAAGAAGCTCGAAGCAGACGCGCTTTTTGCCGAGGGGAGCAAATACCGGCACGACGCGGCATTCGATTACGACAAGATGAAGAAGTATTTCGATCCTGCGGCGGAAGCGTACAAATTGGCAGGTGAGATGGGGAGCAGCGATCCGGAGGTCCATCGAGCGGAATGCGAGCTGTGGGAGAAAATGGCGTTCGCTGAATTGAGTCAAGGTGGCCCCCCCTGGAAGGCAATCGATTTTGCCAATGCAGCATGTACGCGAGCCGTTCAATCGAGCTCCCGGGATGGGCGAGCGATCTTGCAGCGAGCATTGGCGCTGGCCGTGCGCAGTCATGCGTTCGGCCGCAACGACAAGGGAGAGGCATCCACGGCGGCCATCAAAGAAGCCGTCGAGGCGGCGGAGAGTGCATTACGTGCGAATCCCGGACACGTCATGGCACTCTATGCCCATGCGGCGGTATTGCTCGAACGCGCAAGACTCGCGCTGGGCCGGGGCGAAGAGGCCCCCATCGACGATGTCATCCGCGAATACCAAGGTGTCCTCGAAAAAGACCCGCAATTCACCTGGGCACACCACGAGCTCGGCGAAGCATTCATGCACGCGGCCCAGTTGGATCGACGCCGTGGAAAAGACATGCGCGATCCCATCAAACGAGCGCTCGAAGAATTCGGTCGAGCCGAAGCGCAAGATCCCAATTTTTCGCTCGCCATCTTCGCATCGATTGATGCCCTGACCAAACTCGTCGACAATGCTCTCGACATTGGCAAAGCCGCCGACGAACACGTAAAGAACCTGCTCGAAGCATTAAAACGCATCGAGCGGCGTAAGACGAGCGATCCATGGCGAACGGCCTACTGGAGCGCTCGAGCTTATCGCACGATTGGCATGCATGAATTGTATCTCGACCGCGACCCTTCGTCGTTCATACAATCGGCACTCGACGCTATTCGAAAATTTGCGGGGGACGCACCCAAAGACGCCTTTTTTCTCACGGAAATCGCTAGATGCCATTGGGCAAGAGCAACCCACGCCCTGCACCAGAACCTCGATGCGACAGCCCATATCGATGAGGCTCGTCGAGCCGCGCTGGCCGTCGTCGCCGCGCGTGGAAGCATGACGCTCGCGACCCAAATTCTCCTTGCGCGCATCGAGCTCGAAAGCCTGTGGAGCACGTTACCGTTGAAATTGAAAAGTGGCGCCCGTCATGAGGCCGTCCTTCAATACGTGCGGCCTTTGGTCGATGCGAAAAGCGAGGAATCGGCACCGTACGAAATCATGGCCGAGGTGTATGCATTACGCGCTGCCACGGAGAATGATCCCGAGCACAACATTGCAATAGGCCTTCGAATGACATCCGAGGCTCTCGCCAAGAGCCCGGACCTCGCACAGATTTTTGCCATCAAAGGGCTCCTTCATCTCGCTCGAGCGCATCGCGCGAAAACGTCAACCGCGGCCGCCGAAGCCTCAGCACGAGCAACCACCGCATTCGAAGACGCCGCTCGCCGCAACCCCATCATGTCAGCACAATATGCATATCGACGAAAAGCCTTGCAGCGGGAACTTCGTTAAACGTCGACACCTGGAACGAAATGCGTCAGACTCTTTGGTGTAACACAAATAACTCCCTGATCGGGTTGGCACGATACCTGCGATATCACTTATCGAAGCCCTTTACGGAGGTCCCCATGCTTGCACAACGAATGGTCTCGTGTCTCGTGGTTACGATCGGTTTGATCGCGGTTGGGTGCGCAACGGAGCCCACCGGCAATCCGGTCGACGGGGAACTCCTTTCCGTACCGCTCGATACGATGGCTCCAGGCGATCCACAAGACGATCCCCCTGGGAGCAAGAACGGCTTTCTGCCCGCATGTTTTTGGGATCCCAACGTGATCGAAGGCCTGCGCAAATACGCCGTCGGAGCCATCTGGACGAGCCCCAGCAACGCAACCTACGGCACGTTGCCGGCCAACAGCACAATGGACCTGGTCCCGCTGGCATGCCGCGCCGAAGCGCTCAAGTACCTCGCGAGATGCGCCATGCCCAAAGATACCTTCGTCTACGATACGCTCACGGGCGATCGATATTGGGGCTGGCTGAATTTGTCGACGCCGTGGCTCACGGGCGCATTGCCAACCGACGACCAGTGGTGGGTCACGGCGTGTATGCTCCAGCACCTGAATGGATACCACGTGGAAGTGCCCCTTCTGCTGGACGGCGCACGAACGGAGCTGTATTCACCGTCTGCAAGTCACCCGGAATTCGTCTACCGAGATTCTCGCTTGTGGGGGAACCTCTTCGATACGTCGACCGATTTCGTCGCTTATGCGTGTTACGAAGATGACCTGAACGACGCATGCACGGAATTTACGGTCGTTGATACGCGAATCTGCGACTCGGACCCGACCCTCGAATGCAACCTGAACATCCTCGGGCCATGCAGCGACGTGTGCACGCCCGTAAAGAGCGGTTACCAATGCCCTGATAGCGGCATGAAGCACGTCGGCTCGCGCCTGAAAGATTTCTCCTCCATGTACGGCACGGTGTGCGGTCCATGACGTAACAAAACGTACCGCGTCTAGTAATGGCGCGAGATGTGTGTTGTCGAAAGGCGCATTCCCTGCGTTCCTACGGGACGCGGCTCGCGTTCCGAAAGGACGCGGCTCGCCCTCGAAAAGTGGCTGGCACCTTTTCGGTGGCACGAGCGACACACGTCAGCGTCCGAGCAGCCGCCGCCACCACGGCGCTTTTGCATCCACCACCGTTTCCGCCGTCGCCATCGCTTTTTCCGTCACGGTATCGGCCGAACGCCCCGCCTGCCCACCTTTGGCTCCGCTCGCCTTTTCAGCTTCGGTCATACCAACGAGCATCTCCGCGCGAATGTCCGACGCGCCCGCCATGACCGCCTCGAGTGCCCCGAAGAGCTCCGCACCATGGGCATATCGAGCATCCCGATCCGATTGCATTGCTTTTTCGACGATTCCGATGACCGCCGGACGCACCCAGGGAGCCTCTTGCGATAGCGGTGGAGGCGGCTGCGTCATGATGGCTCGCAATATCTGCATGAACGACTTCAGATTCGCATACGGGGGCGCCCCTGCGAGCATCGCGTAAAGCGTCACGCCCATTGAATACACGTCGGCTCGAGCGTCCACGTGCTTGGCACCATCGAATTGCTCGGGCGCCATGTAAAGCGGCGTTCCCAGCATCTCCCCACTCGACGTCATCGAATTCAAAGGCGCCGTCATTCCCGGCACACCGTCTTTCGATTGGCGAATTTTTGCTATGCCAAAATCGAGCAATTTGACGATGACGTCACCATTTTCATTGCGAGAAAGAAAAATGTTCTCCGGTTTGATGTCCCGATGCACCACGCCCGCCGCATGCGCCGCCGCGAGCCCCGCACACGCCTGCGTCGCAATACGCAGCGCAACCGTCGGCTCCAGAGCGCCCACGCGATCGAGCAGCGAACGCAGGTCCTCCCCCTCGAGCAGCTCCATCACCTGAAAGACGACGTCTTTTTCCGGCTCCCGTGCGCATTCGAAGACAGCCGTCACGTGGGGCGAATCGAGCGTCCCGGCAATGCGAGCTTCTTGCTCGAATCGGAGCAAATTCGGATCGTCTTCGGCAAACGATTGCCCATGCATCCACTTGACCGCAACTCGACGCCCCGAACTCACCTCGCGCGCCTCGTACACCATCCCCATGCCACCCTTGCCGATGACTCGAACAATCTCGTATTTGTCGAGTAGCAGGCTGACCATGGCCGCTAACCGTCCTCGTCCAAAAGCCTCGTGAACAGCTTTTTGCCCTCGTCGCCCACGGCTTTGCAAAGCGCATCGACTCGCTCGACTTCGCGGCGGAGCATCTTGTGGTGATTTCGATTTTGCACTTGTTGTCCCTTGCCAAGCATTCGGAAAGCATGTTCGCGGCTTCCCGTGCGTTCCACCGCCGTGCCCACGATGAATCCGCGCAAAGCTTCGCCATGATCCAAATCGAGGCACCCGCCCCGTTCTTCGAGCCGCTCCGCTTCCTCGACGAATGCCACCGCCGCAGCTTGCATGCAATCGACGAGCGATCGTTTACCGCCTCCCGACTCGTAACTCAGCGCCCGAAGGAAATGCCGCTCCTCGAGGACGATTTCATGCGCGCCCGGCGGATGATTCATCAGACCGAGCGCATAGGCGCGCCGAACGACATTGTCGAGTTGCCGCAGATTTCCAGGCCAAGTCCGCTCGGAGAGGACGCGATCGACGCCCGCCGCAATACGCACTTGCCCGTCCGGAATGGATTCTCGATGTCGCCTCAGCGTCATGAAATGAGCCCATTCGGCAATTTCGTCGCGCCGCTCGTCGAGTGACGGCATTTTCACGGGCAACACATTGATTCGATAATAAAGATCCTCGCGAAATTGCCCTTGCCGTACCAATTCGAACAAATTGGCATTGCTGCCGACGATGAACCGCACATCGGCACGCTGTTCGCGTCCCGCATCCCCGAGCGTTCGATATTTTCGGGATTCGAGTAATTGCAAAAGCCCTGCTTGGGCTTTGAGCGAAAGTTTGTCGATTTCATCAATGAAAAGCGTCCCGCCCATCGCGCGAGCGATCGCGCCCGGAGCATCGCGCACGGCGCCCGTGAAAGCCCCTTTGCGCCATCCGCAGAGCTCGGCCATTTGCAGGTCTTCCGGCACCGTGATCAGGTCGAGAACTTCGAACGGCCCGCTTCGCCGTCCCGATTGCGCATGACACCATTGCGCGAGCCGCGATTTGCCCGCGCCCGTGGGCCCACCAATGAGCAGCGTCTCCTCTTGCTGTGCAAATACGCGTAACATTTCGACAATCGGCGCCATGACCGGACCCACGACGGGCAGAAGATCGTCCGTGGGACACGTCGACACGGGCCGCAGCGGCAAACCCACCAAATACGGCGCGGCAATGTCGACGAGCATTTGCACGTCCTCGCACACGGGCAACGTGATGAATTCGTCTCCGACGGCGATAGGACAACCCATCTCCACGGTCGCCATTCCTTCGATGGCTCCCCGCATCGATCGAATGGGAATGGCAATCATATGCGTCGCGTCGCGATTCGTCAGTCGCTGCACGGTTTCGGAGCTGGAAAACCCGCCCTCCGCCACGACTTCGAGCGTTCCGTCCGAAAACGTGCAAACGCGACCAATCGGCACATCGATGGCCACGGGACGAACACGCTGCACGACCCAGCGCCATGCACTCGCGCTCGGCAAGTGCATCGATGCGGTTTGCCCCGCCTTGGGCGAAGATTCATCGACGACGACGAGCCGCTGATATCCGTCGGCCGGGCGCAAATGCACCATTCCCCGCAAGACTCGACCAAGTTTTGCAAACGGGCTTGCTCTCAGCGCGGCGTTCGCCGACCCGAGCGCTTCCTGCAAGATGACCGACGCTGCATCTTCGAGGTATTTCGAGTCGCGAAGCCGCGCGATGAACTCTTGCAGTCGCTTGTGTTCCACCATAGATTTCGTCGGCCATCGTTGGATCGTCAGCGCAGCGAGCATTCACCGCGTGAACGGCTCACGGCCTGTGAGACTCTCACTCCTCTCGGCATTTTTCAAGAAGGATCCATCGCGACGGGCCGCGGCCCCGTAACACTTTCGACGAACCCACCAAGGCGTAGTTTTTCGACGTGCGCTTTGCTATGGTTGCGCTGCTGCGCCGCAGATAGCGGCGGAGGAGGACGTATGGCCAAGGGACAAGAGAAGCCCGGAAAGAACAACAAGCCCAAGCTCTCCACCAAAGAAAAGCAAGAGAAGAAGAAGGAGAAGCAAGCCTCCAAGGGCAAGTGAACGCCTCCACTCTCCACAGCCTGCCGGGCTGCCAAGTCGCAGTCCGGCAGGCTGTCAAGAGGGAAAACGCACGACCGGCAGCGCCAACGCAGCGCCCTCCTCAGTTGCGCTCGGCAAATGTCATCAGCGATTCCCGGACGAACTTCTCCCCGTTCCACCTCATGAAGTAGTACCGAGGTGAGCTCAGCGGCTCGGGGAACGTAAACCGCACTTCCACGACTTCCCCCTCCGCGTTCATCTTCTCAATCGTCGCTCGATACGGCCCCGGCTCGAACGTTTGTCCCACGAAAAAGGGTTTTCCCGTCGTGTACAAAAGCTCGAAGATCGTCGGGAAGAACGATCCATGTTTCGGACGAATCGTGAATTCGCGCTCGTTTTCGACCTGAACGTCCACGTCCTTGATCGCATACGAAAGCGAATGATAGTGAATTCGTTCGCCGCCCAAACCCTGGTAAAGTTTGTCGATGTACGACAATTTTGGATTGTGCGTAATGGGCGTATAATCCGATATACCCGTCGGCAAGACGCGACGCAAATAGAGCCCGTAAAGCGCCGTCATTTCGCGTTGATGCCAATTCAAAAAGAACACCTCGATCTTTTCCGGCGGCAAGCGCTGGTAATCGATGGTCTCCGCGAGCGACGTCGAGATCACGCGAAACCGCCCCTCGAACGTGCCCACGACGTAAATGCACACTTGGCAAAGCACCGGCGCGAGGATCAAGTGCAGGCCCATGAGCGCCCAACTGACCGCCCGATATCGACGATCTTTGGTCGCCTCGAACCGCTTCATCGCCTCTTCGAAGACCCGCGCCACCATGTACGCAAATCCAATCGACGGCAAAAGCAGATTGCGCGGATCGGGGAAACTCGTCGTCACGATGACTTGACCGGCAAGCATCGTGAGCACGAAAAAGCGCAATGGACGGTCGCTTCTCAGCCACCTCCAAGCGAGCGCCCAAAAGCCGACCGTCACGGCACCCAGAAGCACGGCCGCGAGCGGATAATCGCGCACAGGAGTGCTCGACAAAACGTGCAGCGGCACGCCCGTCGCCAAGATCACCGCATGATAAAATGCCGAGCGGAAAAAGTTCGCTGCCCACAGCCCCGGGTTTTTCCCCGGATTGAGGTAATACACCGTGTTCGCCCCGTGCCCCAGCACGACGAAATACACGTATAGAAAAACGACGCTGATGGCGGCAAACGCGACGAGGATCCCCACGAACGGGCGAATACGCCCGAGCAACGGTTGTCCTTGTTTTTCCGGAAAGACCAACACGTGAGACAAGACGAAGAGCGGGAGCACGAGCCCCGATTCTTTCGACAAAAGCGCGCAAATGTAAGCGACGAGCGAAGCCCACGCGAATTTCGCGCCGTCTCCCTCCCGGTAACGTATGAACGCGAGCAGCGACGCCACGACGAAAATGCCGCCGATCGTCTCATTCCGGTTCGCAATCCACACGATGTTCAGCGCATGCGCGTCATCGAGCGCGTACACGGCCACGCCGATCACGAGCGGCAACGCGTGGGACAAATATCGCGCAAGGAGCCGGTAGACGAGAAAAACACCGAGCGCGTAGAATGCGATGCCGATGAGGTGCGCGGCGATCGGGCTGTGCCCGAAGGCTTGGTATTCCAAGTAATGCGTGATCGACGGAATGGGGCGCCAAAAATTGATGCGCACGTCGAGGTCGGTCCACCACGGCGCAAGCCCGAATCGCTTGAACGCAATCACCTCTTCGGTCGAACGAATGAGCCCGAAAAGGTTGAGGTGCTCGCGAAAAATGTCCGGCATTTGGTCGAGCGCCAGGCGGTGGAGCCAATCGTCGGCAAAAAAGCCGCAACGAATGGACGGCACGTAAAATAGCGCCGTAAAAAGAATGACGTATCCCACGACGCGGCGCACGCGAGCCCGCTCCGCAGATTCCGCATTCGAC
The DNA here is from genome assembly GCA_016715885.1 of Polyangiaceae bacterium. Classification (NCBI taxonomy): domain Bacteria; kingdom Pseudomonadati; phylum Myxococcota; order Polyangiales; family Polyangiaceae; species Polyangiaceae bacterium. The sequence continues at coordinate 42,549 of JADJXL010000028.1, forward strand.
GAAGGCACAACGGGCACGGAATTGTCACTCGTCACGAAGAAGCCTCGCGAAAGATGGCGTGACGGCCGAGCACTCGACGCTCCCAAACGGTCGCCACGACGGCCACGAGAGAAAACCCGACGATTCGCAGGATGAAATAGACATCGAAGCGGTCGACGAGGATGGCCAATGCGAAAAGGTCCATATGCAGGGCATTACCGCAATAAGCCCACAGACGCATCGGCGCTCGGTGCGTCTCGACGTACTCGCGGGCAAACGCTTCGTCGGCCGGCTGCGTTGCCAATCGAGCCCCGAGCGGACTGACTTTTTCGAGCAATCCTTGGCGATTCCCGAGCTGCCACACGAATATCGTCATGAGCACACGTTTGAACAGTGACCCGCTTTCACGCACCTTTTGTAATGACGCTTCGGCGCGCGCTCGGTCGCCTCCTTGATGTTTGCCCCCGGTGAGAAACCGCAAATAAAGCGCACAGTGGAAGTCATAAAGCATCAAGTGGTGCGCCCACGCCATGTGCGCAGCGAGCCCCAAAGCGGCCGCAACGATGGGTTTGCCCGAGGTTTGTCCAAGATGATAGGCCGCCGCAACCGTCGTGGAAACGTTGACGAAATAATCCGCCGCTCCGTCGATGGCATGACCCGTCTCCGATGAAAGCTTTTTCACGCGGGCAATCATGCCGTCCACGCCATCGAGAATGGCTGATGCGAACATCAATCCAGCCGCGATCGCTCGCTCGGTTGCGCTTCCGAACGCAATGAAGTACGCTGCGACAAGCCCTGCGCACAGCGACAGAAACGTGACCTGGTTCGGCGTGATCGGCGTGCGCAAAAGCGGCCGGGCGAGCACGAGCTGAAGCGACCTGTGGATGTAGAAGTTCACCGGATCTTCGACATCCGGAGACTTGATCACGTCGCTTTTGCGTAGTTTCATCGGCGTCGGGGACAGGGGGCCGGGGTGAGGCGCATCCCTTTGACACGAAAAAGCAAAAAAGGAAACCTCTCGAAACAAACATTCGCACCTGTGAAAGACATTCACGCCGTTCGGGAAACTGCGAAATCAGCGTAGCAGGGCTCTGATAACAGGTTACTCCGATAACAGGGACCAGGTGAGAGGTCTTGGCTCGATTTTCCGGCGCTCGCGCGGGGGGCCCCACTGTTCGAGCCCGCGAAGCGAGCGAGTTTGGGGTCCCGCGAGTGCCGGAAAACGGGCCAGGATCTCGACCGTATGCGAAGCGAGCGTGCAAACCCAGACGCGCTTTCGAGCATGCCGGGCGCAAAGCAAGCGTCCAAACTCCGGGACCGTTTTCAAGCATGCTGAACAGGTCGCGTAGCGGCCTTATCCACAACCTGCTAGTCTCCGCGGCCTGTCAAGATCGGCCCCTACGATGAACGACCGTCCCCCCTCACAATTCCTCGTTTCGCTCTCGCAGGTGCAAGCGCGTCGGCCTTTCACCGTGCTGCTCATCGCGCTTCTGACACTCGTGCCGTCGCTCTTTTTTACGCTGCGCCTCGGGTTTCGCCCCGACTTTTCCGAGCTTCTGCCGGATCACAAGGACAGCGTGGTCGAGATGCGGCGCGTCAGCAAGCGCCTGCCCGGCATCACGACGCTCACGGTGACTGCGGAAATCGCGGACGGGAAAAACGAAGCCCAGCTCGTGAAGTTCGTCGACACGATCGTACCAAAGCTCGAAGCCCTCGGGCCGCCTTGGGTCGAACGCGTCGAATGGGGATCGCACGATACCAAAAAGTTTTTCGATAAAAACAAACTGCTCTTCGCAAAGCTCGACGACCTGCAGAAAGCCCGAGACGAAGTCGTCGAGCGGTACGAATACGAGGTGCAGAAGCAGGCGGGAATGCTGCTCGACGAATCCGATGCGGATGCCCCGCCACCGATATCGGCCGCGTCGATTCGTGAGCGTTTGACGGGAAAAAAAGACAAAGAAGAAGTCAAGACGGATCCCGCAAGAACGCAACACCCGAACGGCTACTACATGAGCGCCGACGGGAAGTTTGCCGTGGTCGTGGCGCGAACGAGCTTGTCGTCGAAGAAGGATCGGCTCGAATTCATCGAAAAAGTTCGCACGATCGTCGCCGAGGCCGATCCGAAAAAGTTCGATTCCACGATGGAGGTGGGTTTCACGGGAGATCTCGTCATCAGCGGCGAAGAATACGACGCGATCGTGGAGGATCTCAATGAAGTGGGCGTCGCCGGCGTGCTCGGCGTGCTCGTCCCGGTGCTCCTCTTTTTCCTGCGCATTCGTTCGGTCATCGTCATGGCGGGAAGCCTGCTCGTGGGGCTTTTGTGGACGTTTGGCCTGACGTATTTCACGATTGGCTATTTCAATACGGCGACTGGATTTCTCACGACGATCATCGCCGGAAACAGCATCAATTACGGCATCATGTACATGGCGCGTTACATCGAAGCGCGCCGGGACGAAGGGGCGAACGTCGAAACGGCCATTTTATCGGCGCATACGACGTGGCTCGCAACCCTTTCGTCTTCGGCGACGGCGATGGTGGCGTACGGCGCCTTGGTGCTCACCGATTTCCGGGGCTTCAAGCATTTCGGGATCATCGGTGGTTACGGCATGATCATTTGCTGGATCGCCACGTATCTTTTCATGCCCGCCATGCTCGCTGCAACGGAACGAATCCGTCCGGCGTTTTTCCCAACGAAGGAAAAATCCAAGCTTCGAGGGTATTACGGCGTTCTTTTCGCCAAACTCGCTTTCGGCGCGCCGCGCGTGCTCGGGACCATTGGCGTCTTGGCTGGGCTCGTGTCCGTTTTCTTTTCGTACAAGTATTTCACGAGCGACCCGATGGAGTACGACATGCGCAACGTGCGCAACGACATCCGCAACAAGAGTGCGGCCGTTGCGCTTTCGGTGCGCGCGTCACCCATCGTGGGCCGATTGTCGCAAGACGGCATGGCCATCATGACCGACAGGCTCGATCAGGTCCCGCTGCTCGAAAAGGAATTACAAACGCGTTACGACGCGGCCCCCGGAAAAAAAGAAGCCATTCGAAAAAATCGTCACGATTCATTCGTTGCTTCCCAATGAGCAGGAAGCCAAAATCCCGCTCATCGAAGACATTCGTCGCGTCGTGACCAAAGCGCAGCGGCGCGGTTTCATTCCGGAAAAAGATTGGGTGGAAATGTCGCCCTTCATTCCGGAAGGCCAGCTAGAGCCCATTGGAATCGCCGACTTGCCCGAGAAAGTGGCGCGAGCGTTCACGGAAAAGGACGGCACGCGCGGACGCATCGTGTACATCGTTCCGAAGAGCGGCGAGAGCGTATGGGATGCGCGTTACCTCATTCGCTGGGCCGATAGCTTTCGAAAGACTGCATTGCCGACGGGTGAAGAAATCAAAGGATCGGGGCGCGCGGTCATTTACGCCGACATGATCCAAGCCATCGTCGAAGATGCCCCCAAACCCATTTTCGTCGCCGTCATCGGCGTCGTCATCATCATTCTCGTCGCATTCCGCGGCAGCCGCTGGGCGCTCGGGGTCTTCGTCCCCTGGCTCTTCGGCGTGAGCATGCTGGTGACGTACCTCTACTTCCGCAACATCAAGCTGAACTTCCTGAACTTCATCGTTCTGCCCATCACATTCGGCATTGGTGCGGATTATTCGCACAACTTGATGCAGCGCTACCTTGCCGAAAAGGGTCAAAACCTCGAACGCGTATTCGTGGAAACGGGCGGAGCGCTCGTGCTTTGTTCTCTCACGACGTCCATCGGTTACGTGGCCTTGATGTTTTCGATCAACAAGGGCATTGCGAGCTTCGGCGTTGCAGCGGCCATTGGTGAATTGACCTGCTTGCTCTCGTCGGTGCTCATTCTCCCAGCATTCCTCGTGATGCTCAACAAGCGTTCCCCAGCGAAAGAACCTCCTGCGCCCGAGGCCGAAACCGACCCTTCCGCCTGACGCCCATTCGTCCTATCCATGCGCATCGTCTACCTTGCTCCCAACATTCCCATCCCTGGCACACACGGCGGATCCACACACGTCACGCACGTGTACCGCGAGCTATCCAAGCGGCACGACGTTTTGCTTTATTGCCGCACCGGATCGACCGAACCGAATGTGCTCGCCCGCGGGCTCGCGGTGCATCCGGTGCTGCAAAAGGCGCTCTTGCCATTCTCGTTTGCGCGCGTGTATGGAGCCATCAAGCGTTTTCGGCCCGATGTCATTTACGAACGTTATTCGGCGTTTGGCTTGGGACCCATGCTGGGCAAAGCCCTTTCCGTGCCCACGGTGCTCATGACGCTCGACCGCGACGCCAGCGAGCGATCGTTTCGTGAATCTGCGCGCATCGTGGCGACGAGCGGCGAGTTCATTCCTGAAGTATACCGAGACAAACTGCGCATCGTGCATTGGGGCGTCGACATCGAGCACCTCGCGGGACAATCGCCCGACGCCGTGCGAGCGCGATTTGCGCCCAAAGGCGAGCGGATCGTGCTGTATACCGGGAGTTTTCCCGATTGGCATGGTGCGGACATTTTGGTTTCGGTGGCTCGGAAATGGTCGGGGCCGGATGTGGTCTTTTTGTTGGTGGGTGACGGCCAAGACAAACGGCGCGTCGAAAAAGCTGCGGAAACTGCGGGCGTTGCGGATCGCGTCCGTTTTGCTGGACGAGTGTCGCACGATCAAATTGGCGCGTACATCGAAGCGGCAGATGTATGCATTGCGCCTTACGCCCCATCGAAGCATCCGATCTTTCGTGTTCACGGCATGAATCGCGATCCGATCAAGGTGCTGGAATACATGGCGCTTGAAAAGGTGGCCATCACCATCGACACGCCCCGGATGCGAGAGCTCTTCAAGGCGGACGACGAGGTGTTGCTTTACCCGGCCGAGGATCACGACGCGTTGCACAAGTTACTTTGTCGGGTGTTCGAGGATCGGGAATTGTGTCAGCGTGTGGCAAAAGCGGGTGGGGCTCTCGTTCGGTCCCGTTACACCTGGACGCATCACGCCCAAGAGCTCGAAGCGGTTTTTACCGAGGTTTTGGGGGGTCGCTTGGACAGCAGGGTCAAAATTTAACGTCTGGACTAGAAGCAAAATTTGTTGGCGCAGCTCGAGAAAAATCTTGCGTTTGTTGTCACCGTCCTGTAACATATTGTTCTTCAACCTGACACCAAGGAGGGCGGCGATGCGTGGACGTGTTCACCAGGTTCTGAAATTTGTCGGACTGGCACTGGCCGTGGTGTTCCTTGGTCCCGGCGTGCAGTTGAGTCCTTCGCAGGACGGGCAAATCTGATACGATGCGGGCCACTTTCGGGGCCCGCACGTTCATGCCACGCACCTTACGACCCACTTTTCCCCTCCTTACAATCTTTCTCACCATCGGCGGCTGCCAAATCATCGGCGGGCTCGAAGAATTGCGTTTGGGCGATTCTTCGGGCGGAAGCGGTGGATTGGGTGGCGGAAGCGGAGGCTTGGGCGGCGAAAGCTCCTCGAGCAGCGTGGTTTCGTCATCGGCCGGTGGAGCTGGCGGCGCTGGAGGCGCTGGAGGCGCTGGGGGCGGCCCGCCAACGACCGTATTTTGGAGCAAGCGATTCGGGGATGGCTCGTCGCAATCGGTTACGGATGTTGCCGTCGACGCCATGGGAAACGTATTCGTTGTGGGATACTTTGCCGGAACGCTCGATTTCGGCACCGGTTCACCACTCACGACGGCCGGTGACACGGACGCCTTCATGGCCAAGCTCGATACCGACGGCAATCCACTTTGGAGCTTGCGATTTGGCGGCGCGGGGCCGGATCGCATTGAGTCCATTGCGCTCACGTCGGCCGGGGATCCCATTGTAGGTGGCTCGTTTGGCGGCGCGTTTTCCATTGATGCCACGAATTTCACGCATGCAGGTGGGATCGATGGATTCGTCATCAAGTTCTCCGCAATGGATGGATCGCTCGTATGGAATCGTCGATTCGGCGACGCGCAGAATCAGCGTTGCGCGAGTGTCGCGGTTGTCCCGAATTCGCAAGACGTTCGCTGCTTCGGTGATTTTTCGGGTACGGTCACGTTCAGCGGATTTACGCTCACGAGCTCGGGCCTCGAAGATCTCTTCGTGACGCGTTTCGGGTCGGATGGCACGTTCGTGGATGCCGTGCGTTCGGGTGATGCGCAGGTACAAACGGCGCGCAGCATGGTGGTCGATCAGTCTGGAGCCAGGTATGTGACGGCGCTTTTCGATGGCGCCATTGATTGGGGCCCCATGCCGGTGACGAGTGCGGGAGCGGGCGACGTATTCGTCGGCAAGATTCAATCGAACGCGACCGTGCCGTGGACGCATCGAATGGGGGATACGAATACGCAAAAGCCGAATGCGCTGGCGCTCGTCGGGGGATCTGGAATCGTGCTCGTGGGCGAATTCGAAGGAGCTTGTGACCTCGCAGGAAATGCCATCACGAGCAAAGGTAAAGTCGACGCATTCGTTGCGCGCATGAGCGACTCGGGCGCCGTCTCATGGATTCGGTCGATAGGCGATGCCAATCCGATGATGGCTCCCGACGATCAACACGCGACGGACGTTGCTGCCACGAGCGACGGTGTGTTCGTCACCGGGTATGCGGCTGGAACCGTCGATTTTGGCAGCGGCCAGGTCGCGGGCCCCGGTGACGCGGACGTATTCGTGATGCGATTGGCTCCCAATGGGCAAACCGTATGGAGTATCCGCGCGGGTAGCGATAATCCGCAATACGGCCGCGCCATCGCGCTGAGCGGTACGGATGCCATCGTGGTGGCCGGCGAATTTCGCGGTACGCTGGACTTTGGCAATGGCCCGCTCACCAGCGCCGGGAGCAATGACGTCTTCATCGTCAAAATGACTCGATGATGCCCCCGAAGGCGCAGAAGGCGCTATCATCGTGAGCGATGAACGCTTCGAGAAACCATCTGCGCGCTTTGCTTCGATTCTGCTCACCAGCGTTGGGTCTCGTGCTTTGCACGGGTTGCGGTCCCGACCCCACGAGTAACCCGCCGCCGCAAATCGTGGGCACGCGCGACGAGCTCGCGGACGCAGCGTCGCTCGAATTGCTGACGGATCCCGGGCGCTTACCGATATTCGGCGACGGCAAATACTTCCAAACGGGTAGCTACGACCGTGAATCGGGAGCGATTCCGCCGGCGAGCTTCGTCGATCGGGGCAATCGCGACATGAACCATTTCGCGTGTCGAGGCGTCGAAGCATCGGTGAGCGAGGCGCAAATCGTCCCGCCCCTCTACGACGACGAGGTTTGTCCCGAATCGTATGTGCGCGGTGTGGCGCTCGCTCGCATCGAAGGATCCGGGCGTCTGGCGCGGTTTTGGATGACCGCGAGCTCGCTGCGAAATGGGGGGGTTGCGAATGACGAAATCTTTCGCATATGGGTCGACGATGATCCATCGCCCGTCGTGGAAGAACCGCTCGCGGCGATCATCGATGGATCGGCGGGCGAAATGTTTGCCCCTCCATTCGGCGACGGCCCTGGAGATCACGTGGCGTGGTATTATCCGGTGGTTTTTGCGAAGAAAATCATCGTTGGTCTCGACAACCTCGGCCCGCTCGAATATTATTACGATCAAGTCGGCGTAGTGCTGGATCGCGTGCCGGTGGCGAGAAAAGCGGCTGCCAAACGTTTGCCGGCACGCGATGATGCGTCCATCGTCCTCCGGGCGGTGCAGAATGGCGGGGACCTCGGCGAGCCCATCGGAGCACCTACGGTCGTGTCGCTCATGCCGGGACAAACTGCAACGATCATCGATTTGCCAGGACCGACGACGATTCGCGCGCTGCGATTGGGGGTCGCAAAAGACGCATTGCCACATCTCGCGGACGTGGATATTCAAGTCACCTGGGACGACGCTGCGACCCCCGCAATGGCGCTCCCCATGTCGGATCTTTTTGCGGCATCACTCGATGCGCCGGAAAACGGAAATGCAAGCCTGGGACTCGCGGGATTCGAGGCACCGGACGGCACGGTTCAACTGGAGCTCCGTTTGCCCATGCCGTTCGAGAAAAACGTAAAGTTCGTCGCGACGAACAATCACGCAAACCCGGTAGATTTCACCCTTTCGATGCGCGGATCGTCCACTGTCCCAACCGCACCTTTCGGACATCTCCATGTCGAAAGGCGACAAACCATTGCGCCTGCCGCGGGAAAAACGCATCCGCTCGCAAGCGTGACGGGACGAGGCCGATGGGCGGGAACGTGCATGATGCTCGAAGGCCAAGGCATTGGTGACGGCACTCTTTTCGATGAACCCCTGAATTTTCTGGAAGGTGATGAGCTGGGGACGCTCGACGGCGAGCTGACCATTCGCGGTACCGGCACCGAAGATTACTTCAATGGCGCATTCTATTACGAGGCTGGCTCGCATTCGACGCCCTTTGCGCAATGGTGGGGCACGCGCGTGGATGGACTCGTGGGCCAATCGAGCGCTTGTCGCTTTCACGTGCTCGGGGACACCATCGACTTTGCAGAGAGCGCCGAGCTCGAGCTGGAGATTGGTCCCGGCATACCGGAGACGCTCGTGCGGTACCGCACGGTCACGTATCTGTATCGGTGAAAAGCTGACGAACGGTTTTGGTCGGGGAGGAGGGATTTGAACCCACGACGACGAGCACCCAAAGCTCGTGCACTACCAGGCTGTGCGACTCCCCGAGCTCGCAGCGCGTGGACGTGTCCACGTTCTGCTGGCGTCACCCGTCACCGGGCAACACACGGCGCGCACTTTAGACGACGACGGGCAGAAGAGCAAGAGAGTTTGTGGCGCCCCTACTCGAGGTTCTTTGCCAGGTACTCGATGACCCGTTCGTAAGCGTACTTCCGTACCACAGGACTGCGATACCCGTGACGTTCGCCCGGAAACACGAGCAGGTCGAAGGTCTTGTTCGCCGCGACGAAGGCATCGATGAGCGCTGCGGCATTTTGGAAGTGAACGTTCTCATCCATGAGCGCATGCACGAGCAGCAGTTTGCCGCGCAGGTTGCCCGCCATCTTCGTGAGGTTCGTGGTGTCGTACGCCGCCGCGTTGTCCTTGGGCAAACCCAAGTACCTCTCGGTGTACGCGCTGTCGTACAAGCGGAAATCCGTGACGGGTGACGCCGAAACGCCTACGTGGAACTTGTCGGGCGCCTTGAGCATCGCGAGGGCCGCCATGAAACCACCATAACTATGCCCGTAAATGCCGACGCGGTTTGCATCGACGTACGGCCTTTTGGCGACCGCATCGAGCGCCGCAATTTGATCGGCAAGCTCGACGTCGCCCATCTTTCCAGCGAGCGGCGCCTCGAATGCGGGACCCCTACCCCCGCTCCCTCGATTGTCCACTTGCATGACGACAAACCCTCGGTCGGCCAAATGTTGCCAAATGAGCCGCGGACTCCAGGAATTCAGCACGGTCTGCGCATGCGGACCTCCGTACACCATGACGACGACCGGATACTTCTTGCCCGGCTCGATGACCCGCGGAGGAAGCAGCGCCCCGTGCAATTCGACGCCCGACCCCACAGTTACCGTAAAAAATTCCGGAGTTCGCAATTCCAAACTCGCTACTTCCGGATCGGGCTTCGGCCCGAGATCAAAGAGCACTTGGCCACCAAGCTTGCGCAAAATGACCTTCGGTGGACGATCGGCCGCCGAATGCATGTCCATGACCATTTTTGCATTACGGTCGAGCCCGGCCATGTGCACGCCGGGTTCCTCGGTCCAGCGCTTGATTTCGCCTCCCTCGAGAGGCACCGAATAAAGCTGCCTGTCGAGCGTCGCGTCCTTGTTGCCAATGAAAAATACCCGCCCCGAAGCCTCGTCGAGTCGCGTTATGCCGTACACGTTCCAAGCTCCCGACGTCAATGTCTTCACAGGCGCGCCCGTCGCTGCATCCCGCAATTCGAGATGCATGAAGCCTCCCACATCGTGCAGCCACAAGAATTGCGGTTTCTTTTCGAGCGACTTGAATTGGGTAAACTCAATCCACGAAGGCGAGTTTTCCACGACCAACTCTTTGGTTTTTCCGTTCGCCGGATCGACTTTGACGAGCGCAAGGCGGCGCTGCCGGCGATCGAGCGTTTGCACGTAGACCGCTGATCCATCGTGCGCCCATGAAAAACGCCCCATGTATCGCTCGGTATCCGCAGGCCACGACAGCCACGTCGTTTTGCGCGACTTCACGTCGATGATCCCCGCGCGTACTTTCGGATTCGCCGCGCCCGGTAGAGGATACTTTTGCATCATCAGGTCCGGGCCTTGTCCGCGATACCCGAGCACCGGATGCTCCGCAACGCCGCGTTCGTCCACTTCCAAGTAAACGAGGCGATCGCAACTCGGGGACCAGAAAAACCCATGCGGTTCGCCGAGCTCTTCTTGGCCGAGGAAATCGCTTTGACCTCGCGTGGTGCCCGGTGGACCTCCCGTCGTCAATTTCGTTTCTTTTCCAGTCGCTACGTCGATGACGAACAAATCATCATTGCGGACAAACCCGACGCGTTCCCCAGTGGGGCAAAGGCGCGGATCGATTTCGGCTTCGGGCGTCTCCGTGAGCCGTTTCAATGCGCCATCGGCCGCACGCACGAAGATATCGCCACTGCCGGGCACGAGCATCACCGGAGCATTCTCGGCCCATTCGTACGTCGATATGCCCGACGCTCTTTGCCGCTGCCGCTCGCGCCGAAGCTCTTCTTCGCGACTGAGAGGTTTCGAGCCACCCGGAAGATCGGCTGCTCGGAGAAGGACGCGCGACGATTTCGTCGACGTGTCGAATGCAAAAAGCGAATACGTCATGTCGCCGGATTCACTGGCGAGCCACGTGACGAGCTTGCCGTCGGGCGATGCGCCAAACTTGCGCGGAACGTTCGCGCCGGGCTCGGGATACTTCGCGATGCGCTCGAAACCAATGCGGCTCTTGTCCGCGCCAAGGATCGCACCGCGCGAAGAATCGCCCTTCTGCGACGCGTTCGGCGCTTCTTTGGCCATCTCGCTCAAGAGCGGGCGCAATGGACGTTGAGCATCGGTTTGTCCTGCACAACCCGCGACGAGTGCGGCGAAGACAAACCCCGTACGAAGAACCCTGGTCTCGCTCATGCCCAGTCGATTAGACCGGGACGCGTGCCGTTTCAACCATCTTTCGCGACGTCGCTCGTTTCAGACTCGTTGGCAGGTGCGGCTTGCTTGTCGGTCGCATCGGTTGCAACGATACGTACTCGACGCACGCGTCTTCCAAAAACGTCCGTGACAATCACCGTGTACCCCTCGCACTCGATTCGTTCGCCAGGTTCGGCGGGACGCTCGAGCCGCTCGAGAACGTAGCCGCCGACGGTTTCCACGGTTTTGGCTTCCGGCAATAAAACAATTTGCTCTTCGCGTTCGAGGTCGGCCAAGAGCACGCGACCATCCACTTCGACAATCCCCGGCCCGCGCCGATGAATGGGCGGAACTTCTTCGTCGTTTTCGTCGCGAATTTCACCGACGATTTCTTCGAGCAAATCCTCGATCGTGACGAGCCCGATGAATTCGCCCGTGGAGCTCGTGATGATCGCGACGGGTACTTGCCTTGCCTGCATTTCGAGACGCAAGCGTTCGACGGACGTGGTTTCCCTGGCAAAAATGGGTTTTCGCAAGAGCTCGGCGACGCGCGAAGCTTTGCGCCGGCCGCTGAGCACGTCGAACAAGTCGCGAAGATGGAGATATCCGAGAACCGAATGGCCCTTTGCATCGAGCACCGGGTATCGCGAATATCCCGCCTCGGCAACGACGGCGACGGCTTCTTCGATGGTCATTTCCGCGCGGAGGGTCGCGGCATCACTGCGTAGCGACATGACGTGACGCGCGGTTCGCCTGCGCAGGTCGAAAATGCGGACGAGCATGCTGCGCAGGGCAGGATCGAGGCCCGCTGGGCTGCGCGTGAGCAGAATGCGCAGTTCTTCCGAGGTATGGGCAATTTCTTGTTCATGCGCCGGCGTAAGGCCGAACAGGCGAACGAATGCATTGGCTGCCGAATTGAGAACCCAAATGATCGGCCAGGCGAGCACGTAGAAAAAGTGCAGGGGCCTTGCAGCAAAAAGCGTAACACTTTCGGTACGTTGGATGGCCAAGCTTTTCGGCGCCAATTCACCGATGATCGTGTGCAAGGACATGATCAGGACAAACGCGACGCCCAGTGATACGGCGTGCGTCGCGTCGGGTCCGAATCCAGCACGCACGAGCAGAGGCTGGAGCAGATGGGCAATGGCAGGTTCGCCAATCCAGCCAAGGCCCAGGCTGGCAAGCGTAATGCCAAGCTGATTGGCGGACAGATACGCATCCAAACGCTGCGAGATGGCGAGCGCGCGCTTGGCACGCGCATCGCCGCTGTGCACGAGCTGCTCGAGGCGCGTCGGGCGCATCTTGACGATGGCAAATTCCGATGCGACGAAAAATGCATTGAGCAGTATCAGCAGCGCCGTCCCAAGAAGATAGCCAATGGTCGACATTGCTGAATGAACCCCCTACCTCGCGGAACACGCGCAGTACGACACGGTGACTAAACGAGGCGCGTGCGCGCGATGATTTCACGTTGCAAATCGGGGCCGCTCGCGTTCGCATCGAGCCCCTCGAGGAGCACGTCGGCCGGGCATTGCCCCTTGGAAACGAGCGCTCCGAGGCGCGCCAGATGCACTCGTTCGTCCTGGCCATTGCGCATACGCGCGCGCCTGGCCAAACCTCCCTCGGCGATGGACATCACGCGTTCGGCCAGCGCCGCCAAAGGTTCGCCGCGGAACGTGGCCCCGAGCGCATCGCGCGCAATCGCGGGCCGCAGCGCGTCGAGCTCGGCAAAGGTAAGACTTTCCGTGAGCGCTTCGGCTTCGTCGAGCGCTCGGTCGTCGTACAAAATGCCCGTCCAGAGCGCGGAAAGCGCGCACGTCGTGGCGGACGATTGAGCGTCCGCACCTCGCACTTCGATCGTTCGCTTGAGGCGCACTTCAGGAAAAAGTGTATTGAGGTGCATGTTCCAATCGGCTTGCGTCGCGCGATGACCCCGAAACCCGTAGTCCATGAAACTGCGGAACGATTGTCCGGTATTTTCGAGGATCGTATTGCCACGTTTGATGAGGAACATGGGGGCATCGAGTGCCCATTCGACGTAATCGATGAACTTGCGGCGCCCGTGGATGACGCTGGCGAGCAGACCTTGACGAGCGGGATCGACGTCGAGCCACGTGTGCGCTCGGCGGCTCTTGCCGCCCCAAATTTTGCCTTCGTAAAATGGGGAATTGGCAAACATCGCCGTGATGACGGGAGAGAGGCGAAGCGCAATGCAAAGGGAACGCATCGCTCCTTCTTCGCTGGAATAGTCGAAATTGGCCTGCACCGTCGACGTGCGGCGCATCATGTCGAGACCGCCCGTCCCTCGCAATGGCAAATACCGCTTCATGATGCCATAACGAGATTTCGGCACCCACGAGAGATCTTCCTGACGCGCCAAGGGATGAAAACCGACGCCGAGAAAGGTAATGCCAAGCTCGCCGGAAATGTCGCGAAGCTCGGCCAAGTGACCGCTCATTTCGAGACAAATCTGATGCACGTTGTCGAATGCGGCACCGGACAATTCGAGCTGTCCGCCAGGTTCGAGCGTAATCGACGCACCGGCTCGTTCGAGCGCAATGAGGGGCCCTCCGGGATATTCAGGCTCGGGCTTCCACCCGTGCCGCTCCACGAGAGCTTGTAGGACGGTGAGCACGCTACGCGACCCTTCATAAGGAAGCGGAGAACCGTCGGCTACGAAAACCCCGAACTTTTCGCCTTCCGCTCCAATTCGATAACGATCACGCGGCTTCATGGCCGTGTGCAGCGGAATGTATAGGTCGTCAATGTTCCGGATGATGTCCGGCGTGGAGGAAACGCTCGTTTCAGCCATCAGTTTTACTCGGATGAGGTTTGTCGCTCCGCATGGCCTGCGGCTGTGGTGCCGTGCGATCCGAACCGAGTGTCCGATGCACCAAACACACGAGACAAGCCGGAGAGATGCGCCAACGTGGTGCCAGCACCACCACCAATGATGCTCGCACCACCTTCGACAAGACGCTTACACGCGGAAGTCCAAGCATCGATCGGCACGCCCGTGACAGGCGCGCCGTGTCGAGCGGTGGAGCTGGCCGCGAGAAGCACCCCCACCCGAGCGCCCACGCGGGACGCCACGTCGATCGCTACCCGCCCCGCTGCCTCGGTGGGTACGTCGAAAAGAACCGCGTGCACGCCTGCTCCAAGGGCCGCGCGCGTCGCATCTTCGACCGAATCACCATCGACGAGACGCTCGCCGTCGGATGTTTCGAGGATGGCCCACGTGGGCAATTGCGTCGCGCATGCGCTCGCGATCGCGGACGATCTTGATGCGCGCGCAAGCTCGGTGCCGTGCTGAAACGCTTCGGGAGACACGCCGCGCGCCAGAACGAGCTCGCAGCCCGACGTGGACAGCCGCGTCGCATGCATCGCGTACTCTTCCGTGATGCGCTCGGGCAAAACGGGCGCGATCCAGCGCGATCCAAGCAGGCCTGCCACCGCAACGGGTCGCTTTGCACTGCCGGCCGCATCGAGTGCGAGCTCGATGGCCGTGCCCGTGAGCGCCGCCGAACGAAACGCCATGCCAATCTGCGCAAGCGCCCGCGGCATCGTTTCATCTGTGAGCGCTAAGAGCACGTCGACTCCAGCCGAGATCTCGTGCCCGTAATAATCCGTCAAGACCGTCTCGTGCTCGCGCACGAGCCGCCCGAGCGGCGCTGGCCCCGAAAGATCCGCACCACGAGCGATGAGACCCGAAGCCGCATCACCCCCGATGATCAGCGGCAATCCCGCGTCGAGACGAGCGGCTAGAGCGTTCGGTAAACTCACGACTTCACGCAAAGGCACGAACTTGCGTCCCTTCTTATCACTTCACGCCGCAACACGGAACCACAGACGGTGCGACGTCGTGAAAAGGTGCCGCCAACCCCTTTCGGAAAAGCACTCAAGAAGACGAGACCCTGAATGGACGACCAGGAGACTGCCGCCGCGGCAAAAACTTACGATCGAAGATGCGCACGCGACGAACGAAGAGATCCAAGAGAAAAACCGCGATCGCTGCATAGATGAAGCGCGGCCACAGTTCTTCGTGATACGTCACCTTCTCGCCGGCTGCGGCGAATATCGCCTGCACGTTCGGAGGATCCATCGCGCCTCCGGTCGCTCGAGCGGCCTTCTCCATCGACGCGATGTCCGGCTCGAAGCCCGCGTACTCCTTGGGATACGGATTCGACACGTGCCCGAAGCTCACGGCGACCTGCTTCAGCTCGCCCCCCTCGGTTTGTCGCAGATGCTCGGCACGCAGCAAGAATGATCCGTACTTGTCGATCGGATGATCCACTTCGTACCGGCCAGGAGCCGTCTGCTTGAAGTCTACGACCGTGGTTTGTCCTCCAGGCTCGGGACCAACGATGCTGAGCCGCGACGTCAGGTTGTTCTCGAAGCGTTCATCCGCGCCAAACGCATCGACCGACGCACGCAAGCGCCCGCCCGTGACCTCGGCCTTCATGTCGAGCTCACGCCGATGCTTTTGCCGCATGTGCTCGCGTACGAGCTGCCCCCAGAACCGCTCGAATCCCGGCCACCTGAGCCACTCGACGGCCCAGCGCGACTTCACGTCGCTCGTCCACGCCAGCGTCCAACCAAGCCCCACACGCCAGCGCGCGAGGATCGGCTCCTGCGTGTCGCTCTGAAGCAGCTCCTGCGCCGGAGTCGGCTTCATCTTGGTCGAAACGTAGCCGTGCAGGTTTGGCGCGGTACGCACGTCGATGCCTCGCAAGAACGCCGCGTCGCCCACTTGCGTGACGGGGAACCACTCCTCGACGGCCGCTGCACGCGCGATCATCTCCGTCTCTTTCGTGAAGATTCGCGGCAAGCTGTTGGCATCCATGACCGCGTGGTACCGACCACCACCCACGTCCGCGATCATCTTCAAAAGCTGCTCGTCGACATCGCCACCGAGGCCCACGGTCGTCACCGTGATCGACTCGGCGATCATGCCCGAAACGAGGTCGCGAATGCCCGCATTCGGCGCTTTGCCATCCGTCAAGAGCACGCAGTGCTTCTTGCGCGCCTGCGTGACGGTGAGGTCTTGATACGCCGCATCGAGCGCGGGAAAAATCTCCGTGCCGCCACCTGGCGTGATGCGCGCGATGTCCGCCCCTATGCGTGAACGATTGCGTGCCGGCTGCATCTTCACGTAACGCGTCGGCGCCGTATCGAACGCGATGACCTCGAGCAAGTCGTCCGACGAAAGCACCTGTGCGGTCGCTTTTGCCGCTGCTTTGGCCATCTCGAGCGGCAAACCCGTCATCGACCCCGAACGATCGATGACGAGCACCATCGCCACGCTCGGCATCTCCTTCTTGCGCTCATTGTCCATGCGCACGGGCAAGATCCGCTCGATGGTCGTGTGATACCAGCCGCCCAAGCCGTAGCCCGCTTCGCCCCCGGAAAACAAAAATCCGCCGCCGAGATCCCGCACGTACGTCTCGATGAGCTCCTGCGCTTGCAAGCTCACCGCATCCTTCGGCGTATCGCTCAAGATGACGAAATCGAAACGTTCCATCTCCTTCAGCGACCCCGGAAAACCCGCCGGAGGACGCACATCGACCTCGAATTGCTGCGCCGTCAGAGCACTCGAGAGCGGTCCCGCATGTTGCGGCGTGCCCTCGACGTACAGCACCGAAGGACGACCGGGAACATCGATCGTCGTCGCGTAGCGGTTGTTCTCTTTGAACTTGTCAGCCGGGATCTCGTCGACTTCCAGCGCGTACGTGACCTGCCCGGCGATGCGCACGACGCTCTTGAAGACGACATCGTTTGGACCTGCAACGAGATCGATCTGCTTGACGCCGTCGAGTCCGTTGAGGGCTTCACCTTGGTAGAGACGAACCCGCGCCTTCGTCGCGCGCGTAGCGTAGATGTCCGCGTGAACTGCGAACGTTTCGCCCACCTTCACGCGCTCGGGCATCTTCAGCTCGCGCACGGCGACTTCCGGTGGAGCGGGGCGACGGTACGGCACCGTGAAGAGTTTGACCCCGAACGCCTTGGCTCGATTCGCCTCGGCCAAAACGTCGCCTTCGGTTTGCACGCCATCGCTGAAGAGCACGGCGCGCTTCAGATAGCCTTGCGGATACAGCCCGTAGGCAAGCTGAAGCGCAGCTTGCAAGTTCGAGCCTGCGCCGAGATCCTTCGCAGCTTTGCCGCTTTCGTCACGATGCCGTTCGATCAGTGGAGGCTTGGGTTTGTCCTCGTCGGTTTCGCCGGGCGGAACGGCCCGAGGCCGCTCGGCAAACGTCACGAGCTCGACGACGCTGTCCTGCGGTTTGTCCTTCCAAGCTTGCTCCAACGCCGCTCGTGCATCGGCAAGCGATTCGTCGGTCACCGAATCGGACACGTCGACGATGTAAACCGTGCACGTCTTCTCGGTCGTCGCCGTACGTGCGAGCCGAGACAAACCCAACGCGACGAGCACGACGAACGCGATGCGCAAGAGCACGGAGATCACGCGCTGCTGCCACGGCAAGTCCGCGAGCGACTGCGACAAGACGCCTACGAACCACGGCGCCAGAAGCACCGCGCCGAGCATCTTCGGATTCAGCAGCTCGTAGGTGATGCCGTTACGCACCCAGCTCAACGTGGGGTCCGGATGCAGAAGGACAAACCGGCGGTAGGCCCAGAACAGGATCCCCGCAAGCGCTACGCAGGTGATGGTCCAAGCGACGATGCGGAAGCGCCTACTCATACCGTCACCCTCCGATGGTACGTGAGCCACTCGATCGCGGTCACGGCGAGCACGGCTGCGAGAAGGTAGATCCAGATCTCCCGTCGCACACCCACCTTGAACTCACCCACGGCACCTGCAGACCGCGTTCCCACGACGAGCTCCTTCGTCGGCGTGATCTCGCTCTCGCTTGCGTCGACCAAGTTTGCCGCAAACGAGCTCGTCTCTCCCGGCCCCGTGGACAGCTCGTAAAAGCCTGCAAGCTGGCCCAGAAAAACCGCACGGCCATCCTTGATGGGTACCGTCGTCGTCGACGCATCGGGCAACGTCAGCGTCGCCGTTTCCGCTGCAGATGACGCCGGGATCTGCCAAACCGAGCCCGTACGGAACGACGAGATGTACTGCACGTCCTCTTCGACGAAGTCGTTGATCACGTTGAGCACGAACATCGGCCACGAGATCCGCAGCGCAAAGTCCGTCTCCCGCACGTCCATCCCGAGCGCCACGAACTTCACCCCCGCTCGACGTCCCGCGATGAGCAACGCGCCCTTGTGACTCTTGCCGATGACCTTGTCTTCCTTCTCGCCTTCGAGCACACGCGCGCGCGCAACGTTCACGTCCGAAAGAATCGTGTAGCGCAGGATCGGATGCTTCTCGTCGAGCTCGTCGAAGCCGAGGCGCACCTGCGGATCGGTGTCTTCGATGGTTTTACCAACCTTGAACGGCACGTTCTCGCCCGTCGGATTGAGGTAAAACAAGCCGCCACTTCCCGGCGCGACGTTCGGCGTGACTCCATCGAAAATCGTCACATCGAACGTCCCTGCAGCCGGATACCGCGAAGGATCCACCGAGGTGACCTCGAGGTATTCGTCGAGCAAAAGGGCCGCTTCGAGGAACATGTTCCCCGTCGAAACGACTTGAATGCGCGCCCTGCGCCGCTCGGGCAAAAGCGCAAACGCTCGATCATCCGCGGGCAAGTCGTCCTGCACGTTCCCCGCGAGCGCGATCTTCGCTTCGAGGTTCTTCGATGCGCCCGAAAGGTTCGGATAGAAGCGCGGCAACCTTTCCTTGGGGCCCAAACGAAGGTTTGTTAGGTCCGTCAGTTGCCCATCACCAAAGAGCGAAATCTCGACGTCGGTCGGTTCGTCGTTCGTGTTGGTGACTTCCAACATCACCTCGTAACGCGACTTGTCGAGCGGGTAGCGACGCACGGAAAAACCCGTGATCGCCACGTTCTTCGATCGCTCACCGACCGGCATGTACGAAAGACGCACGTTACCAAGGTCGACATTTGCAGCTTCGCTGAGCGACGTTCCGAGCGCCCCATCCGATACGACGATGATTTCGGGCGACGACAACTTACGCAGCGTATCGGCCGCAAACCTGAGCGCTCGAGGGAAGTCGACACGCGCATCGGTCGGACGAATGGCCGCGACGGCTGCTTCGAGGTCCGGGATCTCGCTCGTCATCGTCGACAGCGGCGTGACGGCCGCATCCATTTGCGCGACGAGCATGCGGTCCGTACCGGACAAACCTCGCACGAGCCGCTTCACTTCTTCCTTGGCGGCATCGATACGCGTCGGCGCAACATCGACCGCTTTCATGCTCGCGCTGGCATCGACGAGCACGACGATGTTCCGCCCTTCGAGGATATTTGCGGCGGGGCGTGGATCACCGAGCGCGAGCAGCAGCAGAGCCAAAAGCGCGAGCTGAAGCAGCAGCGAAAAGAGGCGTTTCAACTGCGAAAAGAGGCTCGTGGCTTCTTTGTCGCGCAGAATGCGTTCCCATATTTTCTCGAATGGAACGGCAACCGGCCTACGACGCAGCTTGAGAATGTAAAAAACGACGACGACGGCACCGGCGAGAGCACCGATTTGCAACAAAGTGGCCAGGGGGACGCCGACGAAGTGCATTATCGGAGAAACCCTCCGCGGCGAAAGACGCGCAGAATCAATTCATCGAACGACGCATCGACATCGGCGCGAAAATAACTCACTTGGCGGGACGTACAAAACCGCTGCACTTCCTCCAAATAAGTCTCATATGCCTGTTGATACTTTTCGAGCACCTTGGCCGTCACCGTGACTTCGCGTTCCGCGCCCGTTTCGCAATCGTACACGCGCACGTCGCCTCGCATTTCGGGACGACCGTCTTTCGGATCGACGATGTGAATGACGTACGGCTCGAAACGATTGAAGCGCAGCACATTGATGCCTCGCTCGAATCCTTCGGGATCGTACAGATCACTGAGAAGGACCGCGAGACCTTTGCGTTTGTGCTGAGCGACGAACGTTTTCATCGCTTCGCCGAGGTCGGTTTCGCCTTCGCCCTTTGCATCGGACAAGAAGCGAAAAATGCGAAAAATGCGCGCTTTGCCGCGGGTCGTCGGCATGCGTCCGCTGATTTCGTCGGTCGCCGTGACGATGGCAATCCGGTCGAGATTGGCCAGACCAACGTACGCCAGCGCCGCACAAAGCCGTTTGGCCTGACGAAGCTTTTGCCCATCGCCAAACCCCATGGAAGACGACGTGTCCAAAATGAAATAAATGGACAAATCCTCTTCTTCTTCGTACAGGCGAATGAGCAACCTATCGAAACGCTGATAAGCGTGCCAATCGAGGTAGCGGATGTCGTCGCCGGCCGTGTAATCGCGATGGTCGGCGAATTCGATGCCCGAGCCGGTTTTCTTCGTACGACGCTCGGCCCGCATCGCGCCTGAAAAGACGCGTTTGCTGACCATGGCGAGATAATCGAGCTTGCGCTGGAATTCGTCGTCGAAAAGGTCGTCATCACCCGCGGCCGCACGCGAGCCCCCAGCGCGATCCCGTATCCCGAGAAACTCGAGCACTCCCATGGCAAAAACGTCCTACTCGGTATCGGGAAGGTGCTTGATGATGGTCTTGAGAATATCGTCCGTTTTCACGCCTTCGGCTTCGCCTTCGAAGTTGAGCAGCACGCGATGCCGCAGCGCAGGCAAACAGATGGCTTTCACGTCGTCGATCGACGCCGCAAATCGTCCCTCGAGAAGCGATCGAATCTTCGCCGCGAGCAAAAGCGCCTGCGCTCCACGCGGAGACGAACCGAACTTGACGAATCGCTTGACGACATCCAGCGACTTTTCCGCAGGATGCGTCGATTGGAGCAATCGCACCGCATAATCTTGCACGTGCCGCGCCACGGGCACTTCACGCACGAGCTTCTGCATGCCGATGATTTGCTCACGACTCATCACGGCCTTCGCTTCGGGAGCCGCCACGCCCGTCGTCCGATCGAGAATCGAATGCAGCTCGTCTCGCCCGGGGAAACCCACGTGCAGCTTGAAGAAAAAGCGGTCGAGCTGCGCTTCGGGAAGCGGATAGGTGCCTTCGCTTTCGAGCGGGTTTTGCGTGGCCAAAACGAAAAATGGTTGGTCGAGCGGATAACTCGACTTCGCCACCGTCACGCGATGTTCCTGCATGGCTTCGAGCAGCGCGCTTTGGGTTTTCGGCGTCGCGCGATTGATTTCGTCGGCGAGCACGATGTTGGCGAAAATCGGACCCTTGCGGAATGAAAAATTCCGCTGCCCGCCGGCACCTTCGTCGATGACCGTCGTGCCAATGATGTCCGCCGGCATCATGTCCGGCGTGAACTGAATGCGGGAAAACTGAAGATTGAGCGCTTGTGCAACCGTGCGCACGAGCATCGTTTTCCCGAGACCCGGCACGCCTTCGAGCAGCGCGTGCGACCCCGCCAGCATGCAGGTGATCACGCCGTCGACGATCTCGCGGTTGCCCACGATGACCTTGCCCACTTCCTCACGCAATTCACCAATGGTCTTTTGAAAGACAGCGACCTCGCTGCGCGCAAGATCCTTGTTTTTCTCGGCCATCTATCCCTCTGTCTTCGATGCTTCTCGCCGAAGCGTTCACTCTTGAAAAACTTAACCCATCGCCATTGGTTTTTCCAGGACAATCATTCTCTCGGCCGAATGAGCTGGAAGTACCGATTGACGTAAAACCGATATCCGTCCGGAATCTTCTCTTTGTTGATCTGGTCCTCGGCAACGGTCCGGTATTGCGTGAATACCTTCTTGTAGCCACTTCCTTTGAATCCTTTTTCGGCCGCCGCGAGAATCACTTCGCTGTTCGATGCCCCGCTCCCGGAATCGAGCCCCTGGGCCTGAACATCCTGCGTGCCGACCTTCGGATCCGTTCGATTTCCCGCAATGTCGCCACCTCGACCCGAACCGACACCATCGCCTTGGCCACCACCCGGCTGATCACCACCCTGCCCCTGACCACCCTGACCAGGCTGATTCCCGCCGCCGCCCGGCGTTTGTCCAGGCTGATTACCTCCGCCGCCCGGCACCAATATCTTCTTTCCACCAGGACCCATCACCCAGGTTTGTCCCTGCCCACCTTGACCATTCTGGCCTTGCTTGCCCTGGCCGTCCTGACCGTCCTGACCATCTTGCCCGTCTTGCCCGTCTTGGCCCTGCTGACCCTGCCCCGGCTGCGGCTGTCCCTGCCCCTGCTGACCACCTCGAGCGCGCTTTCCAAAGCGAAGCTGCCTCTTCATGCGCTCCTTGCCCGCTTGACCCTGCTGCCGCATGAGCTCGCGCAATTCTTCGAGACGCTGGCGCAATTCTTCCTTTTCCTTGTCCGACATCTGCTCGTCCTGCATGCGCTGCAGGTCCTCGGCCGCTTGCTCGAGATCCTCCGCAGATGCGCCCATTTCACGCAGCAAATCCTCCGCTGCCTTGGCAAGCGCTCGATCGAGTTTGCTGAGCTGCCGGCCTGCACGCTGCTGACGTTCCGCCTCGCGATCGAGCCTTTCGAGCTCGCGCTCCTTTTTCTTCAGGAGTTTTTCTTCGGCCTCGTCGAATGCGCCCGCGTCCTGCTCTTGCTTCTTCTTTTTCTTCTTGAGCAGCTCTTCGCGAATCTCCGCCCGTTTTTCCTCAATGGCGGCGAGCGCTTCCTTTTGCCGTTCAGAAGCCTTTTTCAGCGCATCCCGAAGCCTTTCGAGCGCTTGTTTGTCGGGCTTTTTCTTGTCACGCAATCGCTGGGCCAGGTCCTTGAGGTCCTTCTTGGCCTTTTCGAGGTCGTTCTTCTTCAGCGATTCGCCAAGAGGCTTGGACATCTCGCTCGATTCGAGATGTTTGCCCATCTCCTGAAGCGCTTCTTCGAGCGCTTTGCGATCGGCCTCGTTGCCCTTCAAAAGGTCACGCTCGATCGCCTCCATCTTGCGAAATGCTTCGGTTCGATCGAGACGCTTGTTGGCGATGTCTTCGATGAGCTGATTGAAGCGTTCGATGGCAGCTTGAACTTCGGGCGTTTGCTCGCGCTTTTCGAGTTCTTTTGCGGCATCTCGGAACAAGTCGAGATCGTCGGGAGCAAGCACGATCGCGTCGATCGTAGGGGCCGCTGGGGGCGGCGGAGGAATTGGAACGGGAATTTCGAGCAGCGCGACGGCGAGCGCTCCGATGCCGAAAAGAACCGCAGGAGCCGCTCCTTGCGGCAGGTGCAACGGCGCGGCTTTTCCAGGACGAAGCGCGCCGGCATGCTCGCAAGCATCGTCGATCGCGACCTCCATGAGCGGGCTGCGATCGGAAGGAGACACCGCATCGAAGGCGAGCGCGTTGGTCAAGCGATCGTGGAGATTGTGGTGCTGATCGAGCGCGATCGTGCCCGCGCGAGGAGGAAGCTTGCGCAGAAGCCCGACGATGACGACGGCCAGAACGAGCGCTGCGGCACCGGCAAGCGTGCGTTTGGCGGCGATCTCGGAGAGGTGGTCGGGAAAAACTTTTCGTACAGCGAGTGTGCCCGCGACGACAGCGAACGCGAACGTCAGCGCGGGCGGGAGGTATCGAAGGGCGCGATCGATGCGCAAACGAAGCGCGACCAAGGAGGCGGCGCGGCGGATGCGGGCGAGGTCTCGGGGGCGTTCTATGCTCACGGTGGCAAGGCTCCGATGGGTCCGCAGACGTGCGATCGCAGAGGCAGCGGGCGCGTCATTGTAGCCGTAGACGGATGAGACGCCCGTAAGTTCCTAGAAGGTGTTCCGCAGGCTGCTACGCGTCGCGAATCGTCGGTCGGACTTGCTCAGCGTACAAAGTACGCTTCCGCCGTCCTCCCTAGCTTCGCGACGCTCGCAACGCCTGCGAAACACCTTCTACGCATCAGAAGCGGGAATCATTCCGCGCGACGCGCGGACGCCTACTTTTTGGCGCGCGCCTTGGCTGCTGCTTTCGCCGGAGCCTTGGACGCAGACTTCTTCGCAGGCTTGGCTGCAGTCGACTTCGCGGCGGATTTCTTCGCAGGAGCGGCCTTCTTCGCAGCGGCTTTCGCAGGAGCAGCCTTCTTCGCGGCTTTTGCCGGAGCGGCTTTCTTCGACGTGACTGCCTTCGCCTTCGCCGCAACCTTCTTCGCGACGGCCTTCTTCGCCGAAGCCTTCTTGGCCGAACCCTTCTTCGCTGCCGCCTTCTTCGCGGGTTCGTCCAGGCTGATGGCAGTCACTGGAGCGGAACGCGTTGGCATCTGCTTGCCGTGCTTCTCGAGAACCTCGGCGATCTTTTCGTCGAGCATCGAAAACTCGAACGGTTTGTCGAGCCAAGCGTCGGCTGCGAACAGCGGCGAGTTCATGGCGTTGAGGCGTTCGCCGATACCCGTGAGCATGAGGACCGGGGTGTGCTCGAGCGCTCCGCCCGCTGCACCTTTGGCCTTGACCGCACGCGCCACTTCCCACCCGCTCATCTCGGGCATCATGACGTCGAGCATCACGAGGTCGGGCAAGTGCGTTTGCACGAGCTGCCATGCTGCAGCGCCGTCCGGAGCTTCGTGAACGGCAAATCCGAGACGCTTCAGATGGCTCGAGACGAGGCTGAGCATGGCAGGCTCGTCGTCGGCAACGACAACAGTGAGGGGCTTGGAACTGGAGGACATTTTCGGTGACCGGATGAGAGTACGCAAGGGATGGGAGGTCAAGAGCCACGTGCATGTTCACACGCACGAGCTCGCCCAGGTTGGTTGGACGGGGTTGACAAACAACGAAGGTCTCAGGACATTCCCGACACCCTTCAGGTTCGGACGCACCACGTAGAACCCATGACGAACTCGACAGACATCGCCGCCGTGAGCGGCGCCACGGGCTTCATCGGATCAGCGGTCGTGCGCGAGCTTTTGGCCCAGGGACGCGTGGTACGGGCGCTATGCGAACCGGGTGCAAAAACGACAAACCTCGAAGGTTTGCCCGAGGATCGAGTCGAGCAGATCTCGGTGGACGTGAACGATCGTGAGGGGATGCTGCGAGCGCTCGATGGCGCCGCCACGTTTTTCCACCTGGCGGCGATCTACAAGGTTTGGACGCTCGATCCGGCGGCGATCTGGCACGTGAACCTCGAAGGAACGACGACATCGCTGCTCGCAGCGCGCGACGCAGGCGTCAAGCGCGTGGTGTACACGTCGTCGATCGCGGCGGTGGGACTCGGGGAGGGACAAACTCCAGCGGATGAAACGACGCCGTGGAACATCGCGGACATCGCGAACGACTACATCGCGTCGAAGTATCAAGCGGAGCGCGTCGCGATACGACTTGCCGAAGCGGGGTTACCTCTGGTGTGCGTAAATCCCGCATTTCCGTTTGGACGAGGAGACATCGGCCCAACGCCAACGGGCGGCATCATCTTGAACTTGCTGCGCGGACAAGTGCCCGCCGTCGGAAAAGGCGGCTTTTGCGCGATCGACGTAGACGACGTGGCGAAGGCGCATGTCGCTGCGGAGTCGCGTGGGCGCATCGGCGAGCGGTACATTTTGGGCAATCACAACGTGTCGCTGCGGGAATTTTTCGAGCTGGTGTCGGATGTTGCAGGACTGCCTGCGCCGCGAATGTCGATGCCTGCGGTGTTTGCGCGTGGGGCCGCGCGAGGCATGGAGTTCGTGAGCGATCACTTCACGAAGAAGGCGCCGCTCGCGACGTACAAGAGCGTCCAGTACATGCAGCGCTACGCGTACTTCGATGGAAGCAAGGCGCGACGCGAGCTGGAGATGCCGTGCACGCCGCTGCGGACGAGTGTGGAGCGAGCGGTGGAGTATTTCCGGACGAGCGGGATGGTTTGAGGGCGGAGGGGTTTTCGTCGTTGGGCGCCGTCATCGTGTCGTCGTGCGAAGAATCGACTCTGCCGTCGTGATTGCAACGCACCGCGCTGCAGGGAAAGAGCTCCGAACCTAGGACGCGGATTGCGACATGTGGTAGGATAGATGCATGGATTCCGCTCGATCTGCTCGCGCTGCTCGCGCTGCTCGCCGGCGAGCCACCTACGAAGGGGGCGTCGTTGCATTGGGAAAGGAAGCGCGAGACGCGGATTATCAATTTTGGCACGCGGGTGCGGATGAAGTGAGATGGAACGCGATGCTCGAGATGGCTCTCGCGGAGATTGCGGATGAAAATTCATCAAGACTTTCGCGACTTATTGGCGGAGTTCGTCGACGAGAAGGTTGAGTTCATGGTGATTGGGGGTTATGCGGTCGCCTATTACGACCGCCCTCGTTACACCAAGGACATTGACCTCTGGATAAACCCTGCCCCAACAAACATCGATGCTGCGTCCAGAGCACTCGCTTCGTTTGGCGCTCCGCTGCATATTGTCAACGCACTCCGCAATGCCCGCGAAGATGAAATCGTATGGCTTGGAACGCCTCCGTTACGCATTGATTTCCTACGCGCTGTTGCCGGAATGCACTTTGAGGAAGCATGGCAGCGACGAGAAATGGTGCGATGGGACGATATCGACGTTCCGGTTATCGGCATTGACGACTTGCTTGCATCGAAGCGTGCTGCAGGACGACCGCAAGACCTCGTGGATGTGGCGAATCTCGAACGCGTAAAGATGCGACGCTAGCAATACGCTCGCTTACTCCGCCGTTCGTCAATCAATGCATCAAGCACACCGGCGTGCCGGCACTTTGGCCCGGGCTGCAACAGCTCTGCCGGAATCGGGCCCCCCTGACCGCGTCGCAGAAGGCCTTCCTTTTCGAGGCGCGCCAGCAAAGCCTCATCATCCTCATCAACAGGCGCAGTGTCGACGTGATCGGTCCTCTTGGCTGCCTTCGTTGCTTTCATACAAATCTCGCTACCCCAGACGTGCCACCTGGGCAACTTTCGTTCCGGTAGCACGAAAGAGGTCGGCACCTCGTGCAACATGAAATCTCGTCATATTCCTTGACGATGTGCCCGTTCTCTGTCTAACGCGAACGTTCACGTCTGCGCCAGCCTCGAGCACATCGTGAGGGCCATGGGGGAAATTCAACGCGCGCATGTCACCACGGCAACTCAGACCAAAGGTCGATGGGCAGCCTCGTCGCACCCTCCCTCACGCGGCGCACGCGAGGTTGATCTTCTCGTATTGCCCCGCCGAATAAAACCGACGCAGCGCTCGCCATAGCTGCTCGAATCGACCTTGGCGCGCGAAGCGTTCGTCCAGCATGCCCGCAAAACGAGCCGCGAGGTCATTCGCAAGACGATACCGATCCCCGCGTTCAGTGCCGGGCGGATCGATGTATTGCACGGTATCGAACAGCTTGGCCCGTATTCGCGCCGCGCGATCGGGTTCGAACGGACGAACGTCGTGCGGGTCATGAACGAATATGACGTACTTGTCGACCTCCGCCTGCAATTCGAGCTCGAGCTGCGTCAAAGGCAATTCGCGACGCGCTCTTTCCACGAGAAAAACGAAATGGCTCACGCCTTCGATGACCTGACAGAGCTCGTCAAACGTGGTTGGCACCTTCGCAAGCGCCGAGTCCGGCAGATGCAGCGCGACTTCGACGCCGTCGTCGTCTTCGCGCACCAAGAGCACTTCGCGGTCGATCCCCCCTTCGCATGGCCGAATGAAATCATCCACCAGCGGCGCATTTTCAATGCCGTACATCCGGCAAAGAGCGGCCTGTATGCGCGCGGGCAGCGATCGCGCCGTCAATTGATGCCCTCCACCGCTCGCGTGGGAATGATCCCCCGCGCCCCAAGTTCCTCGGCAATGCGCGACGACCCCGTCCGCAGCCACCGCTCATAAAGTTTCAGCACGCCGCGTTCGTCCCGAGTGCCCAGGGCAATCGCACCTTCGGCAATTTCCGTCAAGACATCGACGAAATCGCTGAATTGGACCGCGAGCTCCTCGAGCACGCCAAACTTTTCGGTTCGTCCGGGCATATGTAGCATCGCCGCTGCATTGGAATATGCCGACGAGCCCACATGCATGACATATCGACGATCAATCCCCCGCAGCTCGATGTGCCCGCCGAAAAACCCCACCGCATAAAGCACGCTGTCCCCGAGCGCCCGCAGACGCCGAAATCGCTCGGCAAATGGAGCTTCCAGCGCGTCACGAAGCTGGAACGTGAGCGGCTTGGAAAATGCAGATTCGACTTCCTCGCTGGGACGAGCGAAGTCGCAGAGAATCCCAACCACGTATTGCGACGCGGCAGGAGACGCTTTCACGTTTCGCGAGCGCAGGGCGTCATCGACGACACTGCCGAAGTACTCTGCGACGCTTGGAGATATCGCAATGTTAGGTGATTTACTCACGGGGCACCTCGTTTTCCGGGAACGGGCGCCGATGAAGGGGAAAAGTCCCACCCACGTTGGCGGAGGCCCTGGCGGCGACCTGGCGAACCCCTGGCGGCACCACATGCCCGATTGCTCAGCTCGACTTCGAAAGACCGGCGTGGGAGGCTTTCCCTGCTACAGCCAAGAGGATTGCCTCCTGAACGGATCATACAGCGGTCGGCGAGCAAGGTCCACCTAGGGGAATGCCGGATTCAGGCAGGATTCCGGGGACTTGTGGCCACCTCCGGGGGCGGCTGCCAACGTGAACGAACTTCGACGATTTGCCCCCCTTGACTCCCAAACGACCGTGGCTATGCTCCGCGCCGCTCGTTAGCACTCACATCAGACGAGTGCTAACAATCGAACGGCAACGTTACGCTCCCCGGGCACACGTCGGTAGGGGTGCGCGGAAGAACCGCGCAGGCAGAGTTCGCCTTCGGTAGGAGCGCCTACGCATTGTCACTTTTGGAGGATTCACGATGGCATCGAAGATCCGACCGCTCCAGGACCGCGTGATCGTCAAGCGGCTGAAGGAAGAAGAGAAGACCAAGGGAGGCCTTTACATCCCGGATACCGCGAAAGAGAAGCCGGTCGAGGGCACCGTGCTCGCCGTGGGCAACGGCAAGGTGCTCGAAGATGGCACGGTTCGTCGCCTCGACATCAAAGAGGGCGACCGCGTCCTCTTCGGAAAGTACTCGGGTACCGAGGTGAAGATCGACGGTGAGGAGCACTTGATTTTGCGCGAGGACGACATCCTCGGCGTCATCGAGGCGTGAACAGGACAAACGCCCTTCCATAAGGAGAATTTGCAATGGCTGCCAAGGAAATCATTTACAACGAAAGCGCTCGCAGCATGATCCTCGCGGGCGTCAATGCCCTCGCGGACGCAGTGAAAGTCACGCTCGGCCCCAAGGGTCGCAATGTCGTGATCGAGAAGAGCTTCGGTTCGCCCACCGTCACCAAGGACGGCGTGACCGTGGCCAAGGAAATCGAGCTCGAGAATCGCTTCGAGAACATGGGCGCGCAGATGGTGCGCGAAGTGGCGTCGAAGACGAGCGACATCGCGGGTGACGGCACGACGACGGCGACGGTGCTCGCGCAAGCGATCTACCGCGAAGGTTCGAAGCTCGTCGCGGCAGGGCACAACCCGATGGAGATCAAGCGCGGCATCGACAAGGCTGTCGAGGCTGTCGTGGGGCACCTGAAGGGCGCCGCCAAACTCACGCAAGATGCCAAGGAAATCGCGCAAGTTGGCACGATCAGCGCCAACGGCGATCAGACGATCGGCAAGCTCCTCGCGGACGCGATGGAGAAGGTCGGCAAGGAAGGCGTCATCACGGTCGAAGAGGCCAAGAGCGCCGAAACGATGCTCGATGTCGTCGAAGGCATGCAGTTCGACCGCGGCTATCTGTCGCCGTACTTCGTGACGGACGCGGAGTCGATGAAGTGCGTCATGGAGGACTGCTACCTCCTCATCTCCGAGAAGAAGATCTCGAACATGAAGGATCTTCTCCCGGTTCTCGAAGCGATCGCGAAGAGCCAGAAGCAGCTCTTGATCATCGCCGAGGACGTCGAGGGCGAGGCGCTCGCGACGCTCGTCGTGAACAAGCTCCGCGGCACGCTGCATTGCGCGGCCGTCAAGGCGCCGGGCTTCGGTGATCGCCGCAAGGAAATGCTGAAGGACCTCGCGGTTTTGACCGACGGTCAGGTGATCGCGGAAGAGCTCGGCTTGAAGCTCGAGAACGTGACGATCAGCGATCTCGGCCGCGCCAAGACCGTCATCATCGACAAGGACAACACGACGATCGTCGGTGGTCAGGGCAAGAAGGACAAGATCAAGGCGCGTCAGCAAGAGATCCGCGCGCAGATCGAGCACACGACGAGCGACTACGATCGCGAGAAGCTCCAGGAGCGTCTTGCCAAACTCGTCGGCGGCGTGGCCGTGATCAAGGTCGGCGCAGCGACCGAGACCGAGATGAAGGAGAAGAAGGCGCGCGTCGAAGACGCTCTGCATGCAACGCGCGCGGCCGTGGAAGAGGGCATCGTCGCTGGTGGCGGCGTGGCGCTCATCCGCGCGCAAGAGTCGCTCCTCAAGCTCGAAGTCAACGACGAGCAACGCTTCGGCATCAACATCATCCGTCGCGCGATGGAAGAGCCGCTCCGCCAGATCTCTGCAAACGCGGGCGAAGAAGGCTCGATCGTCGTGCAGAAGGTGCGCGAGGGTAAGGGCTCGTTCGGCTACAACGCGGCCTCGGGCGAATACGGCGACCTCATCACGATGGGCGTCATCGATCCGGTCAAGGTCGTTCGTTCGGCGCTGCAGAATGCGGCGAGCGTGGCCAGCCTGATGCTCACGACCGAGGCGCTCATTGCCGAGCGACCGAAGGAGGAGAAGGCGGCTGGTGGTGGCGCGCATGCGGGCCACAACCACGACTTCTGATCGTTACACTCGTAGCAAAAAGAAACGCTGATAAAGGCCGACTCGAAAGGGTCGGCCTTTATCGTTCCATTTGTGTTCACGATGCATCGCGCCATCTGGCAAGAGCGCGCTACAGTAGCGCGCATGTCGTCACCGCGCGCCCCGATCGAAGGGGGAGGGATTGGAGGTTCGGCCCTCCGCGCCCTCTTGCGGCTCATCCATTACCTCGACTTGCACAACGCATCGCGTGCGGCGAGCGCGATGGCGTTCGACGCGTTTCTGAGCATCATTCCTCTTTTGGCCGTGGCGGGCTGGGCGCTGCATCGGTTGCGTGACGACGTGGCCCACATCCTCGCAGCGGTTCTCCGCGTGGCTCCGCCGGCCGTGAGCGCGGGTCTCGGGGCTGAATTCTTTCGGATGTCGACCACGAATGCGATTGTGCTCGCGCCGCTCTTTCTTGGTGCGTTTTTGTGGGTTTCTTCGGCAGGCGCATCGACGGCGATGGGCGTATTCGAGACGATGTTCGTGAGTCCTCCGCGGCCGTGGTGGAAGCGGAGGATCATTGGTATGGCGCTCGTGCTCGGCTCGATTCCCGCCGTGGCGCTCGTGACGACGGTGGCCATTGTATTGGCGCGGGTTGCTGGTTCTTTTGGCGGCCGATTGGTAGCAGCCGCCGCGCCGCTCGTGATTGTAACGGGCATGGTTGCGGCATTTTTTCGATGGACGATTTGGCGCCCTGCTACGGTCAAGCGTCGCGTGTGGCCGGGCGCAATCGTCACGGTGGCGCTGTGGGCCATCGTATCGACGATATTTTCGTATTATGTCGGCACATTGGCGCAATATGCGACGCTTTATGGAAACCTTGCCAGCGTGGCGGTGCTGCTTTTTTGGTTGTATTTGATTTCATTGTCGGTGCTCGTGGGTGGCGAAATCAATGCGCAGCTCGAAGGCGTGCGAGATCCGGCCGAAGAGCCCGAGGTGAAGGAGGACGCGGAAGTCGCGGTCCTTCGCAATGCGGGGTTTTCTCCAGATCAGATTTTGAAGGCGAAGCGGTCGGTCGCGGGGGAATGAAGTTTTCACCTCCGCCGCGCTGATTCATTGCAGCCA
Source organism: Polyangiaceae bacterium (assembly GCA_016715885.1). Taxonomy (NCBI): domain Bacteria; kingdom Pseudomonadati; phylum Myxococcota; order Polyangiales; family Polyangiaceae; species Polyangiaceae bacterium. Next base: position 74,402 of record JADJXL010000028.1, read on the forward strand.
AACCATTACAGTCTTGCGCCAATGGGCACGACCCGACCTTCCTTCGTGCTCGACGCGCATGACTTCCGCTTCTGGATGCGCTATAGCGCTCGCCCATGCGAAGCCTCGCGACGTATTTCATCCCCTTCCTGCTCGCTGCCTGCGCAGCTCCAACGCAATCCACGCCGCCGTCGCCGCCCGATGCGACGCCGAAACCAACGCCCACGGTTGCTCAGGCCGACGCGGAAAAAAAGAAGGACGAACCCAAAGTGGAAGACCCGTACCTGTGGCTCGAAGAAGTCGCCGGCGAAAAGCCGCTGGCATGGGTGACCGAGCGTAATGCGAAAACGAAGACGGAGCTCGAAGGTGCGCCGGGATTCGCAGGACTTCGCGATCGTTTGCGTCGCATATACGACTCGAAAGACAAAATCCCCATGCCGAGCGCGCTTGGGAAGTACGTCTACAACTTCTGGCAAGACGAAACGCATCCGCAAGGCCTTTATCGGCGGACGTCTCTTGCCGAATTCAAGAAGCCGGAACCCAAGTGGGAAGTGGTCATCGACGTCGACGCCCTCGGGAAAGCCGAAAATGAAAAATGGGTTTGGCATGGTGCAAACTGCCTGTATCCCAAGTACGAGCGTTGTTTGGTGAGCCTCTCGCGCGGCGGAGCCGATGCTTCCGTCGTTCGCGAATTCGACACGGTGAAGAAAGAATTCGTCAAGGATGGCTTCATCTTGCCCGAGGCGAAAAGTGCAATTCATTGGAAGGACATCGATACCGTGTACGTGGGGACCGACTTCGGGCCCGGTTCGATGACCGATTCTGGTTATCCGCGCATCGTCAAAGAATGGAAGCGCGGCACGAAATTGTCGGAAGCAAAGACGCTTTTCGAGGCGCAAAAAACCGATATGGTCACGCGTGCGTACCGCATTCACGATCGTGGAAGCACGTACGACTTGGTCTCCCGCCACCCGTCGTTCTTCACCGAAGAAGTGTTTTTGCGTGAAGGAGACAAGCTCGAAAAAATCGACAAACCCGAAGATGCCGACGTGAGCATTTGGGATGGGCAGATCTTGCTGCAGCTTCGCAAAGCTTGGACCATTGGCAGCAAAACGTGGCCGTCGGGAGCGCTGCTTGCCACGTCGCTAAAGGATTTTCGCGCGGGAAAACGCGAATTCCACATCCTGTTCGAGCCAAAGCCGAATACGTCGCTCGATACGTATTCCACGACGAAGTCGCACATTGTGACCGTGGAGCTCGAAGACGTCAAAAGCTCGGTTTACGTCCACACGCGGACGAAAGACGGGTTTGCTCGAACGAAGCTGGAAACGACGTCAGCGATGGGCTCGGTCCATGCATGGGCATACGGCAGGCACACGTCGGATGACTATTGGATCATGGAGGATGGGTTTCTGAATCCGCAGGCGCTGTCGTTGGGATCGCTCGGCAAAAAGAATGCGGCATCGCTCGTGAAGAAGAATCCTGCATTCTTCGATGCATCGGGGCTCGAGGTGACGCAGCATTTCGTCACGTCCAAAGACGGCACGAAAGTTCCCTACTTTCAGGTGTCCAAGAAAAACCTGCCGCTCGATGGATCGGCTCCCACGGTGCTGCACGGGTATGGCGGCTTCGAGATTTCCATGAAGCCGTTCTACGCGGCAAAGATTGGTGCAGCGTGGATCGAGCGGGGTGGCGTATTCATCGAAGCGAACATCCGCGGAGGTAGCGAATACGGTCCGGCGTGGCATCAAGCGGCGCTCAAAGAGAATCGGCAGCGAGCGTACGATGATTTCATTGCGATTGCCGAGGATCTCATCAAGCGCAAGGTCACTTCGACGCCGAAGCTCGGAATCGTCGGTGGATCCAATGGTGGGCTGCTCATGGGCGTGATGCTCACGCAAAGGCCCGATCTATTCGGTGCGATCGTGTGTCAGGTCCCGCTGCTCGACATGATGCGATACCACAAGCTGCTTGCAGGCGCGTCGTGGATGGAGGAGTACGGTGACCCCGACAAACCCGAAGAGCGAGCGACGCTGGCAAAGTTTTCTCCGTACCAAAACGTAAAGGCCGGGCCCAAATATCCGCGCACGCTCTTCACGACGTCGACACGTGATGATCGCGTTCATCCGGGTCACGCTCGCAAAATGGTCGCGCGTATGCTCGAGCAAGGGCACGACCTTTTGTATTACGAAAACATCGAAGGCGGTCACGGAGGAGCTGCGAACAACGAGCAACGCGCCTACATGGATGCGCTCGCGTATACGTTCTTCGCGAACCAGCTCGGGTTGAAGTAGGAGCTAATGCTGGATAGAGGTCGAAGCCCGAATTTTTTCCGGCGCTCGCGAGGGGCCCCACTGTTTGAGCCCGCGAAGCGTGCGAGTTTGGGGAACGTGAGTGCCGGAAAAAATTCGGGCTTCGGCCGAGCTTACACGATAATCGAAAACGCTCCTATTTGAGGATCGTCTCGCAGCCGACGTAAATGTCGACCTGACCAGCCTTGGCGTTGCTCAGATCCTCGCAGGTTTTTCCGTAAATGCGCACCTTGTCGTCGGGCGTGTAATCCCAGCACCCGTCCACCGTACACAAATCGAGCGGATCCTTTCGCTTCGGCAGCGTCGTCGTCATACCATCAATCGTCACGTTGACGTTTACCGTCGCCTTGTCGATGGTTTGTCCCATGGGCGGCGGGGGCAAGTCGTAAACGCATCCAAGCGCTGCGCCACGAATCTTGCTAATGCCGTCAGCAAGCACGTTGGCATCGAAAGGCCCCGTCGATAGATCCAAATGGCACGGTTTGGCCGGGGCTGCTCCACCTTGCGTAAACATCGCATCCTTCGAACACGATGGATCCACCGTATCGGGCGAACCGCTCACCGCATACGTGGAGAGCGCCAGCAGCATGTTGTACGGCGCCGTGTCGAACGTGCCATCCTTTTGCCCAGTGCTATTCGATCCCGGTACGCCGACGATGAACGTATTGATGGGTTTGCTCGCATCGTTCCGTGCGTCAGAAATGAGCGTATTGACGCTCGCCGGGTATTCCCAATCGAGACACCCATAACCATCGGCATAACCCGCTCGCGGGGGACTCGACACGGACGTGCAACTGAAACCACCATCCGTGATGAGCACGGCAATGCGGCGGTCAATGTTTTGCAGCTTGAGCACGTCATAGCTGTTTTTCAGAGCTTGATAGATGGGCGAACCGTCGTCGGCATTGCTGAGCGGATTGTGGCTCACGAGCCAATCGTAGATTTGCCGGCGTACGCCCATCGCTGCATTCGATTTGTTCAATCCCGCTTCCGCCATCGGCACTTGCGGCAATACCGATACGCCGCACGAAACGCCCGGTGCCAACAATTGATTGCAGGTCGCCTGGTCGAACCCGATGAATGAGCAAATACACGCCGGCGGATTCATGAAGTTGCTCGGAAAAACCATCAAGCCCAGCGACATCGTATCGAATACGTCCTTGTCGATTGCATTGATGATCGCGAGCTGCGCCGCGCTCCATTTGCCCACATTGTTCATGCTCGCACTGCCGTCGAGGACGATGATCATGGCCGCCGGCGCTTGAGCGGCTTTTGCCGAAAACGTCGCGCACGCGGGTAATCCCGCGTCACCCATGTTGAATCCGCCCGATCCCCCCCCAGAAGACGACGCCATACTTCCCGAACTGGACGCGTTATTGCCGTTTCCTCCATTCGTCCAATCCCCACCGCCCGCTCCACCTCCCCCGGTCGTCCGATTACCTCCCGCACTACATCCCATCCCCATTCCAACCACACCCGACAAGCTCAATCCCAAGCCAACACCAAGCCATTGCAGAAAGCGCGCCATACCGTCCTCCTCGGAAAAGAAAAACGCGCTCCAGCATATCAAACCACTCCTCAAAGGTGGACCATCAAACTCGTTCGAAATCCCGCAAGAAACCAAACACGCATGCCCAGAACATACGTCGCACATACTGCTCTCTATCACCCCAGCACTTGCATATTGAGTAATTTGGCACACGATTAGCTCGGGATGGGGACACCGCGCAGCTCACCGGTACCGGCGTTTGTCACGAGAGCAACGACGGGAGATGAAACGGCGACTTGGGCGCCCGAGCGTGCGTCGGGCTTCGCCCGCGGATGCGTCACGGAGGGGGAGCTGTGTTTTTTGGGCTCCCTTCACGAGCTCGTGGCCATCGGCCTGTACCGACCGTCACTCGACGCGCTCGTTTCAGGCGCGGGCCCCGTCGCTCGTCCTCCCATGGATCGCGCCTACCTCCTCAAGGTGCTCGAGGAAGAGACGAGCCGGCAGTTCGCTCATCCGCTCCGGCCCGTCGTCGAGCTGGTGTTGAACGCGGTGGATGCATCTACCGAGCGGCCGGCGCGAGTGGATGTGCGCATCGGCAGTGGCCTCGTGACGGTCTCCGATACGGGCGTCGGCATGGATCTTTGCGCGATCCTGTCGCGGCTGCTCATCCCGTTCGCGACGGACAAACGCGCAGGTATCGACCTCGGACGTTTTGGCGTCGGATTTTTTTCCGTCATCGGGCTCGGGCTTCCCGACCCGAGAAGTTTGTCGATCGAGATTGAGACGGGCGATGGCAAGAGCGGGTTTGCGCTCTGCGTGCGAGCCGATGGTCCGGAAGTTTCGTCGCTCGTGTGTTCGATTCGGCGGGTCGCTCCGATGCAGGGCACCTGTGCTCGGCTGCGCTCAGCGCTTCTCGAGCCGGAATCGCTGCGCGCGTATTTGCGCGACACGCTGCACTTTTTTCCGGCTGACCGGTCGCTCATCGAGGTCGACGGAATGCCCATCAACGACGGTCGATTTCTCGTGGGCGGCAAGCAATTCGCCGACTCGATCGGCGGCGACGGTGGACCGCACGTCGCGCGGTATCACGTCGGCGGTCGAGGGCTCGCGATGGGGATCGGAGCTGCGACGTATCACGCGGGTGTGAAGGTCGAGGGATGCCTTGCGATTCCAGAGCTGTCGCTGATCGACTTTCCAGCGGCGGTGGAGCTGACCGAAGGGCGCGATGCCTTGAAGCCTTGCCGCACATTTCACGCGACGGCTGCGAGGTTTTACCGGCGCCTGGCCGAGCTCGGATCAGCGTCGGAAACACCGCGAAAAACCGCGGATCGTCTGGCCGAGCTTGCCGCGCAGATCAGCGCGCTGATGTTGCGCTCGACGGCGTGGACCGAAGTCGCGCCCGAACTTGCGCGGCGACTGCTCGGTCCCAATCGTTATTTGGTTTCCGTCGAGAGGCGCGAGCTGCTCGTTGGGTTTTTGGGGTCGACGATCGAAGAGCGACTCTTCGTGCCCGAAAGTTTTTGGGCGGAGCGCGAATGGCAAGGGTTTGTCCCCGGCGAGCGCGAGCTGCTCGAGAAGGAGCTCGAGATGACGCCAGTGGAGAGTTTGGCGAGCGTCGTGTGGCGCAGGCCCGATCTCGTTGGTTTGTGTGCCCTTGCCGCTCGCGTCGAACGGTCGGAGCAAGTGCTCGTGACGCTTGCGCGCGGTCGTCGTTTGCCGCCGGGGCCGCTTCCGTGCATCGGCGTGCGACAGACCATCGTCGTGCGCGAAGACTCGCCCGCGGTCACGGGTTTGTCCGGGTGGACCGAGACGTATGCGTTGCGGGTCGCCTTCGAGCGAGCTTGCGGAACGCGAGAGCCTGATCTCGAGCGAGAAATCATCGTCAACGAACCTCTCCTCACGCGCGGAGTCATCTGATGACGGCCATTCATTCGGGACGTTTGTCGGACTTGCTGCTCGTGCGCGTGCACGGACGCACGGCTGCTTATTTGTCGGCAAGCCTCGCTGAACGCGAAGTCATCGTGGAAGCGTGTCGCGAGGAAGCGACCGTTCCGGATTTGGCCGAACGCATCCTCGCCAGAACGATCTACTCGCAAGCCTCCACGCGCATCGCGCCCTTGCGCGAGCTCGTGCAGAACGCGCTCGATGCTTCGGCGAAGGGTCGAGCGATCGACATTCGTTCGTCGCTCGACGGCGCTGAGATCACGGTGACGGATCACGGCAGTGGGATGACGGCCGACGGGATGCTCACGGACCTGCTCGTGCCGTTTCGCAGTGCCAAGGAGGACATCGAGGTTGCGATCGGGGAGCACGGCGTTGGATTTTTCAGTGCGCTCGAAATTGCGCCGCGTCTCGAGGTGAAGACGCGCACGGCGACGGACGCACATTGGTTGCGGGTCGAACCAATTGGATCGGGCCCGCCCTACGCCGACTTCGCATGGACGATCGGACCACTGCCGCGCGACGAGAGCCGCACGGGGACGAGCGTGCGGCTCCTCTTGAGCGAGCGGATCAGCCGATCGCTCTTGGCTGCGGAGATCGGCGCTGCAGCGGCATTCGTGGATCCGTCGATCGCACGCATCTACGTCGATGGCGTAATGATCAACGTTGCGCGTGCGCGCATGAGGCGCGTGGCGAAAGTGGCGATGACGGACGAACGCCTTGGGGGTCTGGGCGAGCTCGAGTTGTGGATCGGTCGCGAAGGTGCGGGCACGCCGCCGCAACTGACGATCACGCAGCGCGGGCTTCTCGTAGCGACGCGACAGGATCCGTTCACGTCTCCGGAGCTTGGTCTGCATCGCGATCTTGCGAGGGCCATTCTATCGGCGGGGTTTGGCTTCGTGGTGGACTTGCCGCTCGACGTGCCGCTCAACAAGGGTCGTTCGGGCGTGACGGCGTACGCCGCGAGTGCTGTGGATGCGGCGGTGGTGACGGCGTTCGAGAGGTTTGTCCTGCACGATGCATTGTACGATCGTGAACTGTTGCGCGCGGTGGATCACCGCCTCTCTTCGGTGCTCGATCGATTGCTCACGATTGCCTTGTCCGGACAAACGATCCCCAAGGAAACGCCTGCCTCTACGGAGGATGTTGCGTCGTCCCGGCGCCCGTCGTCGCTAGCCTCGCCGCCGGAATCGGAACGGCGTTTGCAGAAGCCCAAGCCGACGGTGGCGGCGCCCGAGGAAGTCGTGCGGTTTGCCGATGCGCTGCTCGACACGCCATCTTTGCGAGTGACGATCCTGAGCGACACGCACGAGACCAGTTTTGGCGTGCTCACGTTGCGTCACGCATTCGAGCTGTATCGAGCGGGCCGGTTGCGGCTCGCGGGTGAGCCGCTCGTTGCGGGACGGGCCTACATATCGCTACACGATCCGCTCGCGGATGCGCTTTGGCGTCGCCTGTCGGCGCTCGAACCGATGAATGGTCATGGGGGCTCGCATGATCGGCGGTCGCGCACGGTGGGGGCATTTGCAATGGCGCGGGTGGATCGCGAAACGCTTCTCACGAGTGCGCGTGGGCTCCGTGGAGTGGAGGCGGTGGCGTCGGCGATGACGATTCTCGAAGGGATCGACGCGGCAGTTTCACTGGCAGCGGAGATGGCACCATCGCCGATTTCGGTGCACCAGGACTTGTATGGTCCGGACGAGATGGCACACACGGATGGAAGTGGGATCAGCGTCAATTTGGCGTCGGGGCGGGTACGTGCGCTCTTGATTTCGGTGCTCCATCAGGACGACACGGCGGCATTTGGAGCGCTCGTGGACTTGGTGCTGCACGAAAAGACGCACGTATCGCTGGCGAGTTTCGTGCCTCATGCGAATGCCGAGCACGGCGCGAGTTTTTACCGGCGCAAGGATCAGTTGCGTCGTCGACTGCTCGAAGCGGTGGCGACGGGCGCCGTGGGTGATCCGATCGCGTGGCTTCGCGCGGCGCGGCGCGGATTGACGTGCATCGAGCTGCCGTCGCCGGAAGCGCTTGCTGCCGTATTTCGCGTCGCTGCGGCGTGAAGTCGAGTGGCTGCGCATGCGTCGAATACGGCGCGCCCGCGTCGTGTCGCGTAGCTCGTCGCGGGCGCGCCGATTGCGTCGTGCGCGATGCAAGCTGCAAGCAGCTTTGCCACGACGTGTTTGTCTAGCGGTTTTCTTGTCCTTTTGAACGATGCCGCGTATTGTCCAGGCGCGCTGGGATTTCCCTGTGAGGGATTTTCTTGGCTAGCCATCGGGGCCAGATCGTTCTATCTTGCCTTGGTTCGCGGTATCAGCGGGGTCGGAACGGCACAAACACCCGGAACGGCGCTCGCGACCTCGAGGCATTCACCCCGAGGATCAACGTCAACGCTCGGGTTTTTCCGAATTCGCAATGTTCGACACGCCGCTCGATCCTGCTCACGTCAAGGCATCCAGGTTGCTCGTTAGGCAGCCGAATTGTCTGCGCGACTTGGGTAGCCATTGGAGCGTATGGGGCAAAGCAGGCGTCGAGGTTGGTCCAGGTCAATCCAAGGACAAAGAGGTGCTCTAATGGGTCTCATCCAAGAAGTCGCTCAGACCCACAGGCCGATTCTGGGAAACGACATTCCGCTGTTGGTCTTCCGCGTGTTCCGGCACTTTTCGGCGGGTTACGTCGAGGAAGTGCTTGGACGCGGGGCGGCGGTCGTTTTTCAGAACGGCGGCAGGGAGCTTGGCAAAGAAGCTGGTCAGATGTTGTACAAGCCGAATACGCAAGACTACCTCAAAGAGGTGGTCGATTTCGTGCGGGATTCGCGCATCGGCATTCTCATCCCGCGCCAACTCGATGACAAGTTGCTCGTCGTCGATCTCGACGAATGCATCACTTGCGCGGGCATGGCGAGTATTTCGAAGCGGATCTGCCACTTCGAGGTCGGGTTTGTCGCCGGTGTCACCGAGGTTCTGATCAAGAGAAAGCCGAAGGCGTACGAGACAAAGTGCGGCGCCAACGGCGAAGGTACGTGTCAGGTAACGGTCGAATTGGGCTAGCGATCGCCACCACAGGCGGTGGCCGTCTCGCCACGCACCGATCATTGTCGCCGACCACTCGGAAAATCGGCGCTCGATGATTGGTGGAGGGGCGGAACATGTCCCGGACGCGGCGCCCGGGCTGAAGGGTGAGCTCAAGCCAAAGGTGCTTGGCTACCTGCACAGGAGGAGACGTGGGAGCTGGAAGTCGAGTCGAAAAAATCCAGGAGATTCTTCGCAGTCTACGTTCGGTATCGCCCGACATCATGGGGTCGGCGATGGTGAGCACCGACGGCTTCGTCATTGCATCGCTGCTACCGAGTGAGATTGACGAAGAGCTGGTCTCTGGTATGGCCGCCGCATTGCTCGGTGTCGGCGAGCGTATCGCCCACGAGCTCATGGGGGGCCAGATGGAGCAGACGTACGTGCGCGGCAAGCAGGGGTACGTCATCCTGAACGCCGTCGGACAAGAGGCGCTCCTCATCGTCCTCACAACGCCGGACGCCAAGCTTGGTCTCGTGTTCCTCGACATTCGCCGGCGTGTTGGTGAGTTGGCGAAGATCGTGTGATGACATGTTGCTGACCATGGGTTTCTCGACGTGAATGCTCGACTGGCCTTTGGCGGGCTTTTGCTTCTGGGGATTGCGGATCTCGGGCTGATCAACTTCAAGCTCGCGCCCGAATACGCCGACCAGCAGGCAAAGCTTGCCATGGCTACCGCGTCCGCAAGCTCGGCCAAGCCGACAGCACCTCCGCAGGCGGCAACGCCGAAGGCAACGGCGCCGCCGGCTCCGGAGCCAACGCCCGTGCCTCCTGCGACCGCGTCGGCAACGCCGGAGCCACAAGCTTCCGCCACCGCAGAACCCCAGCCGTCAGCAGAACCTACGCCGCCGGCATCAGCCGCGGCGGAACCACCGGCCCCTGCGCAGCCCGAACCGACAGTCGCTCCGCCACCAGCGGAAACGACACCGCCACCACCGCCGCCTCCGCCGCCACCTCCTCCGTCTCCGGAGCCGGTTGCAGCGGGAGAAACCCCCGGGCCTGTCGGCGACATCATTTTCGACCTGGATTCGGTGCGGCTCAACGCTGCAGCCAAAACCTCGCTCGAAGGCGTCGTGCAGCACATGAAAGCCAATCCCTCGCTGAAAGTCCACATCCGGGGACATTCGGATCAAATGGGATCGCGCGAACACAATCTGGAGCTCAGCAGAAAACGCGCGGCATCCGTGGAAAACTTCCTCCACGGCGCTGGTATACCTGGCTCTAGAATCACGACCGAAGCCATGGGTGGCCGTAAGCCTGTGGATCCCAGCAACACGCCAGAAGCTTGGGCTCGAAATCGGCGTGTCGAGATCGAGTGGCGGTAACCGAGGACTTGAGGAAGGAATGGACCTGATCCAGTCGATTTGGTTGTCTTCCGCGGCGGGCGCTGGCTTGTTTTTTGGAGCCGGCCTTCTCGTGAGCAAGGCGTTCCCCGGAAAAGGGGGCGATGGTGCCAATGCTGGCCTCGTTGAGGCCGAAAAGGAGGCACGTCAACGCGCGGAAGCTCAAGTCACAGCGCTCGAGCAGCGACAGGCCGAGCTCACTCAGTCGCTCGAAGGCGAGCGCAGTCGCGCCCAAGAAGGGCAAAACGCACGCGCGGAAGCGCAGAAGTTACGCGAGCAGGTCAGTCAGCTTCAGGCTGAATTGAATCGAGCGCGAGCTGCCGCATCGGGCCCGTCTCCTGCCGAAGCGCAGCTTCGCCAGGAAAACGCGGACTTGCGCCAGCGTATGGCCGGTGCCGAGCAAGCATCGCAAGCCTACGCAGCCGAACACGCGCGCGCCCAGGACCTCGAACAACGCCTCGCAGCCGCGCTCGCCCAAGCAGGAGCCGCTCAAGGCAGCGGTGCGCAAAAGCAGGAGCTCGAGCGACGCCTTGCCGCCGCGCAAGCCGAAGCTCAAGCCGCGCAAGCACAACTGCGCGATGCCAAGACCCAGGCCGATCAGCTTCGCGCCGGGGCGCAACGAGCCGAACAGCTCGCCGCCGAAAACGCGCAGCTCCGATCACGCCAAGGTGGCTCGGACAAACTCGGTGCCGAGCTTGCGACGGAAAAGGCCAAGGTCACGCAGCTCCAAAATCAGGTCGCTGCGCTGCAGAAGACGGCGGAGAACACGGGCAAACTCGCCGCCGACCTGACGACCGAAAAAACCAAAGTTCGCGAGCTCGAACAGAAGCTCGCCGCTGCGTCCAAGTCGTCCGGCGATTCGAGCAAGCTCACGCAAGAGATCGCTGCCGAAAAGGCGAAGGTGCAGCAGCTTCAAGCGCAAATCGCAACGCTCCAGCAAGCGGCCAACGAAGCCGCTCGTTTGGGGCTCGAGCTGGCCAATGCGCGCACCAAGGTCAACGACCTCGAATCGAGGCTCGCAAAGGCGCCTGCCGCTGGGGCAAACCCCCAGGAATTCGACCGCCTCCGCACGGAAAACACCAAGCTGAGCGGCGAGCTCGACATCATGAAGCGCACGGCAATCTCGCAAAAAGATTACGACGCGCTGAAAAAGACGAACAACGACATGGCGCTGCGCATGCGCACGCTCGAGCAACGCGCTTCGGAGACGGATTATTACGCGAATGAAAATAGTGAACTGCGTCGCCGCGTAGAAGAGCTCGAAGCCATCGCGCTGGAAGCCAAACAAATGCGCCGGCGCATCACGGACTTGGAAGCCCAAGCATTCGCCATCGCGGCATCGAAGACGAAAGACAAGGGTGCGGCAGGAAAAACCGCCGCAGGGCAAGCACAGGTAGCGCCATCGGGCAGTGAACGAAGGCTCGAAGAACTGCTCGAAGAAGCCATGTCGTCGCTCATTCGTGAAGAGACCGGCGGTCGTGCAGTCGTCTTGTCGGATACGCGCGGCCTCTTGCTCGCATCAGCCGGCGAACCGAAGTATCAAAACGAGCTGGCCGCAGCGGCATCGGTCGTCGCAGAAGTCGCGGAAAAAGTAAGGTTGCTGCTTCCCTTTGCCGAACCGCAAACGCTGCACCTGTCCGACGTGAACAACGTCATCGTGAAGACGCGATGGCTGCGACTCGAAGACGACACGTTGGCGCTCAGCGTCCTCGGCTTCAGTGAAGACATGCCGGATCCCACGGAAGACAAGGTTGCCAAGACCGTGTCGAAGCTCATGTCGTACGGTTGACCTTCGCCTTCACCGCTCCCTCGATCCGCTGAACCATGAGGAAGAGCCCCACCAACGTGCCTTTTGCTCCGGGGACGTCCTTGCTCGACGAGATCGGCGTCGGCCTGGTGATCATCGGAGATGGCGGCGAGATCCTCGTGACCAACCGAGTCGCCGATGGGCTGCTCATGGGACGCACCGGCGGCGTTCCGCTCATGCACAAGCTCTTCGATCTCCTCGATGCGGCGGAGCGAACCGAATCGGGAAGACGCACGCGAGAGACCACGGTCGATCTCATCGATGAAGCCGGCAAGAAGACGATCGTCAGCGTGCGCATCATCAGCTCGCGTCGTCTCGGCACGCTCATCACGCTCACCGACGTGACCGAAACCGAACGGTCTCAGGCGGAGCGTCGGCAGATCGAACGGCTCAGCGAAGTTGGCAAGGCGTGCGCAATGGTGGCGCACGAAATCGGCAATCCGCTCGCAGCCATCAAAGCAACCATCCAGTCGATCGAGCACGAAGCCGATGCCGCCGGCCTTGGTGACTCGCTTCAAGCTGTCAATCGCGAGATCGACCGGCTCAACAACATGCTCGGACAGCTCCTCGGGTTTGTCCGACACAGACCCCCGCGCAGGACCAAGAGCGACATCCAGACGATCGTGAGCCGAGCGCGTAGCATGGCCGAGGGGCGGCTCGAGCGGATTCGGTTCACGGCGCGTTATGGAACGCTCCGTCCCTTGTGGATCGACCAGGACCAACTGCAGCAAGTGCTGTTGAACCTCTTCATCAACGCGGCCGACGCGATGCCCGATGGCGGGGACTTGTGGGTCTATGCGGGGATCGAGGAAGAACAGATGCTTCTTCGGGTCGAGGATTCGGGGATTGGAATTCCCCCGGAATTCGTCGACAAAGTGTTCGATTCGTTCTTCACGACCAAACCGACGGGAACGGGTCTTGGTCTTTCGATATGTTATCGAATCGTGACCGACCACGGCGGATCGATCACGATCGGAGGCCGGAGCGGTAATGTCTCCGGCACGTGCGTTACGATCACCTTACCCATCATGACCGGTAGGTAGAACAGCCATGGCCCAGCGTCGCCAGAGAGTGCTCATCGTCGACGACGAGGACGGGATCGTTCTTGCGCTGCATCGATTCCTTTATCAGGACAACCACCGCTACGACGTCCTACTCGCGAAAAACGCGGAGATCGGCCGTCAGATCCTGCGGGAAACGCCCATCGACGTGCTCGTGACGGACGTTCATCTCCCAGGCATGAGCGGCATGGATCTCGTCTGCTGGGCAGCCGTCGAAACGCCCGACACACGCGCCATCGTGATGACTGCATTCGACGTCAACACGATCCGCGACAAGGCGCATGCCGTCGGATGTCTCAAGCTCATTCGCAAGCCGTTCGACTTGCACGAGCTGCGAGCGGCGCTTTTGCAAGCGATGGAAATCCGCGACAGCTTGCTCGGGAGTTTGTCCGAGCTATCCGCTGTCGACGTCATCCAGATGCTGTGTCTCGGCCGCAAGACCACCGCGCTGCGCATCGCGCGAGGCCAAAGCTCCGGTGTGATCCTCATCCAGAACGGCGACATCGTGCACGGGATTTGGGACAACATCGTCGGTGAAGACGCCGTGCACGAGATGATCGCCGTCGAGGATGGCGTGTTCAACATGGCCCCCTTCCCGCCCGATTTCGAGCGCACGATTTACGGCGACTATCAGCACATCCTGATGGAAGGCGTGCGCAAGCTCGACGAGAAAGCACGCGGTGGGTCGACGGATGACGACGCGGCGCCGCGACCGTCGGTTCGTCCGGGCCGCATCTCATCGGCGGGCAGCAAGGATGATTGGAGTTTCGAACCCGAAAACTTCGTTGCGCAGAAGGTGCAGCTTCCGACCAACGCTCGCATGCGCCTCGACAACCTCGCTCCGGCGCCTCCGCCGTTGCCTCGAGACATGGCTCCTCCGCCGCCTCCGCAGGACCTGCCTCCTCCGCCGCCTCCACCCGAATCGCCCGAGGAGATTGCGGCGCGCAAGAGAGAGCGCGAGGTCGCATCGCTCATGGACCAGGGTTTCTCTGCGCTCAGAGCGGGCAATCGCGACGAAGCGCGCAAGTTCTGGAAGCAAGCTCTGGAGCTCGATCCAGGCAACCGACGCATCGAGCTCAACTTGAAGAAGCTCGATCAAGATCCCAACAAGCGGTACTAGCCTCTATCTCTGCGCGAGCGACGCGTCGGCGCGCGCGAGTTTCGCATTCGTGCGCGACTTGTTGTCGACGACGCTCACGATGTGAACGCCTTGCGGCGTGAGCGAAAGGCTCACCATGCAGACCATCGTCGCCGTGAGACCCTCACCGGCAACGGCGACGAGCGACCCCGGCTTGCTGTCCGCAACGGCGGTACGAATGCGAGCGCCCGTGGGCGTGTCGTTGTACGTGCGGGCGACGTGAATGAGATCGGACGCGGTTCCAAGCACGACGATCGTCCCGCCGCCTCCAAAGTCACGAAGCCAATTCGGCCCGAAAGCTTCGACGCCGCGTGGTGGAGGTAGTCGTCGCAAGAGCATGGTGTTTGCCTGGACAACCATGCGATCGATGATTCTTCCTTCGGGCAATTGGCGCCATTTCTCGATCGTGTCGATCGGCGACACGCCTGGTTCGAGTCGCACGAGACGCCGATCGATCACCCCGCCCAACGTCGCAGCGCCCGTGTGTTCCACGATCTCGACCGTACCCAGGTACGACCATGCGGAACGTTGTTGCAGCGCGCGAGCGAGCTCCTCGGTCCATGAGACGGCGATGGGTTCGAGGTTCGCGTTTGTCATCGGGGTGGGATGCTAGTCCAGGTTGAGCCCGGATGTGTGAGCTTCGGAAAGGCTCTCGCGCTCGGTGTCTGCCCGCGTCAGGCAGCGTGCTAGAACTCGCGGAAATGACCGTCCTTCAGGTCGCCGACGTCGGTTTTGGTCATGGCCAGAACCGTCTTTTTCAAGGCGTTACATTCACATTGTCACGGGGCGAACGTGCCGCCCTCGTTGCCCCAAATGGCGCAGGAAAATCGACACTGCTGAGGCTCATCGCGCGCGAGCTCGTTCCGGACGAGGGGTCGATCGTCGTGCGCCGCGGAGCGCGCGTTGCGTACGCTCGGCAATCGCACGAGTTACCCAAAGACGGAACGGTTTTCGATGCCTTCTTGTCGGCCTTCGGGGACCTCCATGCGCTGAGGCAAGAGCTCGATCGTGCAACGCGCGCGGCGGAAACGGGCAACCCTGCGGCCCTCGAAGAGCTCGGCGTGCTGACGGATCGTTATCACATGGCCGGTGGCGACGAGCTCGAGCGGCGTATTCGAATGCTCGCCGAACATCTCGGCTTCAGCGATTCGGACATGACACGTCCGCTGTCGAGTTTGTCCGGGGGTGAGCGAGGTCGACTGTACTTGGGTTCGTCGCTCGCCGTCGAGCCGGACCTCGTTTTGCTCGACGAACCCACGAACCATCTCGACATCGAAACGATCGCGTGGCTAGAACGTTATCTAGCGGGTTTGTCCAGTGCGATGCTCGTCGTCTCGCACGATCGCGCCCTGCTCGATGCGCTCTGTCCCATCACCATGGAGCTCGGGCAAAAGACGTTTCGCAGCTATCCGCTCGCATATTCCGCCTATGCGATCGCCAGACGAGAGGACCTCGAACGCGAGCGTGAGCTTGCTGCGAGGCAGGAAGCATTCGTCGCGAAAACTGAAGATTTCATCCGCCGAAACATTGCAGGTCAAAAGACCAAGCAAGCGCAGAGCCGGCGCAAGATGCTGGACAAGCTCGAGGTCGTCGAGCGTCCGGAGGACGTTTGGGCTCGAGCGGAGAAGGTTGCGTTTCGGTTCGCCCAAACTCCGCGCAGTGGAGACATCGTGCTGGATGCCCGAGGACTTGGTGCCGAGCGAGGCGGGCGCAAGCTTTTCGGTGGTCTCGACTTGCTGGTTCGTCGCGGCGAACGCATCGGGATTGTCGGTCCAAACGGCACTGGAAAGTCGACGTTGCTCGGCATTTTGGCGGGCCGGCGGATGGACGGTGACGAGGGTGATGTTCGTCGCGGAACGAACCTTTGCGACGGGTATTTCGATCAGCATCTTGGATCGCTCGATCCGACGAAGACCGCCGTGGAAGAAGTGCGTAGCGTACGCGGCGACATGAACGTCGATGCGGCCAGGCAGTACCTTGCGCGTTTCCGCTTCTACGGCGACGACACCCTTCGCAAGGTGAATGGGTTTTCCGGGGGCGAGCGGAGTCGTTTGGCGCTCGCCAAATTGCTGCTCGAACCGCGCAACCTTTTGTTCCTGGACGAACCCACCAATCACCTCGACATTCCCGCCGCCGAAATCCTCGAAGAAGCACTGACGGGCTTCGAAGGCACGGTGCTGCTGGTTTCCCACGACCGGCGTTTTCTCGAAGCGGTCACGACGCGCATCGTGGCGTTTGTTCCGGGCGGCATCGAAGTGCTTCCGGTCGGCTATCGCGTGTACGAAGAAAGCGCGCGACGAAACGCGAACGCTCCGGAGGACGACGAGGATGATCCGAGTGCGCTGGAAGGTGCAGCTCCGGGGCCAGAAAAGCGGGCCGTGAAGCGAAGTGCATCGACGGTTGCGCGAAGTGAAGTCGCGACGCAAGCGTCACAGCTCGACAAGAAGCGTTCGTTCGAAGCGGCGAAGGCTGCGGCGCGAGCCATGGAGCGCAAGAAGAAGCGCATCGTGGAGCTCGAGGACGAGATCGCGGCGGGTGAGGCCGAGCTTTCCAAGATGCGCGAAGCGTTGAAGCAGGATCACGGTGGTGATTGGGCCAAGCTGTCGCGTATGGCGGAGGACGAGCAAGCGCTCGCGCGCCGCGTCGATGCATTCGTCACGGAGTGGACCATGCTTGGGGAAGAGATTGCGGCTTACGACGCGACGGGGAGAACGACATGAGGGGTGCCATCGTAGGACTCTTGGTGCTGCTATTCGTGACGTTCGCCGTGACGACGAGCGGGTGTTCTCGGAAGAAGAAGGACGACGGCACAGCTCCAGTTGTGCTCACGAAAGAGCTTCCAGCTCTGACGATCCGCGATGACACGCCAAACCTGCTGCTCACATGGATGGACGAAAAGGGCGAACTGCACGTGGAGCTCGACGTTGCGGGCGTCCCTGCGGAAGGCCGATCGCTCGTGCGTGTGGTCGTGAGTGATCGCGAAGCTGGAACGAAGGATGCGTTTTACGTCGTCGACTTGACGACCAAGGGTGCCGACGGCGGATACACGGCAAAGACGATGTCGCGGCGCGCGTGGGAGGGCGAAGTGGAGAAGCGCCGTGCGGCGTACATCGCCAAGGTTGCGCCGCCGAAGCCCGTTGCAAGTGCTGCGTCGAGTGGTCCTCAGGCGCCAGATCGTAATGACAAACCACCCACGGTGGCGTCGAACGTGACGGCGATCCTTTATGGCGCGTCGTGGTGCAAGCCCTGTCATGACGCTGAAAAATATTTGAAGTCAAAGGGAGTTCGGATCGTTCACAAGGACATCGAGGAGGACCGGTCTGCTGCGCTCGAGATGCGTGAGAAGCTCGAAAAATCCGGGCAGCGAGGCGGGAGCATTCCGGTCATCGACATTCGCGGTCAAATTCTCGTGGGATACAGCCCACATGCGATCGATCGCGCGCTGGGCACGGCGCTTTGAGCGCGAAAGCGGCTGACGTGCATTCACGTGCGCGCAGCACGTTGCCCTCCTGCGCTCCACGGCGTATACGACCGGCCCCCGCGTAGAAACCCCATTGCCAGGCGGGAATCGGAGGAGCGACTCCATGATCGACGTGCTCATGCCCCAGCTCGGCGAGAGCGTGGCCGAGGGAACCGTAACCAAGTGGCGGGTACGCGAAGGCGACATCGTGGCGCGCGAGCAGCCGCTGCTCGACGTAGCGACCGACAAAGCCGACACGGAAGTGCCTGCGCCTGCTGCAGGAAAAATCGTCAAACTGGCGGTGGCCGAAGGAGCGATTGTTCCGAAGGGCGCCTTGATTTGCCAGATCGACGAAACCGTGACGGCTTCATCGGCGCCTGCAAAGCCTGCCCCGGCCCCCGCACCTGCACCAGCCGCACCCGCGGCAGCGCCCGAGTCCGCAGCCTCGCTCCTGACGTCGCCTTCGACGCGTAAGCTTGCTCGAGAAGAAGGCGTCGATCTGTCGCAGGTACAAGGCACGGGCGAGCGCGGCCGCGTTACCCACGACGACGTACGTCGAGCCGCAGCTCCTGCTCCTGCACCGGCAGCGCCCGCGCCGGCACCCGTCGCAGCGCCTGCCCCAGTGGTCGAGCTTTCGCAACTCGTGAACGCTGGCGGCGGGTTTGTCCCGCCGATACCAGGTGTCGGGTTTGGCTCGTACAAGGTTCCCCCGTACACGCCGCGCGCGGGTGACGAGGTCGTTCCGTTCTCGCGCCGTCGCCGCATCACGGCCGACCACATGGTTTATTCGAAGGTCACGGCGCCCCATGTCGTGACGGTGGCCGAAGTCGACCTGCATGCGACGTCGAAGCTGCGCGAGCAACACAAGGACCGTCTGAAGAAGGAAGGCGTTCCGCTCACGTTCCTGTCGTTCATTTGTGCAGCAACGATTCGCGGGCTGCGCGAATACCCGCATCTGAACGCCCGCGTGCTCGAGAATTCGTTCGCGGTCATCAAAGAGATCAACCTGGGCATTGCGGTCGACACCCCAGGCGGGCTCATCGTGCCGAGCATCAAGAATGCCGATCAGCTCTCGCTACGCGGGCTGGCGGCGCAAATCGACGCGATGGCCACCAAGGCGCGCGCGAACAAGATCACGGCCGACGACCTCGCAGGAACGACGTTCTCCGTCAGCAACCCGGGCACCAAAGGCAACCTCTTTGGTGGTGCAATCATCTCACAGCCGAACGTGGGCATTTTGCGCATGGGTGAAATCAAAAAGCGCCCTGTCGTCGTCACGCGGGATGGCGAGGACGTCATTGCGATTCACCCCGTGATGTACATGGCGCTCTCGTACGATCACCGCGTCGTCGACGGCGTACTGGCAAACTCCTTCTTGTGGCGGGTCGCCGACCTGCTCACGCGTGGCGAGTTCGAGGTCTGATGTCGTCCGAAACGAAGTTCGAAGGTCACGCTCCGCTTTCCCAAGTCGATCCGGAAATTGCCGAGCTCATCGATCGCGAAGCGCGCGCCGAGGCGGAGACGATCCGCCTCATCGCGAGCGAAAACTACGTCTCGCGCGCGGTCCTCGAAGCAACCGGGTCTGTCCTGACGAACAAGTATTCCGAGGGGTACCCGGCCAAACGCTATTACGAGGGCCAACAGCAGGTGGACCTCGTCGAAGAGCTTGCGCGCAGTCGCATGAAGCAAGTCTTCGGCGCCGATCACGTCAACGTGCAGCCGTATTCGGGCAGCCCGGCAAACCTCGCCGTGTACCTCGCGTTCGTCAAACCAGGCGAAACGATCATGGGCCTTGGACTGCCTGCGGGCGGCCATCTGACGCATGGCTGGAGCGTCAGCATCACGGGGAAGTTTTTTCAGAGCGTCGCCTATGGCGTGCGCCAAAGCGATCATCGGATCGACATCGATCAGGTGCGCGAGCTCGCGCGGCAGCATCGGCCGAAGCTCATTTGGTGCGGCACGACGGCGTATCCGCGAGCGATCGACTTTGCAGCGTTTCGTTCGATTGCGGATGAAGTGGGCGCGATCTTGGCGGCGGACATCGCGCACATCGCGGGTCTCGTGGCGGGCGGTGCGCACGCGTCGCCGATTGGCATTGCGGACGTCGTGACGATGACGACGCACAAGACGTTCCGTGGGCCGCGAGGCGCCGCGATCATGTGCAAGGCCGAACATGCAGCAGCCATCGATCGAGCGGTTTTTCCTGGCCTGCAGGGCGGCCCGCACAACCACACGACCGCAGCCATCGCGGTTGCTGCGCGTGAAGCGTCACAACCCTCGTTCAAAGCGTATGCCTCGAACATCGTGGCGAATGCTGCTGCGCTTGCCAGTGCGCTCGAAGCTCGAGGCTTCCGGCTCATCACCGGAGGCACCGACAATCACCTGCTCCTCGTCGACATGACGCCGAAAAACATCGGCGGAAAGCCCTACGCGAAGGCGCTCGATCGAGCTGGCCTCGTCGCCAACTACAACTCGATTCCGTTCGATCCGCGCAAACCCATGGATCCATCGGGAGTTCGTCTCGGCACAGCGGCGATCACGTCACGAGGCATGGGGACGAAAGACATGGAGCAGATCGCGGCGTGGATGGCCGAAGTCGCCGATCATCCGGCCGACGAAGCGCTGCAGTCGCGAATTCGCGGCGACGTTCGCGACTTCTGCAAGGCATTTCCCGCCCCCGGCATTTTGCTTTGACGACAAACGAATGGGGCGCTGTCTGGTTCGTCCAGACAAGCGCCCCGATTCGACGAAGTTTCTACGTCACTTCACGTAGAGCTGACCTGCGACGATGCCCGAGCCACGCGTCGCTTTGATCACGTACTTGGCTTGACCAGCCATCGGCCAAGGCCACTTGTAACAATTGCCGCCACCACCAAGTGCCGCCTGGTGCCCAGCGCCGCTGTCTTGTGCGAGCGCGGGATTCATTCCGGGCATGGGCGTCGTGAGTTGCAACGCGATGTCCACTTCCGCCACGCCCGCGCCAACGGCGAGCACCGTGTAGCACTTGCCCGGCTGCAAGCTGACGGGCTCTTCCATCGATTGCCCCTCTTGGAATTGCGCTGCGGCGACGTTGCCTTCGCGCTGCATGCCTGGCGCTTGTTGCTGAGCGAAGAGCATGAGCGGCCCGGTTGCGGCGGCCGCGAAGTTCGGATCGATGCGCGACGCCAATCCGCCTGACGCCGTTCCACCTTGTTGAGGCGCCGTGGTGCCTCCAGGCGCCGGCATGCCTGGAATCGGGAACGGGAAGCCGCCTGGAGCAGGCGCTGCCGTGCCCCCCGGCGCAGGCTGCTGCGGGGCAGGCTGACCGGGCTGCTGCGGATAAGGCTGCTGATAGCCACCGGGAGCCGGCTGTTGATAACCACCAGGAGGCGGCTGCTGATAGCCACCGGGAGGCGGCTGTTGATAACCACCAGGCGGTGGCTGCTGATATCCCCCGGGAGGCGGCTGCCCCTGCGGGTACTGTCCTTGCGGGTATTGACCCTGCTGATACGGGTTCTGCGCGGTTTGAGGGTTCTGAGATGCGTCCTGCTTCTCGCAACCGGTCGCTAGCGCGAGCGTGAAGAGCAAGGCGGACGAAACAACGATGGTTCGATACAAAGCGACCTCCTCGGGAGTCGGGCAAATCTTGTCGTGCCGTACTGCGATGGCTTGCGCCGCTGACGGTCGAGCTTGTTGACTACTGTCCCGGCTGATTGGACGGGGAGCAAGCAAGACCATATCGCACAGAGCCCGATTTCGTCCCACTGCCTGAACGATCTACGGCACCAATCCTTACAGCGGCTGTCGGATTGTTTTTCTCGCTACGACATGAGCGGCAAACTCGCGTGAAACGTGAATGATGCTCGCGACAAAGTCACGAACGTGACTTGCGATGCGGTTAGGGTGTATGAGCGCGGACTGAGAACAACATCGCGCGCATGGCTCGCGCGCGCTCGAACATGGAGGGATCGATGACGACTTGGACGAAGTGCGCCGTGGCGGCCGTGATCATCACGGTATTGCCGACGATGTTTGGATGCAGCGAACCGGAAGTGCCGCCGCAACCTGGTCCGGATGCAGGCGCTTACATGCCTCCGCCGCCTCCGCCGCCCCCGCCGCCTCCGCCTCCGCCCGCAGCGCCGGCCCCCTGTGATTCGGTCGTTTCGCTGGGTTTGTCCACGATGCTCAAGGGACGCGCAGGCACGGATGCTCCTGGCATGAAGGCCGAGGGTGCAGAGGTGTGCATGAACGTGCCTGAAGGTCAGAGCGTGACGACGCCGGTCGGTCTGATGCTCGAGCCAGGCCATTGCTACACGATTCTTGCGCAAGGCGCGCCGAGCGTGACCGAAATAGACATGAAGCTGCTGCTCGACGTATCGGGTTCGGTGCCTCCGGCATTGGCAGCGATGGCCGCCAATCCAACGCTCGCGGTGGATCAAGAAGCGGGTTCGTCCGCGTCGATTGGTGCAAAGCAAAGCTGTTACGCGTGGTCGTTCCCGATCGCAGGGCTTGCGAAGGTCGAGGCGACGGCCAAGACGGGTTCGGGTCCGATCAGCGTGCAGGTGTACAAGAAGAGGAAGTAAAGGTTTTGAAAAGCGAACGGCCACGCATTGGCGTGGCCGTTCGTCGCGCATCGGCTACCGCGAAGGGAGCCGTGCGATGATCAGGCGAGAGCGTCTTTGATGGCCTTGATCGGGCGCGCGCGAACCGATTTGCTCGCGGGTTTGGCCGGGAACGTCATCGGCTGCTTCGTGAAGGGATTGATCCCCTGACGAGCCTTCGTTGCCGGGCGCTTGACGACGCGGAACTTTGCGAAACCGGGCAACGTGAAGATGCCCGACTTCTTCAATTCACGGTGCCCGACCGTGACCAACGAATCGATGACGCTCTTGACTTGCTTGCGAGTAATTTCCTCGCCCGCAGCTTCGGTGATCGCCTGAACCAGAGCGCTCTTGCTCAACGACTTTTTCGAACCGGCGCTAGCAGCAGCCTTCTTGGTCGCCATTGAAAAACTCCTCCGACCTATGCATCACGCGCGACCCCTCGCCGCGCGCTCTGCTCGACGCAAACCATACACGCGGCGCGTAACAAAAAAAGCCCAATTGAGTGCGGAAATGGCGATTTCGAGCTTCGACCCCGCACGCATGACACGTCGAAGTCCTGCGCGGCGCGCCGAACCCTTTGGAAAAATCAGCCGATTTCGCCTGGAAATAGGCCGAAAATCGCTCGCTTGAAGAACGACACCAACCGTCGGGGATGAGTTTGGATGGTTCGGCGAACTGGCACGATCATGCCGTTCACCCTGGAAAAGCCGCCGGATCAGCCGCCGGCGAGTTCCGCAGCGAGGCTTCGCGCAACCTCGAGAGCCGCGTCTTCGGCGAGCGCTTTGTCCACGAGCAGCCGCGCTTTGCCCCGATCTCCTTGCGAAGCAGCAAGTCGACCGAGGTGGTAATACCCCAGCGCTTTGTGCCGCGACGTCACGCCGCCGCTCGACGTTTTCGCCATCGTCACCACGCGAAGCGCACGTGCAGCGATGTCCGCTTCGCCCCGATCGACTGCGAATTGGCCTAGCTCGAGAGCAAACTCGATGTTTGTCGGGTCAACCTCGAACGCCTTCGAGAATTGCACGAGTGCCTCGGCGTCGTTGCCCGATGCGCGCTCGACCGCCGCCATTGCGTGGTGTGCCGCTGCAAGCGTCTTCGACCGACGTCCCTCGAAAGCCGCCACTGCATTTGCCGCCAGTGGTCGCGCCTCGTCGACGCGTCCCGCAGCAACGTACGCTTCGGCCAAGATGATCACCGGATCCCAGGCCTCCGGCTGCCGTCGTCGCACATCCTCGACGAGCTCTGCCGCTGCGTCTCCGCCGCCTTCGACCGCAATGAGCTGCTTGGCTGCGTGCAGCATCAAATCGATCGCAGCACCCATTTCGAGCGCCGAGGCAATCGACGCAATCGTCGCAGCGGCAACCTGGTGGTCGCCCATTTCCGCTTGAGCTCCAACGAATTCGCTCACGAGCGTTCGATCGGAAGAATCGAGCTCGAGCGCGCGGCGAAGAATGTCGATGGCTCCCGGCAGGTCCTGCTCCTTCTCGCGCAAAATCGCAGCCGCCTTGCGCAAGCCCGCAATGCGATTCGGCGTTTCCGTCGCATTGTCCGCCTCCATCACGTGAATCTCGGCCAGCTTGCGGAAGTCACCACGACTCTCGAGCCGTTCCTTCAGCTTCGTACCGAGTACGGAGCTTGCGGGATGCGCACGTAGACCCATCTCGAGCGCTCGGTCCACGCCTTCGTCGTCGTTCTGCCGAGTTCGCACATCGGCAAGTTGCAGCGCAGTCTTCTCGGCAGCTTCGTCTTTCTCGGCGCCGAGGAGTTTTTCCAGGGCGTCGGCAACATCCGAAGCTTCGCCGCGCTTTTCGCAAACGCGAACGATGGCGCGCAAAGCATCGACGTTCGAGCCATCCCAATCGAGGATTGCGAAGTACGCATCGCGCGCCCGATCGAGATCATTTTGCTGCTCGAAAAGCGACGCAAGCCGGTTCGAGAGCGCGAGCACCTGCGGCGAATCTTGGCGATCCTTGGCCGCATCGATTCGACGTTCGAGCAAGTTCGCAAGGTCGTCGAAACGCCCTGCCTTCTCGAGCAGCGCCGCCTGCTGCGACGCCGCTTGCTCGTTCGTCGGATCATCCTCGAGCAGCTCCGCGAGCACCTCGATGGCACGTTCGTCTCCGCCTTCGCGTTTTTGCGCGAGTGCCGCGAGCTCCAGCCGCATGCGCGAACGATCCTCGACCGCCTCGAGCAACGAGATCAGTTGTTCGAGCACTTTGCCGAGTCCTGCGTCGTCACCCAATCGTCGATAAAGCTCGACGAGCGGTTCCCAGACTTCGCGGTCTGCCGGCTCCCTCTCGAATAGCTCGGCATAAATTCGCGCTGCTTGCTCGAGATTGCCGAGTTTGTCCTTCGCGATCGTTGCAGCAGCAATCAAATGCCCGCGCTCGGCATCTGGCGCTGCAATGCGAGCCGCACGCTCTTCGAGTGACGCAGCCTCGGCGAAATCCTCCGCACTCGAACGAAGTGCCGAAAGCGCCGTCACGGCCCAGTAATCGTCCGGAACCAGTGCATCACCGTCGGACTTGTTGATCGCGCGGCGCAATACGTGCTCGATGAGCGACGAATCGCCGACCTTCTGCGCAATCGCATACGCCTCTTGATACGCCGTCACGCCACGCTGACCACCCAATCGGACGAGCGCATCCACGAGTGCGCTCGGACGATCATGCTCGCGGGCAAACTTCTCGTACAGCTCGAGGAGACGAGCGTCCGAAACACCTTGCTCGAAACCTCGGCGGAAAATCGCCTCGGCGCGTTCGGGCTGAGGATCGAGACCAAGCGCACGCTCGAGCGCGTCGAGCGAACGTTCCGTGTGTTCGGCATCTCCGAGCACGAGCTCGGCAAGCCGGTACAAGCCATCGGCAACGTCGGCCGCGGGAGCGCTTTCGGCTGCAGCTTGAATGCGTTTTTCGAGGATGGCGATTTGTCCAGCGCGATCGCCACGACGTGCACAAGACGCTTCGAGCGCGCGCCACACTTCGTGAATGCGCCTGTCCCCGGGCCGCTTCAGCAGCAGCGCTTCGGCACGAGCGAACATCTCGTCGGCCTTGTCCGCCTCGTTGCCTTCGGCGAGCGCGCGACCCAGGTGCAGAAGCAAATCGATGAGCGGCGGATCGTTCGTCGTTGCATCGATGAGGCGGCGCAGCGCACCGACGTATCGATCGAGCGAGCCCAAGCGCCGTGCAAGCGCCAAGGCCGACCGATGTGCATCCGCCGAAGTCGGACGCAATTCGATCGTACGCAGCCACAAGTCGAGCGCCCCAGCGGCCTTTCCGAGGTGTTGCTCGTAGAGCGCAGCGAGCTCGGTAATCGTCGCGAGGTGCGGCTCGTTGCCGGAGATCTCCATGCGCAATTCGAGCGCCCTCGCGAGGTTCTTGTGATTGGGTTTGCCCCGGAGCGCTCGAACGAGTCGATCGCACTCCAGCGTGTTTTCGCGTGCCGCTTCGAAAGCCGATTCGACGTGCTCGACCGCGCGATCGGTATCGCCCTGTTTCTCCGCGATTTCTGCCAATGCGTGGAGAATTTCGGTACGTGTGACCGCGGGCTCCGGCGATTCGTCGCGCAAACGACGAACCATCATGAGCAGCGAACGATAGGTGCGTTGCGAGCGATCGTATTGGCCTTCGTCGAAGGACAGACGCGCCACGGCAAGCAGAATTTCCGGGTGCGTCGGATCGATCTTGAGAGCTACGTCGAGCTCGGATAGGGCGCTCGAACGATCACCCGATGCAAGGTAAACGCGCGCCAAGTAATGGTGCACGACCGCGCGATCCTTCGGACGCCGTGCGCCGTATGCGTCGATGATTTGCCGCAATACGGCCGATGCTTCCTCGATGCGCCCCGCAGCGCTCAATGCATCGCAAAGCGTGAGCTTGATGGCTCGATCGTCGGGCGTGAGCGCTGCTGCCTGTTCGAGCAGCGGAACGGCCGACTGCGGATCGTTTCGCTTCGAAACATGCAGGTCCGCCGCTTCACGGAGCAGTTTCGTTCGAAGTGCAACGTTCTCCGTGTGTTGCGCCTCGACCGCAGTGAGCTCTGCAAGCGGTCCCCAGGCTTCTGCTTCACGGTAGAGCACGGACAAACGCGCACGAATGGGCGCCGTATCCGTGACCTTCTGCAGCGCCTCCTCGAGGCGTTGTCGCGCCATCGCCGGCTCGCCCGCCGCGATGTACGACTCGGCCAAACGCAGGACCGGATGCGGCGCCGCGTCGACTGGAGAATCGGTGCAGATGATCTCCAGCACTTCGGCTGCCGACGGATGATCGCCACGTGCCGTGAAGAGACGCGCGAGCGCATCGAGCGACGCGATGTCGCGGAAGCGCGCTGCGCGACGATAATCCGACGTCGCACGCGCAACGTCGCCCACGCTCGTTTCTGCAATGATCGCTGCTCGGCGCCACAACTCGGCCGCCAATTGCGTCTCGCGAGTCGCTTCACGCCGCGCCGCTTGGTCCTCCCACAGCGATGCGAGCGCAGCGTGATCCCCACGCCCCTCGAAAAGCTCTGCGAGTTTGTCCACGGAAGGCCCGTGCAGCGGGTTTTCCTCGAGGTTCTTGCGGAGCGTCGCAATGGCTCGGTCGATCTCCCCGGCCTCCGTCAACAGGAGCGCCAAGTCGACGCGCAAATCGACGCGCGACGCCGAATCCGCCGCAACGGATATCTGCTTTTCGCGCAGCGCGAGCAAATCCGTGCGACGCCCCTCGGAGCGGTACAGTTTGTCGAGACGATCACCTACGAGAGCATCGGTCGGGTTTTCCCCGAAGAGCTCTTCGTAAATCGTGATGGCTGCAGGCGCTTCCGAGATTTCGGCCGCGGAAAGACGTAACGCGCGTCGATGCGGCGTCTCGAACGGAAGCTTCGCGCCATCGAGGCACAATTCGACGACGCGCGCCGAATTGCTCTCGTCGCGATAAATCTTCACCAGCACGTCGATCGCCCATGAGGCGCTCGTTGCCGGCAAACTCGACGCATCCGAACCATCGCTCGCCCAGCGTGTCTTCGCTTTGTCGAGCATCGCTTCGGCAATGGTTTTTGCGAGCGAAGCATCGCCCACGTGATCGATCGCCGTTACCACGGCTTCGCGATGAAGCGGCAATGGTTCGTCCGATACGTCGCTCAATCGCAAGAGCGCATCGACGAGCGATCGGCCCGGCGCATGCCTGCGAATCTCCACGAGCGCCGTGAGCATCTCGCGGTTTGTCGCGTCATAACCAAGCGCACGCTCGATCGCAGTCTCCGCAGAACGCTCGTCACCGCGCTGGTCGCGATGCCACTTCGCGAGATCCCACCACAAATCCCGCGCAACGAGCGCAGGAACGCCACCTTCCGCCTCGACGCCCGGAAAAACTTCCGCCACGTCGGACCAACGATCGGCCGCGTGCGCCAAACGCTGCACCTCCGCCGCAAGCTCGGGCGACTTCGCCTCGGCAAACGCTCGCCAAATGGCACCGAAAGCGAGTCCCAAGTCTTGTTGACGATGCTCGTAGAGCGACGCGGTCTCCGTGAGAATGCTCGTGCGCTCTTCGACGGAATTCGATGCTGCAAGGCGCTGTTCGAGCAACGCTACCGTGCTTTGCCAATCGCCCGAAGCCGCATAGGTCGCTGCGAGCACACGCACGGCACTCGAAAGCACCGGGCGCCGCTCTTCGTCGTCCAATTCGATGAGCGACAAGAGCGTTTCGAGTCCACCAAGAGCGGCCTTGCCTCCGGCATCGCCCAATCGAATGGACGATTCGTAGCTCGTGACGGCTTCGAGCCATTGGGCCGTGCGATCTCGCTGCACATCACCGAGGCGTCGATACAGATCCGCAGCTCGTGCAATCGACTCGGCCTCATCGGCCAGCTTCGCACTTGCCTGGTACAGCTCGACGAGGTCGTTCCAGCGCGACGACTTTGCAAGCAACACGGCGAGCGCATCGCAGCTCTCGTCATCGGCGCCGAATCGCGTACGCACGGCTTCCCAAACCGTCACGGCGCGCGCGACATCGCCAAGCTCCTGATCACAGATCACGGCGACACGCACGAGGTCACTTCGCGCGCTATCGCCTTCCGTGAGGGCTGCCCGTTGTTCGAGAACCTCGGCGAGCTCGGCGAAACGACGTTCGAATTCGAGGTCCGCGGCGAGCCCCGTGAGCGCTTCGACGTCACGCGGTTGGTCCGCAAGCGTCGCGCGATATGCTGCAATCGCGCGAGGTTTGTCCTCCAGATCCTTCGATGCAAGACGCGCGGCTTCGAGCAAGTCCGCACGCCGTGCCGTCGGATCCGATTCCTTCTCGAGCTGCGCCAATCGTTCGAGCACGTCGCATCGCTCGCCCGAACGCCCTTCCAGCGCGAGCAGTTGTTCGAGTGTGCGGGCTGGAGCAATCACCAAGTCGGGATGCTCTTCGTGCAGCGCGAGAATCGAACGACCGATTTCGATGGCGCGACCACGATCGCCGAGACGGTCGACGAAAATCGACGATGCATGGCTGAGGAGCTCGATCTTGAGCGGCCCAGGGACGACAGCCGCAACGTTGACGAGCACCTCGGCCAAACGATCGTCGCGACCAACCTTTGCGGCCAATCGATCAAGGTCGGCGCGATGTGCCGGCTCGCCCGGTTCCAGTGCCACGAGCGCTGCGAGGTTTTCGAGCGCCGAAGCGGGGTCGCCGAGCACTTCCGCGCGCAGGTGCACGATCTCGCGAAGCAGCTTGCCTCGCGATTCCGCATCCGCTGCGCTCTCGAGCCGCACACCGAGCACGCGCGCCAAGTCTTCGTGTCGCTCGTCCCTCCGATATCGCGCTTCGACCGCCGCTGCTGCGCGCTGCCGAGCCGATGCTTCCGACGATTCCGCAGGCGGATTGACAAGCGGATCGATCACGCCAGCACTTGTCAGCGTGAGAATGCGTTCGAGAAGACCAACCGCTTCGAGACGCGCCTGATCCACGTTGAGCATGTCCGCAACGACGGCATACGCAGCATCGGGATCGGCCACGCCATCGATCCAAAGTGCTGCAATGCGCGCGCGGAGTCTCTGCGCCGGCTCGACTTCGAGCGAATCGAGCTCCTGCGACAACAAATCAATGAGCGGTCGATGACGAGCAAGGCGCTCGTAGAGCCGTTCGAGCGACAAGCGGATCTTCTTGTCTCTTGGTTTGAGCGGTAGGAGGTGCTCCAGGTAATCCACTGCTTTGTCGGGATTTCCTGCGAGATCCTTCGCCGACTCGGCAGCGTCTTCGAGCAATTCGATCTTCGTGAACTTGTCGTCGGTTCGTGCAATCGCTTGGTCGTACAGCGAGAACAATTCCCGCCAGCGTTCATTCTGGTTGTAGGCAAGCTTCAACCGCTCGAAGGCCCAGAATGCGTCGGGCGCGACGTCCACCACCCGCCGCAACAGCTTCATCACGGTGTCCTGATCCTCGAAGAAAAACTCTTCGTGGTAGTCCACCGCTCGGCGCCCTAGATCGTCCGTTTGGTCGGGCGGAAGCGAAAGAACTGCTTCGGACTCCAACTTTTTCCGGTACATCTCCGCGACGAGCTCGGGCTTTTCCGCGTCGCGTCCAAGCTGTTCGGCGCGCTCCCACAACGTCGCTTCGTAGGTGAGCTCGTCGAGCGCCTGAAGCGCGAGGTCGAGCGCAATCGCAGGCTCCGCTCCGGGCCTATCGAGCAGCCGCGTGAACCAGCCGGGGCGCAGATCCGCCACGTCGGTGGCATCGGCCGGCGTTGCGATGAGCACCTTCAGAATGCGCGCAGAAATGGTTTCATCTCCGGCAGCATCGCACGCTCGTTCGAGCAGCTCCGCCGCACGCCGACGGGAATCCGGTCGCGTAAGCGCCCGTTCGAGAAGCGCAATCGCTCCTTCATTGCCCGGTTCGGCATCGAGCACCGGCTCGACGGCAGACAGCGCTTCATCCACGCGTCCGAGCCGTTCGAGGAGAAGCTGCGACAACTCGAGCTCGAGCGCCGTGCGTTCGGCGCCTTCGCGCAAATCACGACGGCGCGCGATCATCGCTGCAGCGCCTTCGACGTCGCCCAATTCGATCAAGATGCGGCTTCGAGCTTCGAGCGCCGTGTTGTTCGTCGCCTCTTGTTCGAGCACTTGGCTGTAGAGTTTGTCCGCGGCAGCCAAATCCTTGAATACGTTTTCCTCGGCAGATGCCCACGCGACGAGCGCTTCGATCCGCCTATCGCCCTCGGCATGATCCATGCGGAATCGCAGCACCCACCGGCGATCGTCGAGGCGCGCCGAGCTGAGCGGACTGCGATCGAGGAACCCTTCGAACGCTTCCACGGCGCTCCAAGGATCGCTCTTGCGCTCGATCATTCGGCGATACGCCGCTGCCGCGTCGTCCTGACGTTCCGGATCGGCAGCGAGCACCCGCGTGCGTGCAGCTTCGAGAGCATCGCGACGATCGGCATCGAGTGCATCGCCTTGCTCTGCCAAACCATCCACCGCGCCGACGTAATGCATCGTCACGCCTGCACGAATGGCGGCGTCTTCGAATTCGAGGAGTTTGTCCGCGCGTTCTGCGACATCCGCAGCCGTGCGACCGAGAATGTCGTAAACGGCAGGGAGCTGCGACCATTTCTCCAAACGTCGATAAATCGTCACGAGCCGCTGCGCCGCTTCGCGATGATCGGCTTCGAGCGCAATCACTCGCTCGAAAAGACGCTCGGCCAGTGCGTCATCGCCACCATTCTCCGCAAGATCGCCTGCGCGCAGACAATCGGCAATGGAACCAGGTGCATCTCCGAATGCATCTGCCTTGAGCTCCGCCAGGCGTTCGAGCCACTGGGCCACGGCCAGCGGTCCGTCGGCAATTTCGATGCGCCGTTCGAGCAGCACACGATAAAGCTCGTTGTCCCCGGTCTTTCGACTCAGGTCGGCAATCTTGTCCAGCGTCTCTTCGCTGAGCTCTGCGCGTTCATCGAGCAGCGTTCGATAATGCTGTCGCGCCCGATCGACCCAGTCGCGATCCGCCGAAAGATTCGCCATTCGCAGAACGATCTTCGACCGCTCTTTCGCATCACCCTCGCGCTCGGCGCCTCCCACGAGTGCCGAATAGAAGCCTTCGTAATCTCGAGACGCTTCGAGCACATCGAGCCCTGCCTCGTACGCAGCGCGATCGGACGGATCTTCTTCGAGCGCTCGTTTGTACGTCGCTGCAGCTCCTGCCAAGTCATTCAGACCGTGCCTTTGAATGGCTCCAATCGAATGGAACAACTCGCGCCTGCGCTCGGGCTCTGTCGTCGCTGCCAATGCTCCACGATGCAGCTCCAATCGCTCTTGCGGCGTGCCGTGTTGCTCGAGCAGCCCATCGATCCGCGAAATCAACTCCGCCGATGAAGGCTCGAACGCGAGCGCCTTTCGGAGCACCGTGAGTGCGCCAATGAAATCACCATATTCAGCGAGCGCTTCTCCGGTCGCTTTTGCAAGCTCCGCAAGGGCCGCATGATCAATGCTTCTGTCGCCCAGCGCTTGCACCAATATGTTCGCCAACCGCGCCGGATCCGATCCCGCGAGCCGCTGCACGGAAGCGAGCCATTCGGGCACCTCGTCCGCCGATTCGCTCACGGCGACGCGCAAGCCGAGTCCCGCATTGTTCAATGCGCGCTTTTGATCACCCAATTGCTGATCGGCGATCTCGGTTCCTTCACGAAGCGCCGCAAGCTTCGTCGCCGCGTCCCCCGCAAGCTCGGCGCGCGCTTCGAGCACTTCAAGCAGTCCCGATGGCATGCCCTCTTGGCGATATATCGGTTCGAGCACATCGGCCGCTGCAATGCGCTGATCACCACGGCGCAAGAGCTGCTCGACAGCCTGGCGACACCCTTCGTCCGATCGATCCAGATCGAGCGCTTGACGATACGCCGCGATTGCACCGGCACCGTCGTTGAGTTTTTCTAGCCGAACCTGGGCCAACTTCGCCAAGACGGGGATGCGTTCTTCGGGCGGCGTGAGCCCTGCTTCCGCATCGAGCGTCTTCGCCAGTTCTTCGAATCGTCGTTCCCGTTCGAGCAACGGCAAAATGCGCGCATGAATCTCGCGCGATGGGCCGTATGTCTCGAGGAACCTTCGCCATCCGTCGAGGACCGCACCGAGGTCACTCGATCGAGCGGCTCGCAGATCCGCCGCACGGAAAGCGAGCTGTCGCGCTGCGTCGCCGTCCTTCTCGTGGAGTGCTCGGCGCTCGAGCACGTCCGCGAGCGATACTTCGTCACCCGTCGATTCGTACAAACGTTCGAGCACCGGGAGAGCATCGGTTTCGAGTGACGTACCAATGAGCTTGCGGTACGCGCCAATCGCTCCCGTGATGTTGTTGAGCTGCATCTCGTACAGATGCGCCAAACGGTACGCGACCTTCGCGCGCGACTCGGCATCCGGATCGATCTCGCTCAGCCGTTCGAGCACGACGGCGAGCGCAGTCCAATCCGGCGCTTGTTCGCAGAGGTCCGCCAAAGCTTTCGCCGCACGGACGCCGGCCTCGTCGGACAAACCAGAATCCACGACGCTCTGAAGCGAAGCTCGTGCGCGTTTCGTATCGCCCGCCTCGAGGAAGAGCTCGCCAAGGTCGGCTGAAATCTTGGCGCGAACGAGGGGATCCTTCGCGCTCGCGGATGCACGCGTCAGCACACGCGTAACGTCCAATCGTCGATCGAGCGCAGCGCCAATGCTGCGATAACGAGCTCGCACTTCGTCGTCGTTCGGATCGACCGTCAGGATGCCTTCGTGCAGCGAAAATGCCGCGGGCAGATCACCTAGTTTGTCGTACTGAAGCAGCGCCAAACGCTTTTGTGCTTCGAGGCGCCTCGGACCACGCACGCTATCGATCTGGATCGTCAGCATGCGAGCCGCGTCTTCGTATTGCTCGCGCTGCGTGTATACGTTTTCGATTGCAGCAGCCGCACGAGCTGCCAGCGTCTTGTGCGTCAAAAGCTGCTCGCATGCCCGCCACGCAAGCTCGCTGTCCGGGTTTTTCTTGAGCACTTCCTCGGCATGCGGCAACGCCTTCTCGAGCTCGTGGAGCTGTTCGACGTACAGCTCGATGGCCTGCTCGCGCAAGGCCAGAACTTCTTCTTCGGCGGGCGGTGGATCGGCCGCAATCGCCGCCTCGAACAGCTTGGCCACGTCTGCCAAACGTCCCGCTGCCACGAGACGTTCCGTCAACGCTGCGCGGCTATCGGCATCGGTCGGATCGCTACGCAAGATCTGCTGATGCAGCTTGAACGCTTTCTCTTCCTCGCCCGGCAGCGCCCCATAAATCTGCACGGCAGCGCGCATGAATGCGAGCTGCTCCTGTTTGTCCTGACGATGCGACGACATCCCCATGTAAAGCTCGGCGAGCTTCACCCAGTCCTCGCGCTCGCGCAGAATCGTTTCGAGACGCTGGAATGCATCCACGTTGCCTGGAGACAGTTGCATCACGCGCTCGAGATGCGGTTGCGCCGCTCCGCCATCACCCGCGATGTCGCAGATGAAACCCGCACCGTTCAAAATCAGCTCGACCTGCGCGGCTGGTTGCAACAGACGAACTTTGCGGTCGCGACAAACCGTATCGTACGCCGCGGCAAGCTCCGCGACTCGTCCATCCCTTTGGGCGTTTGCATGAAGCAGCTCCCACAAGTCCGCGGGGCTCGCTCCCTTCGACAGCGCCTGGACCATCAAATCCAAAAGCGCAGGCTCATTCTCGAGTGTCTGTTCGAGAGCCGAAGCGACGGTGTCCAGTTGCGGCAAGGCACGTCCGGTATTCGATTCCTGCATGTCTCTTGTCCGAGCAGCCGGGGGATAATCGGCGCGACGGACAAGGTATCAAGGATCCCGCCCAGCCGATCCCACTGTTCTGGACGTGCACGCGAAATACCGAAACCGCCTGAACAACGCTGAACGATGAACCGCGTCGCTCGAGGGTGGCCATGGACGCTGAACATCGGTTACCTTTCGTCACCATGCGCGCGACACGTCGCACGTTCCTCGGTGCCGTCGCTGCAAGCCTGGCATCTCTTCGCTCAGGCATCGCGAACGCTGACGTAACGAGCGGTTCCGACATCGACGTGCGCGACATCGCGCTACCCGGCGATCGATCACTCGGGCAACGAATGACGCTTGTCATTCCGCGAAAAATTGTTCTGAGCTCCAACGTTCCGCTGCTCGTCCTCCTTCATGGACTCGGTGAAACGGGCGACCAGCGCATGGGCGCGTTTGCGTGGCTCGAACGTTACGGCCTCGCTTCCGCCATCTCGCGCCTCTACCACCCGCCCATCGTCCGCACGACGAAACGTCGAGACTTCACCGACGAACATCTGCGGGCCGTCAACGCGGACCTATCGAGCACACCGTTCGCTGGGTTTGTCATAGCGTGTCCATACACGCCAAACGTCAACCGAGCCCCCAACCTCAAAGCTGCGCTCGATGGCTACACGCAGTGGATCACCGACGTCGTCATCCCGCGTGCTCGGCGCGAAGCTTCCATCACGAGCGATCCTGCACGCATGGCGATCGACGGCTGCTCGCTCGGAGGGTTTGTCGCCATCGAAGTTTTCCTTCGCAGCCCGCAAACGTTCGGCGCGCTCGGTGCCGTTCAAGCCGCCATTGGCGTGCATCGCGCCGCCCCCTATGCCGATCGGCTCGCAGCGGTCATGAAGCAGCACGGGCCACGCGGCATTCACGTGGAGACGAGCTCTGCTGACCCGTTTCGCGCTGCAAACGAAGCGCTCTCGGCCGAGCTTTCCAAACGACACGTCGCGCACGATGCGATCGTCTTGCCAGGCCCTCACGATCAACCGTGGCTGCGCGAAGTCGGTACGCTCGAGATGCTGCGCTGGCACGATCGGCGTTTTCGTCGTGCAACGGGAAAACACCTCACCCCCTAGCCCCATCTCCCATACGAGGGAGAGAGGGAAAAGAGGCTTTGCCCTATGCCTCTCCACCACCACGCATGGTCATCATCACGGCCGGCGTCAGCCCATGGAGCGCATACGCGCGCTCCCATCTTTTCTCGACGTCCACGTCGAAAACAACTTGCTCATCGAGCGGCGTGGGCAACCATGCGCCCGCGCCGATTTCGCGTTCGAGCTGTCCCGGACCCCAGCCGCTATAACCAAGGATCACCATCCGTTTCTTCGGATCCGGCTCGCCCGGTCGCTTCATGCGGTCCCGCACGAATGCATCGAACGCCGTGCGCCGCGAGGTGATGCGCAATCGATCATCGATGGCGAGGACGCCTTCTTCTTTTGGATCGAGCTCGGGATCGGCGCAGAGGATCCAACCGGTCGAAGGCGACACGGGCCCCCCTAAATACACGGCGCCTTGGTCTTGCGCTTCGGCTTCGCCATAACCGGCGAATTTGAACACTTCACCGAGCGACACGGGCGCGACGCGATTGACGACGAAGCCGAGCGCTCCTTCTTTTCCATGCACGGCCAAAAGCACCACAGTCCGATCGAAGTTCGGGTCTCCGAGCGGGGGAGATGCGATCAAAAACCCGGGCGCGAGCGATCGGTCTGCATGTTTCATGATTCACTCCATCATAAGCGAAGTTTTCGTGCGCCGCCCCTTCATATGCGACTTGTGAATGCCAGCGCGCGATTTACCTGCCCATCACGCTGCAGGCCGTCACGTTGCCAGCTCCGCCGAGTGTCGTCGTTCGGCAATCGTCAAGAAGCCAACGGCCACGAGGATGAAGCCGAGTGATGCCCAATCCGCAGCGCTTGGCAGTTTGCCCCCGAAGAAAACAAAAAACAGGAGCGTGGACGCGGTGCCTGCCACGAGCGAAGTCAATCGATTCACGAGGCCCGCAAACGTTGCCGTTCGTCCCTTGAACATGAAGATGAAGACCGAGAAAAACGCGACCATTCCAAACGAAATGCTCGCCAACGCAGCGCTCCACCAGCCCGGATGCGGATGAAGCACCGCCGCCTGAAATTTCAACATTTGCGGGGCGGACCAGCCAAACCAATTCGGTGCGCCCACCAGAAACACGACAGCGCTGATCATCGTCAAGCTCGCCGCGATTTGTTCAACGCCGAAAAACATTTCATTTTGGGACGGAGCGCCCTTGGGCCGCGTGTTTTTGTAATAATTCATGATGTAAATTCGGATGGCGTAAGCCACGATGTAGGAAACGAGAATCATGACCGCCGCTGGAGAATGCAAAAAACCGAATCCCTCCTGCCCCGTATCCATCACCAAGTGGACCCCGACGGCGCAAAGGGCGAATACGACGGCAACGTTTTCCTCGCGATGCACCGTTTTCTTCAGAATGCCTTGCCGAATCTGAATTGCATCGACCAAGCGACTGATGACGATGACACTGCCGCGCATGATGACCATCGCCACCATCACCGAAATGGGCAACGAATACATGAGCGTCGTCGCAGGAATCACGACGGCCGTGCATACCCCCGACGGGATGATGTACAGATATTCTCTTGGAAATGACCTTCCAAACAGCGTAACGAGCTCCGTCGAGCGAAGGTGATACCAGCGCTTGACGAGGACGACGGCGGCGCATGTCGCATTCGCTCCCAGCGTGCTGTACGCCAGATACTCGAAATCGTTCATTCCGGGAAAACCTAATTCCTGTTTTCCCTGGAAATACTTCACGACGATACCCGTGATGACATAAAAGAAGAAATACCCCGCGCAGAGCTGCACGAGCCGTCGTGTACTGCCCTCGGATGATCTCTCCATCTCCACGCTTATCATGTCAGGACAAACGCCTTGTAAAGTATGTTGCTTCGATTTTTCGACGCTCGCTTGTCGAGCAAGGAAAAACGATCAGCGCCGGCCTTCGAGCACCATTTCAATGCCGCCCTTCGGTCCCATCGTGAGACCCCGCTGCGTGTACTGCACGGGCGCATCCCTCACGAGGCGGAATTGGTAACGCCTTAGCAGCGTCGCCAGCGCAATCTTCAATTCGTACATGGCAAACGCCGCGCCGATGCACCGCCGTGGTCCGCCACCGAAAGGAATGAATTCGTATGGGGAAAACTTCCGCTCGAGGAATCGTTCGGGCCGAAATGTGCGCGGCTCCGGATAAAGCTTTTCGTTTTCGTGAAGCATCATGATGGATGCTGTCAGGACGGTGCCTTCGGGAATGGTATTGCCCAGCAAATCGAACGGTTTTCGCAAAAGGCGCGCGACGTTGGGCGCGACGGGATGAATGCGAAGCGTCTCTTGGCAAAACGCATCGAGGTACGGTTGCGCGACGATCGTCTCCGGATCGGGCGAATCCCCCATCGCGTCGATTTCCGCCATGAGTTTTTCTCGTTCGAGCGGCTGGCGACAAACCCAATAAAATGCCCACGCCAGCGCCGTGGACGTCGTGTCGTGTCCTGCAAAAAGGAGCAAATGCAGTTGGTCGCGTAGCTCTTTCTCCGTCATGCCTTGACCGTCTTCATAACGCGCGTCGAGCATCAAACTCAGAATGTCTTCGCGCCCCTCCGTATGACCTCGGCGCTTCTTCATTTCTTCGAACAGCAACGCATCGAGCGCTTCGGAGGCCCGGCGAAAACGCGCCCAAGGACCGAACCCACCCAATTCACGACGCGTAAACTCGAATACCGTGATGATCGGCGTCGACATGGCCGCCACGAGCTCGACCACGGCCTCTCGAAACTCTTCCAATCGATCGTCATCATCCACGCCGAATACGGCGCGCAGAATGACTTCGAGCGTGATGGATTGCGTCAGATCGAGCATCTTGAAGGTTTTGCCG
This sequence comes from Polyangiaceae bacterium, assembly GCA_016715885.1. Lineage (NCBI taxonomy): Bacteria > Pseudomonadati > Myxococcota > Polyangiales > Polyangiaceae > Polyangiaceae bacterium. Next base: position 112,281 of record JADJXL010000028.1, read on the forward strand.
CGAATCAACTTGGCGGCTTGACGCAGCGTGATTTCAATGATCGTTTGACCGTACGCCCGCATACGAGCGCCATGAAACGGCGGCGCCAAAAGCTTTCTGTCCTGCCGGTGGCGCGCGCCAGGGGTCAGAATGAGGGACGTCTCGCCAAAAAATGGACCAAGCTGGGACTGAAAAGGAATGCCGAACGGATCGTGGTCTGCGGTAAAAATTGCCTTCACCACCTCGGGATCGCCCGACATGACCATGGGGCCCGTCGGCGAAGGCACTTCGAGCGTCTCGCCGTGCTCGCGCATCGCTTCCGCTATGATGCGTAGCGGATCGGCGAGTGCCCGGAACTGATCGACGATGTTGAATTTTAGCTTGGGAATCGGTTTTGCGGAAGCCGCGCCCTCGTTCGCCCCACCCGTATCGACTCTCGCTTGATCCATGATCGACAGTCGAGCACATACGTGCGCCGCGCGCAACGAGCATCCAGCACCGTGCAACGTTTGGGCGAAGTGCTATTCATTGGCCCATGCGTATCCTCTTCACGCGTCTTTCTCCCGACCAACATCGTTTTGCCATCGTGCGATCCGATGGGAGCACGGAATCTGCCGAGCTCGAGACGAGGAGCCTGCTCGTGCACGATTTGGTGCATTACGCCGTGGAGATCGAAGTGCCGTTTCGAGAAGGTTTTTATGGGCTATTGGCGAAGGGAACGCGTCTTTCCGAATTGAACGACAAGACGAAGCCTTGGCCCACGGGCACCGAAATCGCGGCGGCCGAGGGGCTCGTTGGCCCCTTGCAATCGATGCTCAAAGGCGAATTCGATCCAATCGCTGCGCGATCGCAGTTCGAGATGTTTTCGACAGAGCCCCCGCCCATCGAATTGCTCGCGCGCATTGGCCAGCGTTTTCGTGCGGTGCGTGGAAAGTACGCATCGACGAGGTTTGGCGAAACGCTCGAGCTCGAGTGGCCAGAGGGACAAACCGTGGTGGGTGTGGACAATCGGCGCGTTTGACGCTTGCCACCGCTCGTCGTTCGTGACAGACCCTCGCGCACGCGCTGCCCATGACTGCCCCGTCGCCGAGCATCCAGTTGTCCTTCCAAGGCGGTACCGTGCGCCTGAGTGGCCCGGATGAAGCGGACGCGACGAACGTTCCTCCTGCTTGCTCGTGGGACGCGCGCGAAAAGTGTTACCGGCTGCCTGCCTCGGCGTATGCGGAATCGATTCTCTGGCTCCGAGCGCGCAAAATTCCCGTCACCGACGAAGCTCGCGCCTACAACGTGCTCGATATCGTTCCCACCGCAAGGCACGAACCATTTCCGTATCAACGCGAGGCGCTCGATGCATGGGCCGCGTCGCGTTTTCGCGGCGTCGTCGTTTTACCGACGGGCGCTGGAAAAACCTACGTTGCGACGATGGCCATTGCGAGCAGGCAGCGCAGCACGCTCGTCGTCGTCCCGACGCTCGATTTGTTGAATCAATGGTACGACATTCTCGCGGCAGCGTTCGGCCAACCCGTCGGCATCGTCGGAGGCGGCTACTACGAACCGCTCGACATCACCGTCACGACCTACGATTCGGCCCATTTGCACATGGATCGTTTGGGAAATAAGTTTGGCTTGGTCGTCTTCGACGAATGCCACCACTTGCCGAGCCCCTCGTATCAGCTCGCTGCGCACATGAGCATCGCGCCATTTCGCTTGGGCCTGACGGCGACGCCCGAACGTAATGATGGCCGAGGATACGACGATTTGATCGGCCCCATGGTTTATCGCAAGGACATCACCGAACTGTCCGGCGAATACCTCGCGTCCTACGAAACCGAAAAAATCACGGTGCCTCTTTCGCCGGAAGAACGCGAAGCTTACGATGCTGCGCGTAGCGAATACATCAATTTCATTCGAAGCGAAAACATTCGCATGTCGGCTCCCGACGGTTGGAGTCGTTTTCTTTATTTGAGCTCCCGCAGCGAGGAAGGCCGAAGAGCTTTTCTCGCCTATCGAAAACAGCGATCCCTGGCGCTCGCCGCCCCCGGAAAACTCGACGTGCTCGCTCGACTTTTGCATAATCATCGTCACGATCGCACCATTGTTTTTACCGAAGACAACGCGACGGTGTATGCCATTTCGCGCCGATTCTTGCTGCCTTCGATCACGCACCAAACCCGCATCAAGGAGCGCAGCGCCATTTTGGCGTCCTTCAATGCGGGCGAATTCACAGCCGTCGTCACCTCCAAGGTGCTCAATGAAGGCGTCAACGTGCCCGAAGCCAACGTGGCCATCGTGCTCAGCGGCAATTCGTCGGTGAAGGAACACGTGCAACGGCTCGGGCGTATTTTGAGAAAAACCCCAGAAAAGCGCGCACGCCTGTACGAGCTCGTCGCGGAAAACACGTCCGAAGAACGCGTCAGCGACCGCAGGCGAGAACATTCGGCGTACAAATGATTTGGGCGAGGACAAACCGTGCTCACGACTGACCTCCTTCGCTATCGGCGCCGAAACGGTGAGCTTCACCTGCAATACCTCGGCGACAAACTTGCCGATGAAGCCAAGGTCATCGCTGCGGATTATGTCGATATCCTGATGCATTCCGTCGGTGATTCTCGCGAAGACATCGATTCGGCGCTCGATGCCGTTCCCGTCCCAGCCACGATGCGCGTCATCGGCGCGGGTTTGCGCAAATTGCTGGACGATCGCTGCACGTGGGACGTGCCCGCAGGAATCGACCCGGAAGCGCTGCGTCGCGAAGTATTTCTTGCAGCCGCGGCGGCGCACCGAGCGCTCGATGTGCGCGGCGAATTCGATCGTACGACCGTTTTGTCCGAAATGGCCCAGCGCCATGCGACGTCGCCCGAAGCCATCGATGCAGCGCTGTATGCCGATCTTCGAGAAAACCAGCGCCTCGTCGATTTTCAACCGCTGCCCCCCGATGCTTTGATTGAAAGGTACAATTTGGGGTTGGCTCAAGCTGCACTTTTGCGAGCGACCCGCGTCGTCGTGCATGTCTCCGGCGACAGCCCCGATGCTTATCGGCGCCTCTTCCGCGCAGCTCGGTTTCACGGCTTGCTTTACGTCGTCGAGCGCACGCCGGAGAAAGGTTACGTCATTACATTGAACGGTCCTTTCAGCTTGTTCGATGCGGTGCAAAAGTATGGCTTGCGGCTCGCGATGTTTCTTCCGCGCGTCGTGGGAATGCGCAAATGGCACGTGAGAGCCGACCTTCTTTGGGGCAAAGACAAAAAGCCCATCGCGCTCGAAATCACCCCCAAAGATCGCCTCGTTTCCCACGCGACCGATTTTCCTTCGTCGGGGCCCGATTTGGATGCTTTTTGCGCGGCCTTCGAAAGGCTCGAATCGGAATGGTCGGTACGGGAAAACAATCACATCTTTGCGATGCCGGGTGAGGTCGTTTGCGTGCCGGACTTGGTTTTCACCAATCGAGACACGGGCGAAGAAGTTTTCCTCGAAGCATTCGGTTTTTGGAGTCGCGATGCCGTATGGAGGCGCATCGAGGTCGTCCGCAAAGGATTTCCGGCGCGAATTCTTTTGGCGATCGGGAAACAACTGCGCGTGAGCGAAGAAGTGCTCGACGAGGACGCCGCGGGCGAGCTTTACGTCTACCGCGCTACGATGTCCCCTCGAGCGATTCTCGAACGGCTCAGGCGCAAAGGGTAACCTTGCCTTTCGGCCGCACAGTGGCTATGAACGTGCTGCCATGCCGGTACCCCTCATCTCCGAGCAAGACTTCGAGCAAGAAGTTCTTCGCAGCGAACTCCCCGTGCTCATCGACTTTTACGCCGACTGGTGCGCTCCGTGCAAAACGGTCGCGCCGGAAGTGGAGGCGCTTTCGCGCGAGCTCGAAGGCAAGGCGAAGTTTGTCAAGGTGAACATCGATCAGAGCAAGCGGTTGGCGCAGGCTCTGCGCATCCAAGCCGTTCCGACGCTCATGGTCTTCTTCCGAGGCCGGCCGGTTGCCGCCGAGCAAGGTGCAGTGCGCAAGGCGCGCCTGCGCGACATGCTCGATCCGTTTCTTCCGCGGGCCGAGGGAGCGATCAAAGCGGTCGAGCTGGCGCAGCTACTGAAGCGAGGAGGCGTCGTCCCCGTCGACACGCGCGAGGCAGCGGCGTTCGGTCGTGCGCACATTCCGGGAGCGATCCACATGCCGGTCGAGGAGATCGAGACGCGTCTTGCCGAGCTGCACATGCTTCCGGGCGAGCCGGTGCTTTACTGCCGCGCGGGCGACAAGACGAAGCAGCTTGCGGAAACCCTTGCCCAGAGCGGCGTGCCGATCACGTTCCTCGAAGGCGGGTTTCTTGGGTGGGAAGCCGAAGGGCTACCGATCGAACGGCCGGATTGATTGAGGCCGGGCCTTGATTTGAACGCTCGCTTCGCGCGCGTCGGACGCGCGCTTCGCGAGGCTTAGTTTACGATGGGGGGGCCGAGGCTCGCCTCCCGGTGCTTTTGCTTGCGCAAAAGCACGGCGAGGCTCGGCCCCCCCATACCCCCCGATTTTTACCTCTCATCAAACCGATCGCTGCTCTAGACCTGCACATCCAGTTCCGGATATTGGCGAAAAATCCCCGTCTCGTTGAATGCAATTCGACGCGGGGACGCGAGGTACGCGGCAATGTTGGGCCGTGACGCCACGTGCTCACGCAACGCGAGCAGCCGCGGCATCGACGGGTTCAGGTGTGAAAACGCTTGCGGAAATGCGTATGTGAGGCCTTCGAGCACCTGGAACATCGACAGGTCCACATACGTGAGCTTGTTGCCGACCAAGTGTTTTCCGTGGCCATGCGCATTTCGTTGCAATAGAGCTTCGAAGTAGCCAAGAAAGTGCGGCATTCGGCTGCTCACGAAGGTCTCTGCGCGCCGCTTGGCTTCGGCTTTTTGGTCCTCGTAATAAAGCGAAGAAGCGATTGGATGATGTGTGTCGTGCACCTCCGAGACGAGATCCATGATCGTCAATTGGATCTGATTGGCTTCAATGCGGCTTTCTTCGTCATTTGGCACGAGGTGCAATCGCGGCGCGAGCCACAAGAGGATGTTGGACGTCTGGGCAATGACCAAATCGCCATATTTTAGAATCGGCGGGGCAAACGGTCGCAATCCATTCGCTTCTCCACGCATCATGCGCTGAATCGTACGCACGCCACCGCCATCTTTGGCAGGCAATCGCCCCATTTCGAGGTACGGACAGCCAGCTTCTTCAAAAGCCAAGCGGACGAATTCGCCTCGCCCTTGCAGCCCCGGCCAGTAGTAGAGCTCGTATTGCAATTCCTTCGATTTGCTCATCATTCCCTCCCTTCAACCCGGCACGTTGTCCAGCGCCGTAAGGGCCGCCTGAATCACTTCGCGAAGCGTCACGCCATGCGTTCGAGCCGCTGCGGCGCAATCCTCGAATTCCGGCTTGATCTGCGGTGGCCCGAACGGCCCTTCGCTGATTTTCACGCGCACGCGCCCGTAGGCCGTCTCGACCGTGACCGTACGCCTCGGCCGCTCCGTACGCGTCACCGGGATTTTGCGCACGCCAATCGACGTCGTTTCCCGCAAAAGCGCCGTCGCCACCGCATCGGCCTCGGGAGCTCGTGCAAGGGCTGCAATCGTGAGCGCCGGCCTGCCCTTTTTCATCGTAATGGGCACGGCCCACGCATCCAATGCGCCGGCCGCGAGAAGCGCTTCAATCGCGTGCGCCGCCACTTCCCCCGTCATGTCGTCCACGTTCGCTTCGAGCATCACGTGCGATGCGCCCACGATCTTTTCATCGGACAAACCATTTCGTGCTCCCAGCACCACACGCAACAAATTCGGCCGATCCGGCAATTCTCGCTGCCCCGCGCCCCAGCCGGCGCGTTCCGGGGCAAACGCTGGCCACCGCTCGAAGCTCGTCGCCGCCGTCGCCACGATGGCCGCCCCCGTGGGCGTCACGAGCTCCGCATCGAGCTCCACGCCATACGTCGGCACGCCTCGCAAGCACTCGATCGCAGCAGGTGCAGGCAAGGGCAGGATCCCGTGGCGTGCCTTGACAAACCCACGCCCCATGGGAAGCGGAGCGCCTCGAACTTCCGCTCCCAAGTACACGAGCGCCGCGGCGGACCCCACGATGTCCACGATCGCGTCGACCGCGCCGACTTCGTGAAAGTGCACTTCTTCGAGCGGCATTCGATGCACCGCCGCCTCGGCCTCGCCAAGCCGTCGGAAGATGCGTCGCGCAAGCGTACGCACGTCGGGTTCGAGCGGCGCGGCTTCGAGCATTGCGTCGATCGATGCGTACGTTCGCTCCGGCTGCGGCGTGTCCACATGCACCTCGAATGACGTCGCCACGATCCCACTGCGATGTTTGTGCCCGCGTTCGAGGAAAACCCCTTCGAGCGGAAGCGCCGCCACCGCTCGCTCGATCACGAGCAGCGGCACGCCCAAATCGAGCAGTGCGGCGATCGTCATGTCTCCAGCGACGCCGCTGAACGCATCGAAAAACAGGATCTTGTCGACTCCGGCGCCTTGTTCGAGCAGCGGCAAGCGCACCGGATGCGTGTGCTCGTGCCCGTGCGAATGCGCGTGCGTATGGGTGTGCGTATGCTCGTGCCCGCCATGCGCGCGCGTATGCGTATGCTCGTGCGTGTGCTCGTGGTGGGCGTGTTCGTGGCCATGACCATGATCGTGCGTGTGATCGTGATCGTGGTCGTGGTCGTGTCCTGAATGCATCGCTGTTTGCTCGCTGTTGGAATTATGTCGCGTTGGCTGCATGAGCGGCGGGCGCATGCGATGCCAGAGGCATCATGCGATGAACCGCCATCGCGGCCCCGAATCCATTGCCGATGTTCACGACGACGACGCCTGCCGCGCACGATGTGAGCATCGCGAAGAGTGCGGTAAACCCGCCGAGAGCCGTTCCGTAACCGACGTTCGTTGGAACAGCAACGACCGGCGTCGACACGACACCGCCGACGACGCTCGGCAGGGCGCCTTCCATGCCCGCACACACGATCGCGGCCGACGCGCTTCGCAGTTCGTCCACGCGATGAAGCAGCCTGTGAATGCCGGCGACGCCGATGTCGTACATGCGCTTGGGTTCGAGGCCCAGGGCGTACAGCGTCTCGGCTGCTTCTTCGGCGACGGGCATGTCGCTCGTCCCGGCCGTGATCACCGCGATGGGCGCGCACGGTCGTTTGGCGGGCGCATAGACTTCGACAAACCCGGTTCGTCCGATCGTGGAATACTTGAGCGAAGGCACGAGCTTCGACACGATCGCTGCTTTGTCCGCTTCGAGGCGAGTGATGAGCACGTTCGTTTGGGCCCGGATCATTTCCTCGGCGATGCTCGAGATCTGCTCGCCGGTTTTTCCTTCGCCGAAGATGACCTCGGGGACGCCTTGCCTGAGCGCGCGATGGTGGTCGATGGTCGCAAAACCAAGGTCTTTGAAGGGCAGACCTTGCAGCGACGCGACGGCATCGTCGACGTTGATGTCGCCATCACGCACCAGTTCGAGCAGTTCACGCACGCGCCGTGGATCCATGGGCCTCCCCATAGCATGTTCGTGGAGCGAGGGGCGGCGTGGCGTGAGCGAAGGCGCCGGTAGCGGAAACGTATACGATGATGCGCCGATTGGGACGATGCGTCGGTCGAGTAAGGCAGCGGGCTAGTCCACCCACTGATGCGTTTCTTCAGGCTTGCCGGCGAAAACCGCCATGGGAACGGTCCACGTACGAGGTCGCCTTTCGCTGCGCACGTATTGACGCACGCCGTTCGTTGCGAAAAACGTTTTCATGACGTGATAAAGCTTTGGGAAGCTTTCCACGAGCCCCGGATGCAATGGCAGAAGCGTCTCGAGCGCATAAGACATCATCACGTCGGCCATGGTATGGCGCCCGTCGGTCATCCAGAATTCGGGACTCACTGCCGTGCGAGCGAAATACCTGTCGAGGTTTTCCAGAGCTTTGGCGGCTTCCTCGCGCTTTTTTTCGCGCACCTCGTTGAATTGAGGATCCCAGTTCAACATGGCCGCGTGAAAAATAAAGTCGCTTGCCACTTCACACACTTCTTCGATCCGAGCTTGCTCCTTAATGGTTTCACCTGCCAAGCCCAATTTGCGCGCCAGGTAACGATTGATGGCACCTGATTGGCACAAGGTGAATTCGCCATCCTCCAGAACGGGCAATTGCCCAAGCGGCGTCCGCTCGAGCATTTTTATTTTGGTTTCTTTCCAAGCGTCGACCGCAATGGCCTCGAATTCGTAGGGCGTCCCCGTCAGCTCCAGCATCAACCGGGCCGGTTCGACTCGCCCACGCACACCAAAATAGATCAGTTTCATCATGATTCATGAATACATCTCCGCGATTGCAGCGGGCGTCAAGAAGCTTGCAAAATCAATGGACGGTAGCTTGCCTCCGCCCCGGACAACCTGACACGCTACCCATGACGCATCGTCACATCCGTTTGTCCACCAAACATCTCCCGCCATGCCCCTCCCGCTCGCACCGCTCATCGCCTTCGCCCTAGGCATCCTCCTCGCCTGGCGCGCTCGTACCGAGACAAACCCCGACGAGCCCCTGTGGAACGAACACGCCCTCGCCGTCGCGCTTTACGCGTTGCTCGTGTTCGCCCCCGTGACCGCCTACTTCGCCGCCTTCGCGACCGACTGGTCCTTCGCGTATCTCGTCGACGGTCGCCACGTCCCGTCCGCCCTATCGCTCACGCTCGTCCTCGTCGCCGCAAGTGCTGTCGTCGGCGGCTTCTTCGCCGGTCGAAGGGCGCTCGAACGACGCGCTCCAAACGAGCTCGTCTGGCTCGCAGGTTGTCCCCTCGCCCTCGTGCTCGTCGCCGTTGCCGCACTGCGCGATCGCTTGAGCGTCGACGGCACCTACGATCAGTTCGCGAGCGACTTTGGACTAAAGCCGCTTCTCACGAGTCGTTTGGGCGTCGCCTTGCTCTGGATGGACGGAATCCTCGTCGCCGGAACCGTCATCACGGCACGAATGCTCGCCTCGGGCAGGCAGCCGGGACAAACCGCGCCGGCACCCGTCGTTTCCGCCCCAGTCGAGCAGACCGTCCAAGACGATGGCCCCAAGCGCTTTCTTGGGCGCGGAGGCGCACCGCGCTGATTGACGACGGCCCACTTGTCCACCACTCTGAGCGCCCACATGACCGCGCAAAACCGGCTCGAACAAGAGATCACCAGCCTCGAGGAACTTGCTAGCGACGTCGTTTCTCGCGCCCGCAAAGGCGGCGCCGACGTCGCCGAAGCCATCGCTCGATCAGGCTCGCAACTCACCACCAAGGTTCGTCTTGGCGAACCCGAGCTCGTCGAGGAAGCGTCGCACCGAAGCCTCGGCATGCGCGTCATCAAGCAAGGTCGCGTTGCGCTCACCTCGACCTCCGATTTGACCGCCCGCGGCATCGACAGGTTCGTCAAGGACGCCCTCGAGCTCGTCGACATCTCGCAAGAAGATCCGTTCGCCGGTCCCGCAGATCCAAAGCTCATCGCGAGCGGCCCCTTCCTCGACCTCGATCTCTACGATCCCAAGGGAGGCGAAGTGACGGCGGCGGAAGCGGTCGAGCTTGCTCGGCGCGGTGAACAAGCTGCACGCAGCGCGGACAAACGCATCACGAACAGCGAAGGCGCGACGTTCAGTCGCACGGCTGGCGCCTTCGCCATCGTTCTGTCGGGGGGTTTTACCGGGGGCTACGCTGGATCGTACGCGTCACTGGTCGTGTCGCCCATCGCCGACGACGCAGACGGCAAGAAGCGCCGCGGATTTCACTACACCGCGAAGCGTCATCTCGATGCGCTCGATTCACCCGAAGACGTCGGCAAAGAAGCTGCCCGTCGCACCGTTCGAAAGCTCGGCGCACGCAAAGTTCCCACGTGCGAAGCACCCGTCGTCTTCGATCCCGACGCGGCACGAGCGCTGCTCGGCCTCTTGTCCGGGGCGATCATGGGCAGCAGCATCTGGCGCAAATCGAGCTACTTGCTCGGTCGCGAAGGCACGCGCGTCGCGAGCGATCTCGTCACCATCGTCGACGATCCGCTCGTGCCGCGAGCACCAGGTTCACGTCCGTTCGATGGCGAAGGACTCGCATCGCGCAAGAACATGGTCGTGCGTCAAGGCATCCTCGAGAGTTACCTCTGCGACAGCTACAGCGGTCGCAAGCTTTCGCGCCCGCCGACTGCAAGTGCTTCACGAGGTAGCGGGGGAGGCGTCGGTCCTTCGACGTCCAACTTCATGCTTTTGCCCACGGGCACCCGCGCGACGGACATCGTCAAGACGACGGCGCGCGGGCTTTACGTCACGGAGATGATGGGATTTGGATACAACCCCGTGACAGGCGACTTTTCTCGTGGAGCAGCCGGTTTCTGGATCGAAAACGGCGAGCTCGTACATCCCGTCAGTGAAGTCACGATCAGCCTCAATCTCGATCAGCTCTGGCAGCGTGTCGACGCCGTGGGCAACGATCTGGATCTGCGCACGGCGACGGCGTCCCCCACGCTTCGCGTCTCGTCGATGACGATCGCGGGAAGCTGAATTCGCACCTTCAGAGCACGGGTTCGCGCCACTTTTCGTCTGTCAAAGGACGGATTTTCTCGTAGTCTCGGGCCCGGAGGTGGAAGTTCAAGCAATGGGAAAACTTCCTCGAACTTTGGGCTCGGCGATCAAGCTGCTGACCGCCTGCACTCTACTTGGCGCATGCACGTCGTATAGCACGATGTGCGTTGACGAGATGGATTGCCGAGATGGCAACGACGCGGACGTCGATGCGTGCGTCATCGGTTACGAATCGCAGGACGACTTGGCGAGCCTGCATGGTTGTTCCGATTTCTGGAACCGGTACATCGACTGTCGTGTCGAGCGGTCGCATTGCGAAAGCAGCGACATCTGGACCGACGATGGCGACTGTAGCGACGAGTGGGACGACTATCGGGATTGCGTCAACTAGGAGGTATGGCTATGCGAATCGTCTTGACCATGCTCGCGTGCCTCGTGTTGGCGCCTGTGGCCACGGGATGCAGCCGAGCAGGGGAATACTGTGATCTCGCGTGTGAATGCGAGGGCTGTTCCGATCGCGATTACGATGAATGCCTCATCGAATACGAAGCGACGGAAGACACCGCAGCAACCTATGGTTGCTCCGACGATTTCTACATCGCGCACGATTGCGTCATGGTGAACAACGACTGCCTGGCGGACAATTTCACGCCTGAGCTCGAATGCATCGACGACATCGCCGATGTCGATGAATGCATTCGTGACAATTCCGCCATTCGCTGAAAGCAAAGCGGCCGCACCATCGAGATCGTGCGGCCGCTTTGGTTCAATGCATCAGCGACTCCCGACCGCTCGCGCCAAACCTTCGGCGCCTTGCACTGCCGCAGCCGGCGGCTGTTCCGCCGCCGGAGCAGCCGGTGCTGCTGCAGCAGGTGCCGGTGCTTCGGGCAACAGAAGCGCCCGCAGCCCCTGCGTGTCCAGCCGCGCGATGTGCGTCGCGAACGGCGGGACCTCCGATGCCTCGTCGCTGAGCACGACGAGCCGTGCATCAGGACAAGACCGAGTGAGGGCATCGAGCCATCGTTCGAGGTCGACGTCGGCCCCGACCGATTTGGCGTCCACGATGAACACGTCCGGTGGATCCGCGCCCGCCATGACGAGCGCATCGTAAGGATGTTTCACGTCACGTAGCGGCATCGCGTCACCGAGCGCGCGTGTGACATGTGAAACCGTTTCCTTCGATCCCACGACGAGCCCCGTTCGTGCGCTCGCTCTCGCAAGCTCACGCGGAACGCTGTACCCCCAAGCTCGCAGGAATTCCGCAACATCCGCCGCGCGAAACCGCAAGTGGCGGCCCGGCGTCCGAAAATGCGCAATCCTGCCGCGATCCACCCAGTTATGGATGGTTTTCAAGTCGACCTCGCAAAGTGTTGCAAGGTCGGACGCGGTCAACAACTTCTCTCCCCGTACTCCGGCCATCATCCGAACTCCACGCGAAAGGTGTGCCACCCCGCCCGATCCCAGACACCACTCGGGCGAACCGAGCTGCGCCTCCGAAGCACCCACCCTGTTACCTTCTGTAGCCAAACCTAGCTCCCACAGCCCCGCCCGCCACATCTTTCATGAAGTGTGGATCACATTATCCCTCACTTCAATGCCCGGGGCGAATTCATCGTTCGCCACGAACGCGTAGCATTTCGGCGGCTGCCTTCTACGTAATTTGTTCCTACGTTATTTCTTCTTTTGCTCGTGAATACCTCACCCCCGATGCCGCCCAAACGACGGCATCGGAAAGCGAGCCATTCACGAACGACGGGGACGTGACAGAAACCATCGCTCCCGTCCACCCCGGAGCACCAAATTGCTGGACGAGCGGCCTCGACTTGACGCGGAAACGCGCCATTCATGGGTCTGCCATCACTGCATTTGGCAATCCTGGCGTTGGTTCCGATATCAGGAAAGACGAAGAAACACCATCTGGAGCGCTCGGGGTTCGGCGCGAAACACTCTGACCCGCCTTGGGTTTGGGAAGCGCAGGAAATCTCGAAATGGTATGCCCTTCCGGATGAACGAGCCGAAGTAGCTCGCCCGAATTGCTCAGTCCGCTTCTTCCAAGCGATGGAACACGCACCAATATGGCGGAAGGATCCGGGGCGACGTCAATCTCGTCGTCCGCGACAAACTTTTCGTTCACGACGACCGCAAATTGCCCCGGCGGAAGTAGTGCTTCCGGCAAGACGGTCTCCCCACCAATGTCGAGAATGCGATAACCGCTCAATGCCGCGTCCGCTTGTCCATCATTGTAGAGCTCTACCCATTCCTGATGTGGCTCCGGACCTATCGGATTCGCCATCACTTCATTCAAAACCACGTGCGCCATGAGCGCGTTCGTCGTGGCCGTGAAACTGCGACGTTGAGCTCGTCCGAGTCGATCGATGGTCACGACGTCGAGCGCAATGTCGCGTTCCGGCGGCAATCCTTTGATGACAAACCTTTCCTTGCTCCCCACTTTTGCCACCCAATCAATCCCCTCGCCCTCGACGCCCCAAAGCAGCTCTCCTGCTGGAGCTCGGACGATTGCGCGATCGTCCATTACGTCAGCGCACCCAACACCAAATCGCATTTCGCCACGCTCACACTCGAGCGGCGCAATCTCTTCCTCGACGAGCTCACCCGCCTCGAACGCCATGGGCTCGATTTGCACGAGCCCTCCACCAAGCTCCGGTATTTCGACGACCGGGGGCAAGACCATCGGGCCCGATTCTTCGGCCGGCCATCGCCCTTCGATTCGGACCCGCATGCAATTCGGCCCAGGCCCATGTGCCGCTACGCCTCGCGACAAAGTGCCCAAGAGACCGCCCGGCTCGAGCGTCACGTCGACTTCGACATCCGGCAAAACCGTAGCTCCGCAAAAAATTCCAAAGCGTGCGGGCGTGTCGACTGGGGGCCATACGCGCGTGAGCAAAGGCAACTCACCTTCGGTGCGAACGTCGAAATGCACCGCCTTGCGCGGATCCCCGCTGGCAATCGCATAGGTTTGTCCCTGCTCGAGGACGACCGTCGGAGCAACGACGATGTTTTCTTCGTCCTCCGCCCACACGACCGCCGGCACGATCCTTTCCATGAGCGTCTTGGTCAAATCGTCACGCTCGATCTGCCGCAGATGGTGATCGGTGACTTCACCACGGACGAGAAAAACACGCGCCGCATCGATGGAACCCGGCCAGTGCACGCGCGCTCGCATGACGCGTGGCGCCGCAGTCAGCGGAGCTTCCGGCTGGAGCGTCACGACGAGCTCGGCTGGTTGCAGGCCCGCCAAAGGATTGGATCCTGGTGTGGGAAGGTCTGGCCGGCAGCCTGTCATGACAAACGTCAGCAGCACGACGGACAGACAAGGGGGGAGGAATTTGGACGGCCCTTGGGGGAGAAGATGTTCCTTCATGTAGGAACATCGTTTGGGCGCGCCGTCAGTTGCGTAAAATTGTTAGGCTCGCGTTCGATGACCCCCGAGGACGTCAAAAGTCTGCGCGCAGAACTGGACTGCACGGCCAAAGAGCTCGCCACCGCCCTGGGCGTGGAGCAGGAAACCATTCTCGCTTGGGAACGGGGCGAGCTGTTTCCGACGAAGCGCTTCGTGACGAAAATGGAAGCGCTCCGGAGCGCCGGGAAGAGCGCCATCCCACGGAAGCCGCGAAAAGCAGCCGCAGCGACGTCGCCCATGGCGGTCCTTGCGGATCCGACAACGTGGCGGCTGATACGCAAACTCGTGGCCCACGCCGATTTGCGACGCGAAGTGCTGAAGCTAGCCGAGAACTACCCCGATCCGGCGGACGAATCGGGCGGTGGATGAATCGCTGATGTGGACGAGAAAAACCTGACGGGCGCCTTCGCATCCCGTCAGGCGTAAAAAGCGTGACGAGGCGCTTCGCTATTCCTCGTCGTCCTCGTCCTCGTCGTCCTCGTCGTCCTCGTCGTCCTCGTCGTCCTCGTCGTCCTCGTCGTCCTCATCCTCATCGTCGAAGTCTTCGTCGTCTTCGTCCTCATCCTCGTCGTCTTCGTCTTCGTCCTCGTCCTCGTCGTCTTCGTCGTCTTCGTCGTCCTCGTCCTCATCCTCGTCGTCGAAGTCTTCGTCGTCTTCGTCCTCGTCCTCGTCGTCGAGATCTTCGTCCTCGTCTTGTTCGTCTTCGTCCTCTTCGCGCAAAGCGCTTACTTCGAGGTCATCGATCTCGGTTGCGTGCTCGTTCGTCATGTGTGCCTCCCCTTGCTCTGCTGCGACTTGGCCGTCTTGGGTTCCATCTGCTGCGCCTTCTTCTTCGATGTGTTGGGAATTAACGGACGGAGCAGCGGGAGAGCGGAACTCTCCTTCGCCACCCATCAGCCCTCCGCTCGTCGATCCAAACCCGTCCGGAGCCCCCTCCGTGCCGGAGCCTTGCGCGTTCGTCAAGACGACTGCCGGATCCAGCGGCTCTTCGCCCATCTCGCGTTCGTACATGCGCTTCGACTCGTCGGTCAGCTCGGTGAATTCACGAAGCGTGGGCAGGTCGCCAAGAGCTTTGAGGCCAAAGAATTCGAGAAACTGTGGGGTCGTGCCGTAGAGCAGCGGTCGCCCTGCTTCTTCTTTCTTGCCGAGGATGCGCACGAGATCGCGTTCGAGTAGCGACTTCAAGATCGCGCCTGAATCCACACCACGCACCTCGTCGACTTCCGGTCTCGTGATCGGCTGCTTGTACGCAATGATCGCCAATGTCTCCACCTGCGCTCGCGTCATCTTGACTGGCTTTTTGGCGACATGCTCGCGCACGAACGGCGCAAATGCAGGGCTCGTCCTGAACACATAGCCCCCGGCGACTTCGTCGAGCCGAACCCCGCGACCTCGGTATTCGTCCATCAACTCGGCGAGCAGCGACGTGACCACGCGATGTTCCGCTTTGGCCGATCGCGCCAAGTCACGCGACGACAGCGGATGTTCCGACGCGAAAATCAAAGCTTCGAGCACGCCTTTCAAATGCGCGCGCGCAACGCTCCCCGCCGTCTTCGTTGCGTCTTCGAGCGGCGCCGTCGTTTCGTCATCGCCCGCGACGGATGCATCCGCGGAGGCCTGCCTTCGTGCACGGAAAAACGCAGCCGCCCGAGCGCGAAACCAAGCTACGGGCTCGGGCTTCGCCTTCTTGCGCGGCCCACGTTTGCGCTTGACGGCATCGGCTGGAGCTTCTGCGGAGCCTTCCGCCGGAGCAGCTTCCGCGGGCGGCGCTTCAACCGGTGGAGCAACGTCTTCGCCTTCGCCAGGAGGCGGCTCCGTGGTGACCACATCGGCTCTTTCGACGACGTTTTCCGGTGAAGCGTGAGCAACGACCTCGGCGACCGCTTCGAGCGCATCCGCAACGGAAACGGCTGGTGCTGGCGGCACTTCGGACGCCGGCTCCTCCACCTCGACGGGCGCGTCTTGCGCAGCGAGTTCGTCCTTCCGAAACCAGCTCCACGCGCTACGCCGTAGCCGTTCAGGCGATTCGCTGTCCGGCGCGAGCTCCTCCGGCTCGCGTTCGCGCTCACGCACGACGAGCGGCTTGCGAGGCCGCCGTTGCTTCGGCCCGCCGTCAGTTGCCATCCTCGACCTCGGAATCGCCACTCACTGGTGCAGCCGCTTCTTCCGCCCCGTGCTCCACGTCGTCGTCCTCGAAAAGCCTTAGCTGCTCGGGTTCACCATCGGTTTGTCCCAGCTCGACATCGGGCTCTGCTTCCTCGGACAAACCGTCCGCTCGTCCCGACGCACCCTGCGCGTCGTCGCCATCGTCCTTCGGCTCGGACGACATCGTCATCTCCAAATGGATGGGCGCCAGAGGATCGGACTGATACACCCGAAGGAGCTTCATCCTGGCCATCTCCAGAATGGCGAGGAACGTGATGACGATGTCGAACCGCGTGAGTGGAGCTCCCTGCCGCGTCGGATCGTTCAAAATCAAATCTTCGAACGTGCATCGCCTGCGTTCCGACAGTCGCTCCGTGAGCTCGACGATGCGATCGGTGATCGTGATGCGATCGAAGACGACTTCGTGATCGACCTTGACGTTCGTGCGCTTCAGCAGTTTTTCGAACGCATCGAAAAGCGCGAACACTCCGACGGGGGCAAACGGCGCAGGCCCCTCGGGCACAGGCTCTGCAATCCCGCGGCCGAACACGTCCTTGCCCAGCGTTCCTCGCTCGAAGATCTCCGCCGCAGCGGTCTTGTACTTCTGGTACTCGAGCAGCCGCCGCACGAGCTCCGCGCGCGGATCGACTTCTTCTTCAGGCAGCCCGTCACCGTCTTGTCCCGCGGGCACGACCGGCAAGAGCATCTTCGACTTGATGTGCGTCAACGTCGCCGCCATCACGAGGTATTCGCTTGCCACGTCGATCGTCAGAGACTGCATCAACGCGAGGTACTCGAGGTACTTCTGCGTGATAAAGCTCACTGGAATATCGAGAATATCGAGCTCGTGCTGCTGAATGAGGTGGAGCAGCAGGTCGAGCGGGCCTTCGAACGAGGGGAGCTGGACGCGGTAGACCGAATCGTTGAGCTGATCGGTCTCTGGGTGCGGTGCAGCTTCCGGTGCAGGCTTTTGTGCGGCGACCGATGCAGCAGCCGACGCGGACGTACGTGTACGTCGAGCGCTCGCGGAGCTGATTGCTGTTGCCTTGGCCTTGCTCACCGGGGCGGACGGTAATCTGTCACCAGCGCGGGATCCATGCGTTCTCGCACCCTGCTACACTCGGGCTTGCCGATGACCTCGTCCTCTTCGAAGAGTTGCCCGTCGTGCGCCCAGGGGTACGACGCGGATGTTCTCTTCTGTCCGCAGGACGGAACGCCCCTCGCCAACCTTCGGGGCGCGGCCATCTCGAACGCCGACATCGATCTCTACGTGGGCCTCGAGCTCGCCGGGCACATTCGCATCAAGCATCTCATCGGCATCGGCTCGATGGGACGCGTTTACCGCGCGTTTCAGGGCGGGATCGAACGCGACGTTGCTGTCAAAATTCTTCATCGCGAGCTGAGCGGCAATGCGGAGCTGGTAGGCAGATTCCATCGCGAAGCGAAGATTGCGAGCCGCCTGTCGCACCCCAACGTCGTCTCCGTGCTCATGGCGGGATCGATTCCGCAAAAGGGCGATCCGCGTGTGGGTGGCGAGATGTATCTCGTGATGGAGCACCTCGACGGCATGTCGCTTTTGTCGGCACTTGCCGCAGCGGGCACGGGCGGAGTGCCTTCGGCGCTGCCGCTTTCACGAGCGCTTCACATCGTGATTCAGGTTTGCGAAGCGGTGGGAGAAGCACACGCGCAGGGCATCGTGCATCGCGACATCAAGCCGGAGAACGTGATGCTCATTCGTCGCGGCGACGATAGGGACTTCGTCAAAGTCCTCGATTTCGGGATCGCCCGGCTCGATTGGACCGATGGTTCGATGGCCACCCAGGCGGGCCTCATTTTCGGCACTGCCCGGTACATCTCGCCGGAGGGTGCCGAGGGCAAACCGGTCACTCCGGCTGCCGACGTCTACTCGATTGCTACGATGTTGTACCAATGTTTGGCCGGACGAACTCCGTTCGAAGGTGATTCGCCCGTGCAGATTTTGGTGCAGCACACGCACGCGCCGGCGCCGGATTTGAGGACCATTCCGCGGGCGAGTTACGTGCCTGTGCCGATCGCGGACGTGATCATGCGCAATTTGTCGAAGAAGCCCGACGAGCGCGCTCGGGATGCTCGTGCGTTCGGCAAGGATCTCTTCGCTGCGGTGCGTGAGAGCGGGCTCGATCCGGACGAGGTGTTTCACGCGGGTCTGCTTTCTGCGAGGCAGGGAGCGGTCAAGCTTCCGTCGAAGGAGCGCACGAAGTCGCTCGACCTTTCGCCCGAGCTTGCGGCGCGCATCGGGGGCATTCCGGCGCGCACGGCGGAATCGACGCCGCTGCCGGCGTCATCGGAGCCCACGTCAGCGGCTGAGCCGACCGCGCTCGAGGCGCAGGCGACATCGGTGGATCCATCGAAGGCGGGTTTGTCCGCGGACGCCACGCCGGAGACGCAGTCGCCGTCGTCCAAGGATGTCGAGCCGCCGCACGAGGCAACGCCGAGCGTTCGTCCTGCCGAACCCGACCTCGAAGCAGCCGCGAAAACCGAAACCGCGCTGCATTCGCCCGCGTCGCCCGAGCTGACGATGCAGGGGACGGAGAAGCCGTTCGGTGAGCACGCGGAGCACGCGCGCGATGAAAAGCGGCGTTCGCGCCTCACGCGTATCGTGGCCGTCGCGCTGTGCATCGTGGTCGTACCGTTCGTCGCGGTCATCGGGGGCAAACGATTCGGTTTGGTCGCTACGAGCTCGGATGATTCGCTCCCCGAAAGGCTCGAAGCCGCGCGAGATGCCATGAAGCGCCAAGCGTGGGATGCGCCTGCGGACGACAACGTCAGAGACATTTTGGACAAAGCTCTGGCGAAGTGGCCCGGCGATGCTCGCGTGCTCGAGCTGAGGCGCGAAGCTGCCGAGCGTCTCGTCACGAGCGCTCTCGGTCGCAAGTACGCCGGTGATCCAGCGGAGGCGCTGCATCTAGCGCGTGTTGCCGTGTCGCTTCATCCGTCGCTTACGACGGCGCAGCATTTGGTCGCCGAGCTGGAAGGAAAGCCGTTGCCGAACGCATCGCCTTTGCCTTCAGCGGCAATGCCACCCGCACCAAGCGCGACGTCGAGCACGGCGGATCCGAAGAACGACATGAATCGTCGCCCGTCGCAGGCTTCTGGAGGGGGCCCATGATTGTGACGCGCCGGCAAAGAGCCGCTTGCGGGATGTGGTTCGGCGTCGCGTTTGTCGCAGCACTCGTCGGTTTGTCCGGACCAGCTCGAGCGGACAACCAGGAATCGGCGGCGGCCAGGCGCGCATCTGTGGCCGTCGATCAGAACTACACGCACACGCTCGTGTCCCTGAACGTCGGTCTTCTCAGCTTGCCTGCTGCAGATGTTTGTCCTCGTTCGCGTACGAGTTGCGAGAAGGGCGAGACGAGCGGCGCGTTTGGCGTGTACAACCAGTATCGGTTTGGCCGCATCGGACTTGGGGCCAGCATTGCATGGGCAGGGTCGCTCGTTGCTGGTTCTGCTCCTGGTGCACCCGAGCTTCAACGCGAGCACGACCGCAGCTACTTTCTGGTCGAGGCCCAAGCTCGCTACTACGGCATCCGTGCCGGCAAGTGGGAGTGGTGGGGAGGCGTCACGCTTGGCGGCGTCATCATCAAGGACACGTGGAGCGTGATCACGGATCGCGAACCGTATTCGGACACCGCGTACGTGGGTCCGCAGTCGGCCATGATCTCCACGGAAGGCCTTGCAGCCGGCGTCGCCATCGGTGGCGAGTGGACGGTTGCTCCGAACTGGTTCCTCGGCACGACCATGCGTTACGCCAAGTGGCTGCTGCCAGATGAACCGCGCCACGCTCCGACGGGTGACAGCGCATCGCTCTCCGGCAACGTCGACGTGCTCGACTTTGGGCTGCTCATCGCGTACCGAATCGCGCTCTAGCCGATTGACTCGCACACGCAGCATCGGTACGGGAGACGCGATGGCGCTGGATCTTTCGAGCGTCGGTTTCACCACGGAACCGCACTCGTACACGTACGATTGGAAAAACCTTGCCTTGTATGCGCTCGGCATCGGCGCCAAGCGCGACGAGCTTGCGTATCTCTACGAAGGCAGTCCCGGCGGCATCGCGTCGTATCCGACGTTCGCCGTCATCCCTGCGCATCCGCCGCTCTTCGAGTCGCTCGTACGCACCGGGGGCAACTTGGCCATGGTGGTGCACGGCGGTCAAAAAATTCGTTCACTCGCAAAGCTTCCGCCTTCGGGCACGCTGCTCACGACGGCGACCATCCGCGCCATCTACGACATGAAAAAGCTCGCGCAGGTCGTCATCGACACGCGAAGCACGCTCGGCTCCGAACCCGTCTTCGAGACGACGTGGGCGATCTTGTTTCGTGGCGAAGGAGGTTTTTCCGGGCCACGCCCGCCGGCGGACCCGGACGAACCCTCGATGCCCAAGGATCGCGAGCCTTCCTTTACGCACGAAGAAACCACGTCACCCGAGCAAGCTCTGCTTTACCGGCAGCTCGGCGACTACAACCCCTTGCATGCGGACCCCGAGTTTGCTGCGTCGGTTGGTTTTCCGCAGGGCCCGATTCTGCACGGCCTCTGCACCTATGGATTTGCCGCTCGCGCCGTCATCAAGCACCTTGCGGGCGGAGACGCATCGCGGCTGCGCATGATGTCCGCACAATTTCGAAGACCCGTCTGGCCCGGCGATACGATCGTCACGCAGGGCTTCCTTCTCGAAGGCGGAAAAGTGGCGCTCCATGCGAGCGTCAAGGGACGATCGGAGCCTGTTCTGACGAGCGGCTACGCGGAGATCGTCTAACGAACCGCGTGATCGCGTGCTAATCGACCACTCGAAGGATCGCGCCGTCCGGACGGCGCAACGTTTGGGCCAAGCCCCCCTCATCAAGAAGGCCACATGAGCAAAGAGACCGACAAAAAGCGCAAGGACGAAGAAGATCCGGAGCTCGACGAAGAGCAAGACGAAGAAGAGGAAGAGGAAGAAGAAGACGGCGAGGAAGAGGGCGAAGAGGACGAGGACGAGGACGAAGAGGAAGAGGACGACGAAGAAGCGTCCGACGATACCTCCAAGGCTGCTTCAGCAGATGATGCCGATGAAGCGGACGACGAGGACGAAGAGGAAGAGGACGACGAAGAAGACGACGAAGAGGACGACGAAGAGGACGCTCACGGGGAAACCGAAGGGCAGGATGCGGGTGCCCATGGGGACGAAGAGGATCCCTACTGGTGGACGCCTCACGTTGTTCTTGGCGTGCTGGTTCTCGTCGGCATCCTTGGCTTCTTCGGCATGTTCAACAAGCCTCTCGGATTCCTCGCGGCCAAACCCGCCGGCGCTCCTGCGACCGAGACGACGACGGCGGCAGCGCCTGCAACGCCTCCGCAGCCCGCAACGCCTCCGCGTCCTCAGCCGATGCAGAATCAACCGCAGCGCGAGATGTTTGGCGCGAAGCACTTCTTGGTGATGTACAAGGGCAGCATGCGTGCGCCTGCGACCATCACGCGCACCAAGGAAGAAGCCAAAGCGCGCGCTGAAGAGGCGCTGAAGAAGGTCAAGGGCGGCAAGAAGTTCGAAGAGATTGTCGCCGAGTACTCGGACGAACCGGGCGCGGGGCAACGCGGCGGCGATCTCGGCACCTTCCCCAAAGGCGCCATGGTGCCTCAGTTCCAAGAAGGCTTGGAGAAGATCAAGGTCGGTGAAGTCAGCGGCCTTGTCGAAACGCCCTTCGGCTACCACGTCATTTTGAGGACGAAGTAGTTCGAACTGGCGTCAACGCCTCCACTCTCCCCCTCTCCGCGAAGCGGCGAAGCCGCGAAGTTGGAGAGGGGGCCGGGGGGTGAGGCGTGAGATGCGAGACCGTTGCACCTCAAAGCTTTTGCGCGAGCGCTTCCTTGAGGCGCGTGGCCTTGTCGTCTTTCCCGAGCGACACCTTCGCCACTTCCTCAGCGGTCATGCCGCTACGGAGCGCGCGCTCTTCGTCCCCGATCCCCACGAGTTTTGCGCCCGTGCGTGCAAACAGCCACTCGACCGCGGGCCCCTCTTCGCTGCGCATGAGGCGCACCGCACCATCACCGATGCCCTTTTCCTTCGTTGCGCCTTGCTGCTTCCCCAACGTCGCGAGCACGTCTTTCGCTTGCTCTTCGTCAGCGCGAATCATCACGGCGAAGCGATAGCGTTTGTCCCCGTCGCGGTAATACCCGAACGCTCCCGGGCCCACGCCTGCGATGTCGAAAACGTCCTTCGTCAACAGTCGTATCCCGAGCGCCACACGTTTTTCTTTGGGTAGTGCGGCCGCGGCTGCGGGCAGATCCGTATCGCCCGGGAGTTTGTCCCCGATCTGCTTCACGAGCGGCACGAGGAGTTTGTCGCTAGCTGCTTTGATCGCTGCTTCCGCTGCGGCATCGTCGTTGTACGTGATCTCTGCCAGATACGCGCCGCGCCACAGGTACGCGTTGCCGACACCAAGCGCTGCGGCGCCGCCTCCTTCGATGGCTCGCGGCGTGTCTTCACCTGCTGGATCTCCATCGCCCACGACGCGCTTCGTGAACATCCCATAAGCGCCGTCGACCGAGCCGAATTTGGACAGGTACACGTTGATCGTCGCGGCGCTCCCTCCGCCATCCACGTAGCGCATTTCGACGACCCGCTTGACGCCGAAGCCTTTGTAGATCTCGCACTCGCCATCGAACATGTCGCAGATTTGATCGATGGGCAGCGATGCTCCCTCGCCATAGACCTTGTCGCCTCCGTTTGGATCGAGGCAGAAATGGCTCGATTTGCGAGGCATCACGGCCGCCGTTTGCGGATCGCTGAGCGTGCCGCCACCTGCTTCACATGCATTTGCCTTGGGCAGAGGAGCTGCGGGCGGAGGCGGCGTGCCCTTCGATTCATTGCTCTTGCAGCCGAAAGAAAGCGTCACGATGGCTGCCAAGCTGGCGGCGTGGACGCACGTTCGGAGCATGTTCGATCGAGTGGGGGCGAAGGCCGGGGAGAGATTCATGATGCTCCCTGATGCAACGGCTCCTTCCGATACGCAACCTGGTCGATCGATGTGGGGCTCGCACTTTTTGCGTGGCATCGCAATCATTGCTAGCTCGAAGGGCGCCGAGGCTGCGCATAATGCCGTTTTTTTCGCGCTCAGAAGTCTGGCATTGGGGGCACGAGGCTTGCTACAATCTGGATTTGGTGATTTGTCCTTCCTCTGCCCCCGTCGATTTTCGCCCCTGCGCAAGGCGTTTGTCACGCTTGCGCGGCTTCACGCTGACTGAAGTGATGGTGGTGGTCTTCATGATCGCGGTGCTCGCGGCCGTTGCTGCGCCGTCGTTCATCAAGGTCATGCGCGACACGAGCCTCAGTCGGCTCAACATGCAATTTGCCGAGATTTACCGCAAGGCATACATCGAATCTGCCGAGCAATCGACGTATCTCGTGAGGTGGACGGGCGGCAATGAACCTAATATTGAATTGGTCAAGGCGACGCTCGATACGCCGTTTCCGACGCTGGTATCGCCGAGGCGTTGCAATGCGATCGATTGGACCGATCCTGCGCATCTGCGACAAGTGCTGAATATCAGAACGAAGTCTATTCCTCAATATGCTTCGGTAGGGTATTTGACCAATACGAACGAAGAAAAACCGAAGGCCGACGTTTGTTATTCTCAGCGTCGAGCCTACGTGCGTTACGATGAAGGGGTATTCACCGACATGCCCGGAGCTGGGAGGATTTACGTAAAAAACCTCCAGTCGAACGTGATGCGTCGCGTGCTCATTCCTTCCTACGGATTGCCGAGGTTGATCCAATGAAGGGTTCACGAGGATATTCAGTCATCGAAGTCATGATGGCGCTCGGCGTTTTGGCCGTCGGGACGACGGGCGTGATTGCGCTGCAAAAGGTGTCGCTCGTCGGAAATACGAACGCTCGAATGGCGGATGCGGCCAGGCAAGTGGCGGGGACGTGGGTCGAACGGCTCAAGTCGGACTCGCTTCAATGGAACGATCCGATGGGCATGCCGGATCTCGCCGATACGCGGTGGCTCAATGTCGCAGGCGTGTACAATGCGCAAAACCCGCCGAATGCAGCGAGTTGGGTGCTTGCGCCCGAGATTCCCAATTGGAGCTCGCCGTTGGCCGACGTTCATGGAGCCGATAGTTTTTCCGGTGCGCCGGTATCGGATGGCGTGTTTTGCACGCATTTACAATTGGCGCGCGCCGTCGAAAAACCCTATTCGCTCGGGGGGCAGACGCATCCCATTGCGATTCGAGCCATCGTGCGCGTGGTTTGGCGTCGCGATCTCTCGCCAATGACGGAATGTCGCACGACGGCCCCGGCGGACATCGAAACCAACGATGGTCGCTACGGCTTTTATTACGTTTCGACGATGATCGGGCAAGAGGAGGCATC
The DNA here is from genome assembly GCA_016715885.1 of Polyangiaceae bacterium. NCBI lineage: Bacteria > Pseudomonadati > Myxococcota > Polyangiales > Polyangiaceae > Polyangiaceae bacterium. The sequence continues at coordinate 136,769 of JADJXL010000028.1, forward strand.
GAACTGATGCGTATTTCTCGCGTTTTGAAGGCGCTCTCCGCGCGCTCGCCCGCCAGCGTCTCTGCGCGTGGTTTTACGCTCGTCGAGCTTTTGGTTGCCATTGCAGCCGGATCGCTCGTCGCCACGGCAGCCGTGCTTCTATCGAAAAACGCCGTGCGCCTCTTCCAGGAAGAAGCGCGCATGTCGTACGCTCAAATGGCCGTGGCCAACGGCCTCGGACGGATTGGAATCGACATCGAGCACGCTGGGCGCAATACGACGAAAAACCCGCGTACCGACGTGCGCGTATGCTGGCTCGGCATTGCCGATTGGCCCACCGGAATGCGACGCCTCGCGCCCGTACATATCGAGCTTCTGCCGGATTTGCCGCAGAATGCCGGAAACGATATTCGTAACGAACGCATTACCATCGCCGGCGATATGGATTCGGGCGACAACTGGGTCATGAATACGACCCTGCCTGGTGCGACGGGCGCAACCATCGTCCTGCAACCGCAAAGCCGCGCGGTGCGCCGTTTGACCGCGCTCGCGAATGGCGGCGACATCACGCCGCGTTTACAAGAAATCTTTCGCGCAGGCCGCATCCTGCACATCGAAGGACCGACGAGCGATTATTATGGTCGCATCAAAGGGTTTTCGGTATCGGGCGCTCCCGTCGACGCCATTTCCGTGGCGCTCGAAGCCACACCCACCGTTCCCATGCAGCCGCAAAGCTTGTTGCCTTGTGCCATCAAAGGGTTTGGCAGCGGATTCCCCGTTCACGTCATTTCACGCGTCCGATACGAAGTTCGCTCGGTCGTCAACGACGCCGCTTTCGCCGATTACGTTCAACCCATCAATATGGTCGTCGGGGACGATATTCGCACCGAGCTGATTCGTTCCGAGCTCGCGCCGGACGATACGGTCATGCCCGGAACCGAAGAGCTCATTACCGAGTTTGCCCTGGGAATGCGTTTTGGTCTGACGGCGCTCGCCATCAATTCGCAGCCGGACAATCCCATTCTCGAACGTTTCCCCATTCTCGATCCATCGCCGAACAGCGAAATTTACACGATCGCCGGCCCGGCCGATGTCATTGGCTCGCGGCCTGAAAGCATTCGTTCCGTTCACGTGCGCCTTTCGACGAGGTCGCGTGCACCCGATCGACCCACCGCATTGCCCGGACAAGCAGGGCGTCCTTATCGGTTTTTCGTGAGCACGGCCAAAGGAGCCGAAAAGTTTGCCCGCGTGCGCACGCTCGAGCGTGAGTTCAACCTGGTCAACATGAAGGGAGGATTTCGATGAAATCCCGCATTCGGAATCGCGCAATTCGGAGGCGTGACGAACGCGGCGCGACCGTATTCGTCGTCGTCCTCGTCCTCGCCATGCTCACGGGCATTGGACTCTTTGCCGCGCAGGCCAGCAGCATTGCCACGAGCACCACGGGCGCGGCACGCGTATCGACGCAAAGTCGCTACTTCGCAGAAACCGCCATGAATTCCGTAATGGCCAAACTCTCGCGCGACCTCGGCTCGCACGTCAACTTTCTCGCCAAGCAAAACTCGAAGGTTTGTCTAGGACAACTAGCCGATCCATTTTATCCCCAATGCTCACAGTTTGGCCGGGGATACATCGAGCAAGAGCTCGGCCTCTTGCTGTTCCAGGGGTACGACGAACAAACAGGCGCCCACGGAACGCTCGGACGCATTCCAGACACGAACGCCGACATGCTCGTGGAAATGAATGACCTGTTCCGTGTCGACCGACCCATCAGCGGATTCGATTACACATCGGCCGGCGCAGCCAATGTCAATTTCATGAGCGTCATGCTGCACGGTACGGGTCGCATCCGACAAACCCCGGCCGGTGGCACGGCCAGAACGCTCGCCAATACCACTTTCCGCGCCGAACTCATTGTCGGGCCCGTCGGCGGCCCCTGAGGAATTTCACCATGCGTAATCCCTCCCGAATTCTTTCAGCTTCTCTCACCGCGCTGGCATTGCTTTGTTCGGCATCGATAGCGGGCGCGCAGCTCGACGTCAATCCGCCGCTGCCCAACGTGCTTTTGCTCATCGATACGTCGGGATCGATGGAATTGATGACGACGGGCACGGCGCCCGAAGATGCCGGTGCAGCGTGCATTCCGGGAACGGCCACGCCGCTCAATCGCTGGGCATCGCTCCTCACGGTGCTCACGGGAACGATTCAAAACTTCTCGTGCGTTGCGCAGCCTCGAAATACCACCGAATTCTTGAACGAATATTCGCTTCCCGGCAACGTTCAGCCTCTCGATTACAAATATTACCTCCCATTTCATCGCGTGCTCTCGAATGGCTGCACCTATGGCCCCGGAAATCTGGGCAGCAATTGGTGGGATTGGCCCGCCGATGCAATCAAGTCGCATCCTTGGGACAACCCTTTGGGCACGTGCGCTACGCCCTTCGAACAAGCCAAAGACGGGCTCCTCGACGTGTACAGCGACCGCGTGCGATTCGCCTTGATGACCTTCGATTCGACGCCGAATGCAGGCACCGGCCTGAGCGCCGGGACCATTGCGCACGCGGATGGAGTCAAAGGCAATTGGAGTTATTACCTCAATTGGAACAATGGCGGAGCGGCGGCGAAAGGCAATCCACCCGATTGCGCGCCGTCCGATTTCGAGCTTGGCGCGAGAAACCCGGCCGCACCTCCTTGGGAAGGCCGCCTCATCGGGTTTGGCGGGAGCAACGCTACGACGAACGAAAACGAGCAAAACAATGCGCGCATTCAATCGGCGCTGCTCTCCATGCGCCCGTATGGCGCGACGCCGCTCGCAGGGCAAATGGCCGACGCCAGGACGTTTTTGCTCGAGGACATTTCGACCGATCCGGCCAATCCCAGCGAATACTTCGGCCCTTCGAAAGATCCGTATTACCTCGGCGGTTGTCGCAATCAATTCATCATCGTGCTCTCCGACGGTGAACCGAATTTGGATCTGCGCGACGATTGCGCCGCGGGCAATGGTCAATGCCCATTCCCCAGACCGCACGAAATCGCCCACGAGCTCGCCACGATGTCGAATCCGATCCGCACGTTCGCCGTCGGTTTCGGTTTGTCGCAATCCAACGGCGTAAAATGCAGCGACCTCACGCCGGCACAATTGACGGATGCGAACGGCATTTGCGCAACGGCCACGGGGCCGCTCAAAGCCTGCTGCAACCTCGCGCGCATTGCGTACGAAGGCGGGACCGACCGCGCGTATTTCGCGGACGACTTGCCGACATTGAAATCCGTGCTCGACAGCGTCTTGTCGATTGTCGCAGCCGGCAGCACCACGCGTACGTTCCCCACGTTTTCCGGAGCCGGCACGGCGGCTGCCCAAGGCAACGCATCGGCGTCGGGTTACCAATTCAATACCTCCTTCAATGCAGCGCCGGGCGCGCTTTGGAGCGGCAACCTCGAACGCAAGCGGTACGTCTGCGAAAATCAAAATGGCGTGCTCAAACCCGTCTTGGCCCCCATGGACCCCGCCAAAGGCGACGATTTCGGGGCAAACCTCAATACGAACAATCCGACGCGCAAGTTCTTCACGGTCATCGGCACCGAAGTCGGCGGATTCGTTCGCTCGAAGAGGTCCATTCGGCCAAACCTCACGAGCGACGATGGATTGGGCCTTTATGGTGGCTCGGTGACGTCATTGCTCGAAGGCTCGAGTTTCGCCTCGACGCTCGCTTCTCAGCCCAAAGCGCTCGAAATCCCCGCGTCTCCCGTTCCCGAGCAATGCAAGGCCATCGCTGGCGCGGGCGCCACCGCTTCGTCCTGCGCCGATACCACGATTCGTTGGGAAGTTGGTATGCCCGGCGTCCCGCAGAGCCGCGATGGCAACGCGTTCGGAAGCATTTACCATGCAGCGCCCGTCATGGTTGGCACGCCAAACGGATACTTGCGTGACGAATCGTATGCCGCCTTCGCGGCCGACCCGGTCATTCAAAAGCGGCCGCTCATGTTTTACGCGGCCACCACCGACGGACAGCTGCACGGCTTCAAAGTCGCAGCCAACGACCCGAGCGACCTGCTCCCAACCGATCAATTGCGCAACAACGAGCTTTGGTCGTTCATCCCGCCTTACGTATTGCCCGGCATTTTGCCCACCTACGGTCGTCAAGCACTCCTCCTCGATGGTAGTTTGATCGCAAAGGATGTCGTTTTCAGCCGCACACGCGCGCAAGCCGAAGGTGGAGCCGTCGGCGTCAATTGGCGCAGCGTCGTCGTCGGATCCGGCGGCGCAGGCGGCGGGTTTTATTATGCGCTCGACGTGACGGACCCTGCGGCGCCGCAATTTTTGTGGCAACTATCGACGAATACCGCGGGCGAACCGCTCTTCGCCAACAAAACCGTCAAACCAACCATTACGACCGTCGCCCTCGACGATGGCAATCAAGACGTGCGCGAAGTGGCCGTCGCCATTCTTCCCGGCGGCGCAACACCGCTCGCGACAGGCACATGCGGCCGCATCACCGCGGGCTCGACCGTTTGGTCACTCGATAAATTCCAACCGAAACTCGGCGGCGGCTCCGTGCGCTGTTGGCACGATGCCACGAATAAAGTTGGTCCCGCCCGTTCGCTCACGATCGTGCGTATCGACAATGGCGAAATCATCATGAATTTCCGCGGCGCTGTCGATGATGGCCCGGCACTTCCGGCCACCAAAGTCAAAACGGGCGTATTCGATTCGCCCGTCACCGGCGTTCCCGTGGCTTATCCTTCGCAAGCGGGCCAAGTATCCGATCGAATCTACGTCGGCGATGCCGATGGCGCATTGTGGCGCGTCGACATGCGCGATCCCAAACCGGCCAATTGGACCGTCGATCTCGTGTGGGATTCGTATTCGATGAGCAATGACGCGGTCGCCCATCGTCAGCCCATCGAAACGCCGCCCATTCCCACGGTCGATGCCATTGGCAATCCTGTCATCCTCATATCGACGGGTGATCAAGAGACGTTCACCAAGAGCACCAATGTCCGAACCAAGCTTTGGTCCATCAGCGAGACCAGAGAAAACGGCGTTTTGGTCACGAAATCGAATTGGGTCATTCCGTTCGAGAATGGCATTCGCGTGACCGGCCCCATTTCGCTCTTCAATGGCGCCGCATATTTCTCCACCTTCACGCCCACCGGCACGCAGCTCAATAGCTGCTCCGACGGGTTTGGCTCGATCTGGGGCGTCGACTTCTTGAAGGCGAACAATTGCGGCGACAACGCTCCGACGCCGCCCACGGATTGGCCTTGCGCAAGATTCGTGCAAGACCCCATCAACAATCCCGCAGCCTTGTCGTTCTTCGAAGACCAACCGCCAGGCGCCGCGTTATTCGGTGTCTCCGTCGCGCAAACGCCAAACTGCTACGAAGAAGTCACCTATCCCGATCCATACCTCGGTTCGTTCACGTCGGTTGGCAATTCGACCGCCGGGCAATTCCAATTGGTTTACCAAACCGGCGAGCCAGCGGGCGGAAATGGCGGCCCCTCCAAGACAAACTCGGTCACCAAACCGCTTCCACCTCCGCGAACATCCGTGCGTATCGATTCTTGGGGCTTGGTTCTCGAATGAAGCTCATTGCCATATCCCTCTTCCTCGCCGTTCTGCTTCCCGCTTGTCGAGAAGAACCCAAGCAGCGTCCGGCCCCACCCGTCGCGCCTGCTCCCCCTCCACCACCGGATCAGCTTCGTCCCGGCGAGCTTGCCGAAGGCACCGTCGACGCCTTCGGCATCAAGCTCCCGCGCGTGATGAACGTGGACACGCGCTTTCCAGACGCCGTCTTCGCCAGCGCCGACGTACCCGCCAAAAACGTCGTCAACTACGTGCGCGAACGCGTCATCGCCGAACGAGTCACCACCTTGCCGACGAAAACCGTGTTCGAAGGAGCGACGTCCAAGGCCGCGCCCACGCACAAGCTTCGCATCGAAGTCATTGCGCATGGCTCGACGCGCACCAACCTCGTCGTGCGCGACGAAACACGCCCTCCCGCCAAACCTGGACTCACCGAAGAAGAGCGCTGGCGACAAGTCGGCATGACACCGCAAGGCGAGCTCATCGACCCCTCCCATCTCAACTGATCTGCCTGCCCGCCTGTGGCGTTCACGACGCATGCCGCTTTTGGCCGCGCGTTTGCCCCACGACGCAGTGCGGCCACGACATGAACGCGCATAGAGCATCGACTTCGCACTCGATTCGGACTACATCGCCCGACGTGTCGACCTCCGCCGTAACTCCTGCCGAACTCCAAAAGACGCCCCTCCATGCCGAGCACGTTGCGCTCGGTGGACGAATGGTTCCGTTCGCTGGCTGGGAAATGCCGGTGCAGTACTCGGGCATCACCGAAGAACACCGCGCCGTCCGTAGCGCTGCGGGCATCTTCGACGCCTCCCACATGGGCGAGCTCATCTTGAGTGGCGAGCACGCCATGAGCGTCGTCAATTATTTGATCACCAACGATGTCGCTCGACTCGTCGACGGCCAAGCGCTCTACACCGTCGCTTGCAACGATACCGGAACCATCCTCGACGATCTCATCATCTACCGCATCTCGCAGACCAAGTGGCTCGTCGTCTGCAACGCATCCAATCGCGAAAAGATCGCCGCGCACTTCCGCGCCGCAGCGGAGAATCACTGCGACTTCGAAGACGCTTCGGACAGGACCGCCCTCATCGCGCTCCAAGGTCCCAAGGCATTCGAAGTGCTCGCCCTCGCCGGCGGAGACGGCCCTGCGCTCGCAGAATTGCCGTCGTTTCACTTCCGCGACGTGTCGCTCGCCAACGTGCATTGCACCGTTGCACGCACCGGTTACACCGGCGAAGACGGCGTCGAAATCTTCTGCCCCACCGACGGCGCCGTGCAGATCTTCCGCACCCTCGTCGCACTCGGCACACCACTTGGACTGCTCCCCGCAGGCCTCGCCGCTCGCGACACCTTGCGCCTCGAAGCGCGCCTATCGCTCTACGGCAACGAGATCGACGAAACGACAAACCCACTCGAAGCGGGTCTTGGTTGGGTCGTGAAGTTTTCCAAAGGAGACTTCCTCGGTCGCTCGGCGCTCGAACGCATCAAGGCGGCAGGTTTGTCCCGGAAGCTCGTGGGCTTCGAAATGGTCGGTCGAGGCATCGCGAGGCACGGTTACCCGCTGCTCAGCAAAGAAGGCGTCAAGGTCGGTGTGTGCACCAGCGGCGGCCCAGGGCCCACCGTCAACAAGAACATCGGCCTTGGGTATCTCCCCGCGCCCATGACCGAAATCGGAACCCAATTCGTCGTCGACTGCCGCGGTCGCTCGGTCGAAGCAGTCGTCGTCAAAACACCCTTTTACAAGCGTTCGTGAACTGAGAGGAGGTGCTCGTCATGGCAACGGATGTACGTTCGGATCGTAGGTACACAAAGGATCACGAGTGGGCGAAGCGGCAAGACGACAAGGTGTACATCGGCGTCACCGCGTTCGCCGTCGATCAGCTCGGCGACATCACGCTCGTCAACATCGACGTCAAGCCCGGTGAAGTCATCACCGCGGGCAAGGCGTTCGGCACCATCGAGAGTGTCAAGACGCTGAGCGATCTCTTTGCGCCCATCAGTGGCAAAGTCGTGCACATCAACGACAAGCTCGAAAACACGCCCGAGCTCGTCAACGAAGACTGTTACGAGAAGGCGTGGATGATTGCGCTCGAGCCGTCGGATCCGAACGAGCTCGACCAATTGCTCGATCACGGCGCCTACGAAGAATTGCTGAAAACGGCCGCTCACTAGCCCATCGCCAACATCTGTTCCATCTCTCCAACGCCATGCGCTACCTCCCCCACACCTCCGAGGAGATCGCTTTGATGCTCGAGGCCGTTGGCCTTTCGTCGCTCGAAGCGCTCCACGCCCCGATCCCCGAACGCGCACGCCTGAAGAAGCCTCTCGACATGCTTCCGGCGATGGACGAGCCGTCGCTCATGCGGCACCTCGAGGAGCTGGCCGGGAAAAACCGTGCCGCCTCCATGCTCTCGTTCCTCGGCGCCGGAGCCTACGACCATCACTTCCCGCCTGCTGCCGATCAGCTCCTTTTGCGCAGCGAGTTCTACACGGCGTACACGCCGTACCAACCCGAAGTCGCGCAAGGCACGCTGCAGGTCATCTACGAGTTTCAGACGATCGTCAGCGAAATCTTCGGCCTCCCCGTTGCCAATGCATCCATGTACGACGGCGCCAGTGCCGCGGCCGAAGCTGTCCTGATGGCGCGAAGGCTCGTCGGTCGCGAGCACACGGTCATTTCGGCAGGTGTGCATCCCGAATACGTGCAGACCATCGAAACGCACGTGCGGCAGATTGGGCACGGCACGAAATCGCTGACGATGGTGCCCGTTGCTGCGAATGGTTCCGCGGACATTGCGGCGCTTTGCGCGGCCGTGACGAATGAAACGGCGTGCGTGGTCGTCGGTTATCCCAACTTCTACGGTTCGATTGCGGATTTGCGCGAGCTCGCCAAAGTCGTGCACGAAAAAGGCGCGCTGCTCATTACGACGACGCAGGATCCCTTTGCATTGGCGCTGCTCGAGCCTCCCGGGGCATTCGGCGCGGACATTGCCGTGGGAGAAGGTCAGCCGCTTGGATTGCCTCCTCAATTCGGAGGTCCGGGCGTTGGGCTTTTTGCGTGCCGAGACGATCGCAAATACCTGCAGCAAATCCCCGGCAGGTTGGTCGGAGAAACCGTCGATAAAAATGGCAATCGCGGGTATGTGCTCACGCTTGCCACGCGTGAACAACACATTCGTCGCGATCGCGCGACGAGCAACATTTGCACGAACAGTGGTCTATGCGCGACGGCGATGACCATCAAAATGTGCATGCTCGGCAAAAAAGGTTTCATCGAGGCTGCGCGTCAATGCCTCGCCAAGGCCGAGTACCTGAAAACGAAGATTGCCGACTTACCGGGGTATTCGCTGCCGCTCGGAGCGCCGACGTTCAATGAATTCGTCGTGCGGGTGCGTGGAGGCTCCGCGCAGAAGCTTTGCACGGCGCTTGCGGAAAAAGGCATCATTGCCGGTTTCGACCTCGGTCGATTCTTCAAGGACCGCCAGAGCGATTTGCTCGTGGCGGTCACCGAGCGCCATACGCGTGAGGATTTGGATCGATTCGTCGACGCGCTCGCGGCGTATTCCTGCCTCACCCCCTAGCCCCCTCTCCGCAAGCGGAGAGGGGGAACATGCCTCACCCCCTAGCCCCCTCTCCGCAAGCGGAGAGGGGGGAATGAGCCTCCCCCTCTCCCGATAGGGAGAGGGGGTCGGGGGGTGAGGTCTTCTCCCCCTCTCCCGATAGGGAGAGGGGGTCGGGGGGTGAGGCAATCAAAACCTCGCCCACGGCCCCGTCAAACGCGCTTCGGCCGGCGGAATCTTATGCGCCGGAGATGGGTTTGGCCAGACATCCAGCAATACTTGCCGATACACCGTCAGGCGCAAGAAATCGATCCCTGCAATGGCGCCGAATCCCATCGTATCGTTCGTCGCGTAGATGCCATGAACCGATAGCGAAAAGCCCAGCGGAAAGCCAATCGTCAGGCTCCCCGTGATGCCTCGCGAATACGATCCCCATAGCCGCTGGAAATACCCCACATCCAGTGCGGCGCCGAAGCGTGATGCCTGAAAGCCATGCGTTGCGGCACGAACCATCAGGGCTGCGTCGGGTCCGAGCCCAAAAACGGACGTGAAACGGAAAAGCCCTCCCAGAATGAACTTCCCATCCGGATTGGTCCCCATGCCGACGTCGAACGACATGGCGCCGCGCGGGGTCAGCTCTTCGGTGCCTTCCTTCAGCATCAGCGCTCCGCCGCCCGCAAAGGTCCACGCCGACGCATCGGCCCAGGCCGCGGCAGGAGCGGCGAGCAGGGCGCAGGTGATGCCTAATCCGATGAAGCTAGCTTTCGTTCGCACGGCCGGGCACGTACCACGTTTTGACGACGAGGGCATCATCGATGATGCGCCGCGAGAGGCTTCACCAGCTCAGAGCTTCGGGAACGTCGCGGAAAAGTTTTCTCAGGGAGGGGATGACATCGTGTTGGCGCTTCATTTCCGACCACACCGTGGGATGCCCACGCCCGCGGATGTGTTTCTCGATGGACCGAAGTTTTACGAGCGACGCGCCCTGATCACGATCGGCTCGATATTGTTTCAGTTGCGCGAGGTAATCCTTGAAAGCCTCACGTCGGGCCTTGGGGAGATAATCACGAGAATTGAGGCGGAGGGTTTTGATGGTGTAATACGCCCGTTCATACTCGATGGTGTCAGGCTTGTGCCGAGGAACGAAAAAAAACGTACTGCGAAGCTCGAGTGACAAGAGCACACACGGGTCTTCTGCGCGAGGATCGATGAACACTGGCGCCCCAGCTCGAGGTGGCGCGATGGGATCGTTCCTCTTGCGCCTCACATCGACGAGCTGCCCCGTGCTTTGATCGAACACCGCGTAATGATTGTTTTTCGGCCCATTACAAGGACCGCATGCATACACATAATTCAACCAAACGAATGCTGCTTCGGGATAGAGGTTCTTGGGTTTGATGTGCTCGACCTCGTCGGCAGCCGAATCCTCGCAGTACGCACACCGCTGCGCACCCGAGCACATTTTTGTCAGGGCATACTTGATCGCATCGAACGTCTTGTTGCCTTTGCAATTGTACCTGTCAAAATCGGTTTTCGCGCGCTCGACTCGCTCTTGATAATCCGCAGCTCCATCGATTGCTCGTTGGTATTGCTCGAGTTGCTTCTGCGCTTGCCGAGGCAACGTCCGATCCGGCCACCGAATCATTCGTCATCCTCCGGCATCGCAGAGGCAGCCGTGGGGAGAATTGCGCGCAGTTTCCTTTGCTCTTGCCGTTCTGCTCGCGTCAACCCCTCCGTGAGCTCCTTTTGGTTCAGCATGGCGAGTCGTTCGAGCATTTCCAGCGCCTTGTCCGATTGCGCTGCGACATCACCGAATGCTCCCGTGCCATAAGCATCCAAAACATTACCGTAGAGAAGCCTGTCCCGCTCGAGCCCGGTCACCATTGCCGGCTTTTCTTCACTTCCTGGTCGAGGAAGCCGAAAAATGCTGCCCTTGTAGGCGGATTGGCAAACGAGCGGGCTATGCGTGGTCACGATGAACTGAATCATCGGAAAATGATCGCAAAACCATTGCCCAATGCGGCGTTGCCATGTTGGATGCAGGTGCGCATCGATCTCGTCGACCAATACGACGCCGGGAACGACGATCTTGGTGGGATCGTCTTTGGCAAAAATAGCATCTGCACCATAGGTTGCCGCAAGTTGCCGAATCAGCTCGAAGGTCATGCTGAGAATCGAGCGATACCCGTCACTCAAGCTCTCGACATCCACCTCGCAGCGATTGCCGTCGACGAAGCGAACACCTTTGGAGGACACGGATTCGAGTCGTGTGTCGTGCGGCAGAAAATCGCTTTGGTTGACGAATTTTTTTACGGGTTCGAGCAAATCGCCTTCCGGATCGCCTTCGAGAAACTTATAGTGCAAGTTTTTGAGCCATACTAGGCATTCGCTCAACGCAATCGATTCACCAAAAACCGACAAATGCCGTGCTAGTTTTGGATTCGAATAGAAAAGTTTCTCTTGATCCTTGTCGCCACCACTGAAGCGGCGGAATGGGCCATATGATGCGGAAAACCATCCTGCACCTGGTCCCCACACATGACGATCGGCTGCTGGTATTACATCAGGCACGTGCAGTACCACAGTTGCAGGATCCGCACGCATAATTGCCAGAGTCAAATTGACATTTTGCTTGGTTGGCGATGGCTTATTCCCCTTGCCGGAAAATCTGTCAAACTTTGGCTCCCAGTCAACGGCAAGCCAAATCTCACCCTTATTCGTTCCTCGCTTCAGCCAATCATTCCAATCCTGCCGGAGCGCAGGTGCCTCACGAGGTCCCACGAGCGCCAGTGCAATTGCGCGAAGCACGGTGCTCTTCCCTGCCCCGTTATCACCAATGATGACGTGCCATCCCGCCGCATCATCTTTCGAGACTTCCCACATGAGATGCTCGATGGAGCGGATGTTTTCGATCCCGATTTTCTTCAGGTACACGCGGAACCTCGATGCTCCCGTCCAGAACCGCGTGCGGTGTACCAGAAATAAACCTTGACGGGAAGCCAAGATGCACCGCTCGAGCTCTTCCTTCGCTCATCACGACCTCCTCCACATGCCCTCGACCCCATAGCCCACCTAATCGCGACCTCCTCCACATGCCCTCGACCCCATACCCCACCAAGTCGCGACCTGCTCGACATGCCCTCGACCCCATAGCCCACCAAGTCGCGACCTGCTCCACATGCCTTCGACCCCATACCCCACCAAGTCGCGACCTGCTCGACATGCCTTCGACCCCATACCCCACCAAGTCGCGACCTGCTCCACATGTCTTCGACCCCATACCCCACCAAGTCGCGACCTGCTCGACATGCCTTCGACCCCACTTCGTGTAGATCAGCACACGCATGTCGATTCCTGTTGATTCGTCCGCACTAGTCGTGGCAACGTGCGCATATGCGAAAGCTAACCATTGACGACCTTTACCTGGGTCTCAAGGATCTCCTGACCACTCGCCGCGTGGACCTCGAAGCGTCCGCCATTGGCTTTGTGTACGTTCCCCAACTCACTGCCCGTACCAAGCAACTCGAGGACGTGACCGAGCGACGAACGACGCGCGCCAATGTCACGGAGCTTGCGGATGCGGACGGTACGCACGATGGGTTTGGGCAGGGTATTTGGCTTTATACCGAAGCGGTGCTCGTGACGCCGGGCATGTCGGATGCGGCGCGGAATGCGGCATTGCGGGTGCGCGAAGTGTTCATTCCGGAGCGCAGCGTTCTTGGGGATACGTATGCGGAGGAAGCGGCGCGGGCGAAGCGGAATCGGCCCAAGGTCGCGGAGCTCGAAGGGGATTTGAAGAGCTTGCCGGTGCCGGATGGCAAAACGCTCCTCGATTGGGTCAATGGGTTCCTCGATGCGGGAGATTCGCTGGACAAGCTCTTGAGCGATCGTTCGACGATTGAAGCTGCGGCGACAGGCACGGCGGCGGCGACGCTTCGAGCGAATACGATTGGGCTCTTGCGACGGCTCCGAGATGCTCTCAGGGACGAAGTTGCGGCGAATGCGTCGCTTCCGCGGGATTTGGAGCAGCGCGTATTCGCGTACATCGATGAATTGGCGGATCGACGCGAGAAGAAAGTGAAGAAGGCGCCCGGGGCGGGTTGACGAGGCTGTCGAGCACGTTCGATTATCGGGCGAGACCTGTACGAATTTCGGAAAGATGACGCTCGAACGCAATGATGCTCTCGGCAGGTGCATCGCCTGTCCTATAGGGTGATTCACCAGCGAGCTTATCGAGACGTTCGCGGTCGAGGGGGGCTTCAGCGAGGATCCTCATGATGTGATCGCGATCGGACGGCTCGAATCGTTCAAGCTTGGCGATGAGCACATCGTGGGGATGCGGCACGAAGATCGTAACAGCAGGCGCTTCAGGTACCGAAATTCGCAATGCTCGTTCTCGCCAGGTACGAGGCCCCGCAAATGTCTCCGGCCCAAGCACCTCGACGTATGCATCGTGCCGCTCATGGTACCATGACAATTCGCCCATCAAAGCTTCGACGGTTTCGCCACGGTCAGATGGAGTTATCCAAACGTCAACGTCACGCGACGTGGGCGCGTCCTGCAACCAGAACGCAAGGGACGCACTACCAAAAACTACGATTTCGCCTGATTTCACGAGCCGCGCGACGTCAATGACGATGCGGCGAACTGCGGTCGGATGAACCATGATCGAAGATCCGCGAAAGGGTGAGACCTCAATGTACTCCCAAGCGCGAGTCGATTTCCAGTTCTTGCATGCCAATGAGAGCGAAGCACATCCAGTGGTTCGTCCGAGCTGAACCATTCGCATAAAACCGAGATTGCATCGATGACCGCTGGTGCAAACAATCCCGTCGCGGGCGGCGGAGCGCCCAGGGCGCCTGCCCAGATCCATGGAATCGCGGTCCACAGATCATCCGGCGTGACCGTAAGCTCGGGATGCAAGCGTGTGAGCACGACTGACTTGTAGCCCTCATCGTGTTCTGCAAGGCGAAAACCTTCGCGGCAAAGCTCGGCAAGACGAATCTCCCTTTGTGCCAAGGCTTCGCGACCATCGATCATGTGCACGATGATATCGCGTCGATATCTTTGCAGCAAGCATGCACCCGAGGACGGCCCGTACGAATTCATGAAGGTGCCGAGCCTCGCCGATCGCTTGCCACCGCCGTCGCGAGCATCCACGCCACGAGCGACATCGCCGCAAACTTTTGCAGGCTCGGAAGCCACGCCGAGCTGATGGCCTGCCCCGAAATCACGTGCGCCGCATAAAGCGCACCGTCCACCGATACGAAGAGCACCGTCGATAGCGCGAACATCGAGGCCATTCGCGGCGCGCTTTTCGTCATGGCCAATGCAGCCGCAGCAAGCCCACCCGCAAGGAGACCAGGCACCCCCGCAACGAGAATGAGCAGCGGATGAAGAATGCCGTATTGTTGCGACGAAACGAGCGGCACGAGCATCGCAGCCGAAGTCGACAGAACGCCCAATACGAAAACGACGTTGGCCCATCGCGGGCGAGCATGTGCAAAAAGGCGCGTCACGAGCAGCCAAAATGGAAATAGGCCCAGAGTGAGCATCATCATGCCGCTTCGAGCAAACACGACGCCGGGATTTTGCTGACCGTTCAAGGCTTTGGGGGCTGTCAGGTCGCAGAAAAAATTACGCAAGAAATCGTGCCCGGGCGCGAGCGGATCGAGCCACGTGCCTCCTGGATAGAGCGCCATCGCGATACCGACGAGCAGCACGAACGCGAGCATCGTGGCCATGACGAGAATCGACGCAGCTCGATGGATTCGCGGAGGCTTTTGGGCTGCGGGCGTGGGCATCCTCGCCGAGCACTGTAGCTTGGTCGGGGCGTTTCATCATCAAAAATGGCGCGCGTCTTTGCCTGTCGAGACGCACCGTGCCAGCATGCGCGTCATGCGAACGATTCTGGTTTTCCTCGGTGTCTCGATGCTTGCCGGATGCGGCGGAGCAAACGAGGCAAAGCCCGTCGCCCAGGCAGCGACCAAGCCCATCGATACGCGTGACTTTTTCGGTGAAGCGCGGGGCTGCTTTTCGATGCGCGAGCTTGGCAATGGCGAAACGTTCGAGATGGGTGGGGACGAATGCGGCGAGCGATCCTTGCCGGCATCGACGTTCAAGATACCGAATGCGATCATCGCACTGGATACGGGCGTCTTGAAGGACGAAAAGACCATTTTGAAATGGGACGGCAAGAAGCGCTGGAATGACAATTGGAATCGCGATCATGCCTTGCCGACGGCGATGTGGCATTCGGTGGTTCCGTTTTTTCAAGAGATTGCAACGCAGGTGGGTGCCGAGCGTTATCGGACGTATCTATCGGCATTCCATTATGGCAATGCGGATCCTTCGGGGGATGTGACGCTGTTTTGGCTGGAGAACGGGCGCCTTTCCATATCGCCTCGGGAGCAGGTTTCTTTTTTGGCATCGATGTACGAAGGGAAGCTGCGCGTGTCGACGCGAGCGGTCGATTTGGTAAAAGCAACGTTGGAATTGCGGGGCGAGGCGAAGGAGCACGTGCGTGATCGATTGCCGTTCGTGGATCGGATTGCTGAAAACGTGGTGCTGAGTGGCAAGACGGGAAGCGCAATGCCCGACAGTGGGGAGATCGGTCCATTGGATGTGGTGGGTTGGTTCGTGGGAGCTGTGGAGCGAGATGGTCGGAGGTGGGTATTTGCGTGTCGTTTGCGGTCGGGAGATGGAAAGAAGATTGGGACGGAGGCGGCGAGAATTGCATATGAGATATTGAAGTCGCGGGGGATGGTGTAAAAGAACAGCACAACTTTCCCTTGTCTCCATTTGCCATCGTCTTCCTGCACCCAGCATCGCCCACCCGAGTCTGCTCGATACATTTCCTCCACGGCGTCGGGTGATTCCGTTATACTCGGTCGCCGCTAGAGGAGGTTGACATGTCGCTTTCGTATAAATGGCTTGGTTTCGTCGGCTTGTTGGGGTTCGTCGTGTCCGTGGGTTGCAGTGCGACTTCCGGCACGGGGACGTTTGGAAATGTGGGCGGTGGCGGCGCGGGCGGAGAGGGCAATTCGGGGCAAGGAAATAGCGGGAACGATGGTAGCGGAGGCGACGGGGGAAGTTTCATCCCGCCCACGGACGGTGGCGGAGGCGGGCCGATCGACGATTGCAGCGACGAAGCGAAGCTGGTGTACGTGTTGTCGGATGCGAACGAGCTGTATAGCTTCGATCCGCCTGCGAAGCTGTTCACGAAGATCGGCAATCTCAATTGCAATACAGGCTTGTCGCCGAATTCGATGGCGGTCGATCGCAATGCGGTTGCATGGGTGAATTATGTGGACTCCTTCGATTCGCAGGGAGTCATTTTCAAGGTGAGCACGAAGGATGCGAGCTGCGATGCGGCGCCGACGGTGCAACTGGTGTCGGGATGGGCGCGCATCGGCATGGGATTCTCGAAGGACGCCGATGGAATGGGCGAGACGCTTTTCGTGAGCGGGACGAGCGGGACGGGGATTGGGAAGATCAATGCGATGAACACGCTGAATCCGATTGCGGGTTTCTCGCCGGGAGCATTCACGGGGCAAAGCGCGGAGCTGACGGGTACGGGCGACGGGCGGCTTTATGGGTACTTCACGACGACGCCGGTGCAAATGGGTCAGATCGACAAGGCAACGGGTGCGGTAACGAATCCGAAGGAAATCACGGGACTGCAAACGCCGTCGGCGTGGGCATTTTCATTCTGGGGCGGGTCGTTCTACCTGTATGCGGCGTCGGGCTTCCAGAATTCGAACGTGACGAAATACGATCCGGTCGCGGGGACCATCGACAACTTTTACATGACGAACGTGGGATTCCGGATCGTGGGCGCAGGCGTTTCGACGTGCGCGCCGCTCATCGAACCGCCGCCGAAATGAGCGCGGGTGGCATTCAATCCCGCAACAGCCACGCGTGATGATGCCGCCAGGCATTCGCAACAGCCGTGATTCGAACGCGGTCCCCGCCCCTCACATCCGCCAAATCAAAAATCACTTCGCCCCACGATTCGGCAATTCGTGCACCAATTGCACGCTCTTCGCGGAAAACCACTTCATCCGAGCGCAATAGCTCCACGCGAATGGTGGCAGGAGCATCCAAATCGGTGCGCAAGACGAGGCGCGCGGGTCCAGGCGATATCGATGAGGACAACGTGAAGGCTTCCGTGCGGCCCTCGGGAATGATGCGGCCTGCGTCGTAACGTTTTTGGCGTTGGGCATCCTTCCACGCGGTGCCGATGATCCAGCCGCCTTGGGGCCGCGGGAAAGCATAACGGTGCGCCCGTTCGCTCACGAGGTCCCCGACGTCGATTTCGTCGATCACACCGGGCCTTGCTTCGTCGCTTTTTGCGAGCGTGGACCAATCGGCGGCATAAACGACTTTGTCGGGCGCGGCGCACATGACGTTGTCGTCGATGTGGACCGAAAACAATTCCTTTCCAAACGATTGCGCGATGTCCGGCCACCAGGACGGATAAATGGCCAATACATCGGGCCTTTCGGTTTCCGGCAATCGTTCGATGAGCTCGATGACCGCGGGGACTCCATGCACGGAAGCTCGGGCAAAGGGGAAATCGTGATAGCCGCCGAGTCCCAAGCCATCGAGGGCTGGCAGGCCAGAAAAATACGGAATGGCGCCCGCGTCACCCAGAAAGACGCGGCGCGGTTTGGGGATTTGCTCGCCGAGACGTCTTCCGACGACGACTTGTTGGCCTTCGATGTTGGCGGATGCGCGGGCGAAGTGATCGATTTGACGGGCAAAGTGCCGAGCTGGAGCAGCTACGACGACAATGCCCAAAACAATCGCTACAAGGTGCGTCGCTCGGCCGTTTCCCGCGAGCGCTCGAAGGCCCATTGCGGCAGCCATGAGAATGGCGAGGAGCGAAGGCACGGCATAACGGAGGTTTTGATAACGGGCGGTGGTATTGAGCGAGACGAGCAGGAGCATGCCGACGGCGCCGAGGACGAGTGGCGATGCTGCAAGACGCATGCGTCGCGATGCGATTGCAATGAGCGCCAAGGCAAGGGCGCCGAATGAAAAGGGGGCGCCTCCAAGGGCTGCGTCGAAGGCTTGGGTGCGCAATACGACGAGGTTTTTGAGGACTTCGATGGCCGATTCTGCGGGTGTGATGTAGGGGTTGGTTCCGACCAATTTGCGGACGGCGCCGGCTTGGCTAGCTTCGGATGTCAATAGGAGGTTTGCACTTGCTTGGGCCGCGAGAAAGGCAAACATGGGACCGAGCGCGCGCAGGAGGGATGCGATGGTGCCGAGCGACCGAGCAGCGTACACGATTGCAATGCCCATGGGGCCGGCAATGGCTGCGGCTTCTGGGCGCGTGGCGACGAGGAGGGCGCCCCATAGACCCGCTTTGAATTGTGCGGATGCTCGGAGCGATGGTTCGATTGTAGTGGCCTTTTGTGCGGATACGACGAATCGACCAAGAACTGCGGCGAAAAGAGCGGTTTCCATGCCAGAGTAAAAACTCCAATCGGCGAGGGGCACGGATAACAAGAGGAGGGGAACGAGGCATAGGATGGTTTTGGGGGACGGGCCGAGGAATTTGCGAATGGAGCGGCAGGTGTCCCAGAGACAGAGGCAGGTGATGATTGCGGCGAACCAGGCGAGGTTGTCGCCGCGAAACCCGAGGAGCCAACCGGGGGCGAGGACGAGGGGGTACGTGAGGCTGGTGCCGCCGGACGAGTAGCCATTGCCGATGGACCATTCGAAGGGGTGTCCGAGGGCAGCGGAGCGGGCGAAGGCGAAGTGGATGTAGACGTCGTCGAGGGGGACAGGGAAGTGGCCGCCGGTGCGTGAGAAAGCGGGTAGCCAGAAGGCGAGGCCGACGGCGAGGACAACGAAGGCGGCCCAGAGGTCGAGGGGGAGGGAGGTACGACTCCAAGTCTTATTTGTCGAAGGACCGCCAGACATACAGAACGGAAATGAGTCTTTCACGGCGATCTAAAACAATGCGCACGGTATATGTGCCTACACGTAGCCATGCTCCGGTCGGATCATTGGGAATGCGTTCGAAGTCTCCTTCTCCCGTGGCGGCAAAGCGCATTAACGCTGCATCGACACGGGCAGCATCGCGCCAAGGTATCGCACGAAGCGCTCCTTCAGCGACAATGGACCAGCTCAGCCGCCACGTTCGCATCTTGCGGCAATCTCGGCACTCACGACGTGCGCCGGCCGGAACGGTCCTCGTTTTGCTTCATCGGCAAGCCTGCGCTGCTCGTCGGTCTCGTCTTCCTTCGCGAACGGCGCACGCTCGAACGCAGCCCAAACGGGATCGATTTCGTCATCTTCCAAGGGAAGAAGCTCCGCAACACTCGAGCGACGAGGACCCATGACCCCGACACTACCACTCCATGAGGTCGTCTGTCGAGACGAAAAGCTTTTGGGACAAACCACGTGCACAACGCCGTAAGCATGCCCCCGTTCGAAAGAACTTCTGCAACATGAGCGGCCGATTGTCTCGGCGCGGAGTATGATGCGCGCATGGCAACGGAAATCCGAGACGCGGAAGATGCATCGCACTGGGATGCAGTGGAAGAAGCGACCGAGCTGATGAACGAAGGCAAGTTCGTCGAAGCGCTCGTGGTGCTACGCGACGTGATCAAGCGCAATCCGAGAAACGCATATGCGTACAACTTCCTCGGCGGTGCGCTTTACGAGACGGGGCAGTTCGAAGCGTCGCGAGATGCGTACCGTGCAGCGCTGCGGCTGCGGCCGGGTTACTTGGGGGCGCGGGTGTCGCTTTCGCACGTGCTGCGCAAGCTCGGTGATGCGCAAGGGGCGCTTTCGCAGGCGAACGAGGCGCTGCGACAGTTTCCGGGAGACGGTGACGCGCTTTATGCCGCAGCTCTTGCGAATGCCGCGCGAGGTAATCGCAAGACGGCCAAAAAGCAACTCCAAGGGTTCCTGGCCACGAACCCCGAATTGGAAGCTCAACTGGAAGTGGAACAAATCCTCGCAATGCTGGGTATCGATGATCAGAATGGCCCGGTCGAGTTCGAATGACGAACCTCCGTTCGAGATGAAACGGCGGATGATACCCTTGCAAGGGTACGTAAAAGCTTCTACCCTACCACAATGCGGCTTACAAAAACTTCGCTTGTCGTCGTATCGCTCTTGTCGCTGATGATCGCCGCTCGTGCGGAAGCCAGGCCGTTTCGCGTGGACGATATTCCGAACGGGAGCAAGTTTACGTGCTTGAACTGCCATGGGGATCTCAAGGCCAGTTACAACACGGATTTCGGATCGGACGCGCGGAATTTTTTGATTCCGGTGGGAGCCGTATCGACGCAGCACGTGGATTGGACACCTCTGTGCGCGCTCGACTCGGACAGAGACGGGTGGACGAATGGGCAGGAATTGGGAGATCCGGATTGTGTTTGGAAGCCTGGGGATCCTGATCCGAAAGGGTTCTTGACGAATCCTGGCGTGTATGAATCTGCGCCGCCGCCTGTTTGCGGCAATGGAGTGCTCGAAGCGAACGAAGCGTGTGACGGCACTTTGTTTGCAGAAACGAATTGTGCGTTCGTGGGAGCGGGTGAAGGGATGCTTGGATGCACGGCGGATTGCGAGTTCGATTATGGTGGGTGTTCGACGCCTCCTGATGGGCCGCCCAATCCGAATGAATCGGGCGGAGGCGATGCAAGCATCGAAGGGGGATGCAGCATGTCGAGCGCGGGTGCGTCGGATGCATCAGGGTGGGGGTTGTTCGTGGTCGTGGGCATGGGACTTGCGGCGAGACGCCGCCGCGTGCGCGTACGCGGCCGCGTGGGATGATTGTCAGCCGTTGCCGCGGGTGCGACAAGCTTCGGCGAGGGCTGTTGCGCCCGCAGCTTCGGCGGCGCGCGCGGCGGCGCGAAATGCCGCAGCGCGCTCGATGGCCTCGGCACCACGTCGCGCAGATCGCGTGCGCATGTCGGCATATTGTTCGAATGCGCGGAGCGCACCCTCTTCGTCACCGTCACGCGCCCGCAAGTCGCCGAGCGTGAGGGCTGCGAGGGCCGCATCTGCTTCATTTCCAGGGTAGAACGCCGACGAGAGGACATGCGCGAGGGCGCCGGCATTGCGGTCGGCAATGGCCTTTTTTGCGAGCAGCTCGGGGGCCGGTCGAGGATCGACGAGGCCCATGCGTAATTCGAGATAACCTACGATGTCGAGGGAAATGCGTCTGAGCGATTCGAGGCCATCGGTGGGGGCTTCGAGGACGCCGCCGCCTGCGCGTAAACATTGGCGATCGATGTCCCGAACGATGACCAAATCGTCCCGTTCGCCGATGACGAAGAGGTCGGCAGCCCACGCCAAGGACTTTTCGTCGCGGAGCCATTGGGTGGATATGCCGGATTCTGCGCGTCCTAGAATGCGCGTGCCATCGTCGAGCTGGATGCCGTCGCAAGCCGCATGAAGTGCCGCGATGTCGTCGGGAGGATCGAATTCGAAGGGCCAGGTCGCCTCCGCATTTGGCCGTTTTGCGACCAAACGCGGAGATGCGAGGATATCGGCCAAACGCCGGGCGTAGTCGTTCATCAAAATTGCTTCAGCATGGCGACTGAGTCGTACCCGAGGGTTTGGATGAACGTGTCTGCCTGGGCTCGGGCGCCGGGCACATCGAACACGACGAAATGCCCATCGGAACCCTGAGGTGCCCATTGGGCAACGCCACCGGTCGCCTGGCCACTGGCGAGGTTATTCGAGAGCCCATTCGCAGGCAGATACACGATTCCCGGTCCGCCGGACCATACCATTTCGGGGATTTCGCGCTGCAGCGAATTGCCGATGAGCGGCAGACCCATGGCGACGGCATGCATTTCGATGCCATCGGGCGGCGAATAACTATCTCCGAGGCCGTCCCCATTGACGCCCACGGTCATGTAAATGCTCTTCGGAGCCATACCGCCGCGGGGTTCTCGAACGATGTAGCGTGCGTAATGGATGGGATCGGTGACGTCGACGAGCATTTGCGCAAAAGAAAGCGCCGGGTGGAACAGGTCCACCTCTTCGAATTCTTCTGGACGAAGCCCGAGCATGACGGATTTGACGATGTCGGCCACGGACGGGGGTGGTGCGGTTTTTTGCGTGAGCGTGATCGACATGATTGCGCCCGAGCCGGAGAGCACGCCTCCGAGCGCTTGGTCATCCGCGGCGAGGAAGAGAGGCCCATTCAGGCCGCCCTGGGAGTGGCCGAAGAACGTGACGCGGGTCGGGTCGAACCGAATGGTATCGCCCCAAATGGAGACGGCGGCGGGTATTTCGATTTTCGTTTCGGTGAAGAGGCGTGCGCGCTGGACTTCGTCGAGTGCCGATTGACGATTGCTCGTGCGGGCAGCGATGACGTTGTCGACGTTGAAGAAGCGCAGTGCTTCGGCATTTTCCGCGTCGTCGGGGGGCGATCCCGGGCGTTTTCCGTGGAAAATCTGATCGACGCCCATGGACGCAATGCATTTCGCGGCCAAGCTTCTGGCCGTTCCATCGCGCGCGTAGCTGCGATAACTTCCACCCGTGCCGTGTGCGTAGAGCGCGATGGGATAACCATTTTTCGGCGGAGGGCATGCATCCGACGTTGGTATCGTGAGGGAAAATCGGAGGTCGAACGTATCGACGATGGCGGGCGCGCCATTTTCATAATGAAAGCCACCGCCGTCTTTGGGGCTTGCGAAGGGAAGAATTCCCTCTTGGTAATTGGGAGAGGGACCGTATACCCCGGTGTATTCGGCTGAAACGTCGCTCGTGGCGACGATGCGCCATCGGGTGGGATCGACATTCGGCGCCGGCGCATTTGCGCGCAAGTGATCGCGCAGGGCAAACAGCTCTTCCGTCGGGTCGTTGGTCGTGAAAACGGCGAGATGAACGATTCGTTGACGTGTGACCCCGGCCTTTTCAATTTCGAGGACCGCTGGTTCGAGCGCCGTATGAAC
The DNA here is from genome assembly GCA_016715885.1 of Polyangiaceae bacterium. Taxonomy (NCBI): domain Bacteria; kingdom Pseudomonadati; phylum Myxococcota; order Polyangiales; family Polyangiaceae; species Polyangiaceae bacterium. Next base: position 159,835 of record JADJXL010000028.1, read on the forward strand.
GGCTTCGGTCGCCGACCGGCTGGCAGGTTTTTCTCCCAATGCCTCCGCCAAGTCTTGGCTTTTCACGAGGGGCCCGCCGTACGCATTGCGAAGTTTGTCCGTGACGACGAAGGCATACCGCGTGCGTGGGCGCAGGGGAAAACCAGGGGATGGCATGAACGCCAATGTATTTTCCGGATAATAAATACCCTTGGCAGAACGGAACTTGAGGGAGACTGGATTTCGCTTGCCATAATCCGGGGAGGCCGGATCGATATCGATGAGCTGGACGGATGCATCGGCCGCTAGTGTCGCATCGGGCATTGGCAACGAGCCGTCGTCGAGTGGTCCGTCAAAACGAACGAATCCCGCAGCGGCAGGGGAGAAGCCATCGAGCTTTCCGTCCATATACTTGACGTACGACGCGATATTTCCCGAGAAGCGAGGATCGGGGAAATGGGTGAGTTTGACCTTGCCACCGTCGAGACGCAGATCGCTCGGCCAGGGATGGTCGAAGAATTCGGTAAAACCAGGCTCCGCTTTGACGGAACCAAGCTCCGAAAGGGGAAGCTCGGCTTCCGGCTCGCCTGCGGCGGCAATCCAGATGGCGTTGGACCGCGCCGCTGGTGGCTCGGGCGGTTCACCGCAACCGACGAGGCCGATCCCGAGAAGCAAAGCAAGTGTGCAAGAAATATGAATGCTGGAGCGCATGCGCCCATTATTGCATCCTTTATTGCTCCGCGATGGAAAGCCCAATGTCACGATTCCGACGGAGGCTGAACGGCGCTCGTTGTGCGGGACGAGTGAACGAACTATAGGTGGCCCACCATGTGGCTCGCGGGAAAGACGGCTCTCATCACGGGTGGAGGTCGCGGTATCGGCCGCGCGATCGCCGAACGCTTGGTCAGTGAAGGCGCCCGCGTCATCGTCACGGGTCGAACGGAGACGGAGATCGACGAAACGGCGCTTGCCTTGGGCGGAGTCGCCATCCGGATGGATGCGGCGGATCGTTCGAGCGTCCGGGCCGCGATCGATGCGATCAAGGTGCGGTCGGAAGACATCGACGTGCTGGTGAACAACGCGGGCTTTGCCGAAAGTGTGTCGTATGAGCGCACGAGCGACGAGCTTTGGGACAGCTTGCTCGAGGTGAACGTGACGAGCGCGTTCGCGCTGTGTCGAGCTTTCATTCCGGGGATGATCGAGCGGGGATTCGGGCGCGTCGTGAACATCGCGTCGAACGCGGGGCTTTCGGGTTATGCCTACAGCGTCGCGTATTGCGCTTCCAAACACGCGATGGTGGGCATGACGCGCGCACTTGCGGTCGAAATTGCCAAAACGCCCGTCACTGTGAATGCGGTTTGTCCTGGATGGACTCGCACGCGCATGAGCGAAGAGGCGATCGATCGCATTTCCAAGAAGACGGGGCGACCGGCGGATGCTGCGCGCAAGGCGCTCGAAAACATGTCACCTCAAGGGCGCTTCACGGAGCCCGAAGAAGTGGCGCATGTCGTGGCGATGTTGTGCGCGCCCGCGGGACGTAGCATCCATGGGCAAGCGATCGCCGTCGACGGCGGGCAAGTGATGAAGTAGGAGGCGACCGAGTTCATGAACGACAAACTCACCTTCGTACAGCCGGAAGGATTTGCGAAGCCCAAGGGGTACTCGAACGGCGTCATCACGCGCGGCCCGACGCTGTACGTCGCAGGGCAAGTCGGCTGGAACGCCGAGGGCGTGTTCGAGAGCAAGGACCTTGCGGGGCAGTTCGGCAAAGCGCTCGACAACGTGCTGGCGGTCGTGCACGCGGCTGGTGGAAAAGCCGAGAACATTGCGAAGATGACGGTCTACGTGACGGACCTGGATGCGTATCGCGGATCCCATTCGCGACATCGGTCGCATGTGGCGCGAGAGGCTCGGCAAGCATTTTCCCGCGATGGCGCTGGTGGGCGTCGCGGGGCTCGTCGAACGCGAAGCGCTGATCGAGATCGAAGCGGTCGCCGTGCTGGACGCGTGAATCACAAGAAGAAAAGGACAAACCGTGACTCTATCGCCGAATTCCTTTGAGCTCGAAGTATCTCGTGGCATCGCGCAGATCACGCTGAGCCGTCCCGATCGCCTGAACGCGCTGACGTTCGAGGTGTACGGGGAGCTGGCGCGCACGTTCCGATCGCTCGATGGCGTGGCGGAAGCGCGCACGATCGTGATCACGGGCAAGGGGCGTGGGTTCTGTTCGGGCGGCGATGTGGAAGGGATCATTGCGGAGCTGTTTGCGAAGGACATCAGCGGGCTGCTCGAGTTCACGCGGGTGACGGGAGCGCTCATTCAGGCGATTTGTGAGGTGCGAAAGCCGGTGATCGCGGCGATCAACGGCGTGGCGGTCGGTGCGGGAGCGGTGATCGCGGCGGCGTGCGACATGCGCATTTTTGCGGAGAAAGCACGCATCGGTTTCATCTTTCCTCGTGTGGGTTTGTCGGGTGCAGACATGGGCGCATCGTTTCTCCTGCCGCGTATCGTGGGTCGAGGACGAGCGGCGGAATTGCTGTTCTTCGGTGACATCATCGGGGCGGACGAGGCGTATCGGATCGGGCTTGCCAATCGCGTGGTGGCGGTCGAGGAAGTGCTTCCGACGGCGCGCGCGTGGGCCGAACGGCTCGCAGCAGGCCCCGCGTTTGCGCATCGCATGACGAAGCAGATGCTTGAGAGCGAGCACGGGATGACGCTGAGCGAAGCGATCGAAGCGGAGGCGCAAGCGCAAGCGCTGTGCATGGCGCATCCGGACTTTCGCGAGGCGTTCGATGCGAATCGCGACAAACGTTCACCTCGGTTCATCGGGGCGGAGATTGTCGGGGCAAACGGCGGGAGCGCGAAGTGAAGAGCGACAGGTTTTCGTTGTCCGTGCCGGATTTGATGCCGTTTTTCGATGCGCGTCACACGGCGCTCGCGGCGCAGTTGCAGACGGAGCACCTCGAAGTGCTTTCGGGTGTGGAAGATCCGGCGCGTGTTGCAGCGCTGCTGGGTGATCCGCTGGGGCTTTATGCGTACGTGGTGCCCGAAGCGTATGGCGGCGCTGCTTCGGGACGGCCGCAGGACGTATCGTTCATCGACGTACGAAGTTTGGTGCTCGTGCGCGAGGCGCTCGGACAAATCTCGCCGCTTGCGGATGCGATTTTGCCGTGCAGGGGCTCGGGGCGTATCCCATCGTGCTGGGCGGTTCGCAGGACTTGATTGCCGACGTGCTGCCGAATGTGGTGCGAGGGAAACACATCGGAGCGTTTGCCCTGACGGAGCCCGAGGCGGGAAGTGACGTTGCATCACTCCAAACCGTGGCTCGGCGCGAGGGTGACGATTGGATTCTGGATGGCGAAAAGACGTTCATATCGAACGTCCCCATTGCGGATCATTATGTCGTCTTTGCCAATGCTGATCCGTCGCTTGGGCGTAAAGGGATTACGGCGTTTTACATTCCGAAACACACGGCGGGCTTGACGTTGCAGCCGCTTCCGATGAGCGTTCCGCATCCCATTGGGCGCGTTCGACTCGAAGGATGCCGGGTTTCGAATGCGCACGTGATTGGGCATGTCGGTGCGGGTTTCCGCATTGCGATGGAGACGCTGGATGCGTTTCGTATTTCGGTGGGTGCGGCAGCCAATGGAATGGCGGCGCGCGCGCTGCGGGCATCTATCGAGCATGTGAAGCGGCGTCGTCAATTCGGGGCGCCGCTTTCGCAGCAGCAGATGGTGCAGGCGTATCTTGCGGAAATGGCCACGGAGCTCGAAGCATCCCGGCTGCTCGTGGCTCGAGCTGCGCACCTGCGCGACACGAGCGGGCAGCGAGTGACGGCGCAGGCGGCAATGGCGAAGATGTATGCGACCGAAAGTGCACAAGGCATCATCGACAAGGCCGTGCAGCTTCATGGGGGCCTGGGTGTGCTGGAAGGCAGCGAGGTCGAAAGGCTTTATCGCGAAATTCGCCCGCTACGTATTTACGAAGGCACGACCGAGATTCAGAAGCTGGTGATATCGCGTGCGTTATTGAGCGACGACAAACGCTCGTAGGGACAAACGCCTCGTCCTGGGTCCAGCCGTCGGGTTCAGAGATAAACTTCCGAGATCATTGGCACTACACGAGCACGTATTTTGCTGCTGCACTCGCGTCCATTTGCGATACGCTGGCCCTTGGGCTGCGCTGGCATCACGTGCGTGCGCAAGCTGAAAGGTCGAGCTTCCAACCAAGAAAGAGTAACTTACCATGAGCAAGAATTTGAAGACCGGGCTCTTTTGCGTGGGGCTTCTTTTGCTGAGTGCCTGTACCGAAACGGTCGATTCGAAAACATTCTGAACCGCAGGAATCGCGGCGCTCCTTCGGGCCGACGCAACGACGGATTCGGCGACGGTGGTGACCGCAACGCTGAAAGTGGGTGGCGCCAGCAGCAACACGTATGTCGATCTTGCAGGCGGGGATAGGATTTTCGCCACAGGCGGAGACTCGCGCGTCGAGATGCAGTCGCAAGGCGCGGGCAAATACGAAGCCGAATTCAATACGGCTGCCGCCGACACGGAATTCTTGGTGGACTTGCAACGCGAAGAGGACGACGACGCGCCGGCGAGCGTTGGCAAGCTGCCAGGACCATTCTCGATGGTCGTTCCGAACATGACGATGTCGCGTGCGAAGGACATCGTCATCACGTGGGCTCCTGCGGGCACGAATGACGCGATGACGATCGAACTCACCGGCAATTGCATCTTCAACCCGTACCATCGACGTTCCCGGCGATCCGGGGATGCACACGATCACGGGCGGCACGCTGGTGTCGGTCAAGGCGGACATGCCCGAAAACTGCGACGTCAACGTCGAGATGAAGCGCACGCGCAAAGGCACGGCGGATAGCATCTTCGACAGTGAAAGCTCGTTCATTCTCACGCAGACGCGCACCGGAACATTCACGTCCGAACCTTGATGCTTCACGATAGCGATCCGCTCACGAGATGCGCTATCGTCGCTGCATGCGCTTTACCCTCCCTCCCCCGCTACATGCATTCTCTTCACCGCATTGCTGCTTCCCGCATGCGATTCGAAATCGACGGCATCCAGCACCGGAGCCGACGCCGGTCCTGATGCAACCGACGAACGCTGCACGAGCGCCTCGGGCGTCAGCAAAGGCCCGTGGTCGCTGCGTGTCGATGGCTCGTCCGCGGTCGTGCGCTGGGAAGCGTGTCGACCAGGCACGACGGGCGGCTTGGTTTTCGAGCCCGAGGGGGGCGGGGACAAACAGACGAGTGCGTCGGTCGAGAGCGCGTTCGAAGTGACGAACACGTACTCGGCGCCGTTCGATCCAAGCGCGCCCAAGGACGAAGCGGGCACGTATTACATGCACGAATCCGCGCTGACTGGGCTTTCTGCGGGCACGTGTTACCGATATCGACTCGAGGCTGACGCAGCTCTCTCGGGACGCGTATGCACGGCGCGTCCGGCCGATGCGTCGTTCCGATTTTTTGCCATCGGTGACACGAATCCGGGGCTCAATGGCATTACGGAGAAACTCTTGGAGCAAGTTTTACCGAATGGATTCGACTTCACCGTGCACGGGGGCGACATTCAGTATTACGACTCGGGGCTCGAAACATGGGCGTCCTGGTTTCCTCGCATGCAGCCGCTCTTGGCGCAGGGAGCGTTTTTGCCGGCCGTCGGCAATCACGAATTCGAGAAACCGGACGAGTACGAGCAATACTACAAGCGCTTTTTTGGTGGAGCCGGGTTCGACGGAAACAACGAATACTACCGGTTCGAATCGGGGGGCATTTGGTTTTTCTCGGTCGACACCGAACAGGACTTGGACATCAATTCTCCGCAAGGCGTTTGGCTCACCCAGCAGCTCGCGGATGCATCGGCAAAGCCGAATTTTCGCGCGTCCATCGTGTACCTCCACAAACCGTGGGTAACGTGCGGGGACAAATCGCAGGACACGAGCGCGCGGGCGCAATTCGAGCCTATTTTCAATGCGAACAACGTGCGCATCGTCATTCAGGCGCACATGCACGGATACGAACGATTCGATTTGGACGGGCGCACGTTCCTCACGGCGGGCGGCGGAGGTGGCGCGCTTGGGAAGATCGACGAGAACATCGATCGGCCGACGTGCGCGCAACGAGTCGCTTCGGGCGCATTCAGACATGGCGTCGTCATCGATGTCAAGGCGACGGAATTCGTCGGAACGGTCATCGACGAAACGGGCGCCACGCGCGACACGTTCACCGTTCCGATCAAGCCATGAGTCGCGCGTGACCGTCCGTACAGCGTGGTTCGCGCACGTCTACACAAAATGCCCGCACCCGTGCTCGATGCTTGACGGCAATCGGCTCTTGTCGATAGAAAAATGGCATGCGCCCTGCCGTTCGCCTACTGAAATCCGCTCTATTCGGCCTTGGTTGCACTGCCATTCTGCTCGCGGCGACGACTGCCCGAGCCGATGATGACGCTCCGAAGAAGAAGATCTCGTATGGCCTCTTCGGCATCGGTTTGCATGTCGAAGCGGGCGCGGGGGTTTATCAAGTCGTCGGGCAAGGAGGATGGGTTCCTGGCATCTACCCGCGCGTTGGTGCTGAATTGCATCTCGGCCCGCATTTTTCAATCCCCGTGATCGCGCGTTTGCAACAGAGTGTCGATCAAGGCGTGCCCGACTTTGCTCAGGTTTCCGTATCGGCTGGAGCCAACGTGCGCTTCCGCGAGGCCGATTGGCCTTTTGCAATCGTGCTCGGTGCGGGCGTTCGATTCGGCAAGTTCACGGCGAGCCAGCAGCTTGCCGATGCGCAATTCGAAACAGCCCAGGATCAAGGTGCGCAGGATGCGCTCGGGTTTCCGCTCTCTCCCGAGGGTACGGCGAAGTTCGAATGGTGGATTGCGTCGCCGCTGGCGCTCAAAGTGAGCGTCACGTATTCGCCGATGTTCATGCCGAACCAGGTCATGCACAACATCGAGGAAGCATTGGCGCTGGCGCTGGTGTTCTGAATCCCGCCACGCCACGGAAATACCAAAGTCACACGCATCGGTCGCTTGCAAAGTCGTTTGGTTTCATGCGACGATGCGCGCCATGCGCCACTTTTCCGCACGCACCCTGGCCTTGGCCGTTCCCCTCGCACTTGCAGCAGCCACGACTTCGCACGACGCGGATGCGTTCTGTGGGTTTTACATCGCGGGAGCCGATGCAAAACTTTTCAACAATGCGACGATGGTCGTGATGATGCGCGAAGGCACGAAGACGGTGCTTTCGATGCAAAACAATTACCAGGGGCCGCCGGAAAATTTTGCCATGGTCGTGCCCGTGCCGATCGTGCTTCAGGAAGACAACGTCAAAACGCTCCCGGATGCCATTTTCGATCGCGTGGACAAGCTCGCAGCCCCGCGGCTCGTCGAATACTGGGAGCAGGATCCTTGTTACGAACCGCCCGTGTACAAACATAGTGAAATGGAGGGAGCCTACCCGTCGGCGGCGCCCGCGGACGACGCGGCGATGATGCCTCGAGGTGCCGGCGTCACAGTCGAAGCCAAGTTTGCCGTCGGTGAATATGAAATTGTCATTTTGAGCGCCAAGTTTGCCACGGGCCTGGAAGAATGGCTCGTCGACAACAAATACAAAATTCCTTCCGGCGCGGCGCCTTTGCTCAGGCCGTACATTCAGGGTGGAATGAAGTTTTTCGTGGCGAAGGTGGATGTCAAAAAAGTCAAATTCGACAGCAAGGGAATGGCCAAACTTTCGCCGCTTCGCTTCCATTACGATAGCGAATCATTTAATCTGCCCATTCGTTTGGGGCTCATCAATTCCGGCGGCACGCAAGACCTCATCGTGCACATCTTGGCGCGCGGCGTGCGTTATGAAGCGGCGAACTACAAAAACGTGACGATTCCGACGAACCTCGACGTGTCCGAGGAAGCGCGTACGCAATTTGGTGCGTTTTACGCAGCGCTCTTCGATGAAACCGTCGCGAAAAACCCTGGAGCCGTCGTTACGGAATATTCGTGGGGCGCGGAATCATGCGATCCTTGCCCGAGCTCGCCGCTCGAAGGGGCCGATTTCGCGACGCTTGGTGGCGACGTCATACCTCCATCCAAGGGCGATCAATTCGATCCGCGCAACAGCATGGTGCTCACGCGACTTCATGCGCGTTATGGGAAAGAGTCGCTCGGCGAGGATTTGGTTTTTCGCGAAGCACCGCCCATCGTCGGCGGGCGCGAGCATTTGCAGGAAAATGGGAAGCTCGAAACGGGCGCGCGCATCATGGAGGGCGGCGGCGTGAGCAATTTCCAGGGACGGTACGCCATTCGGCATGCTTGGAAAGGCGCCATCAATTGCATGAACCCGAAACGCGGCGTATGGGGCGGACCTCCCGCAGGCGAGCAATCCCATGGTACGCAAGTCGCGCAGGACCTCGCATTTGCGCCGCGTGGACAATTGCAGCTTGCGGGATTCGTTCAGCACGACGTGCCCGAAATTGGACTGGTTGCCGCGGCGCCGGACAAGGTTCCCCAGGCCGGAGGGCTTCCAGCGGCGGAATTGCAGCGCGGCGGATGCGCATCGTGTTTCATTGGCGCGAGCGACGTATCCGGCCGAGCTGCGTGGATGGCAGGGATTGCAGGTTTGGCAGGGATTGCCGGATTCGTAGTGAGGCGAGGAAAACGACGCAGCTCGTCCGAGCGATGATCAGCACGTCGAGGGCTCTGGCTCGAGAAGGCGTGAATACTTGAATCACGAGCCCGGGCAATCGGGCATGCTTTACCGTTCGCACGGAGCACTTCGCATGACTGAACCAGGCACAGGACCGAGGGACGCAGTAGCACCATCGCCCAACGATCCGCGGATTGGATCGACGCTCGCCGGTCGTTACCGGATCATCGCGCCGCTCGGTGAAGGCGGTATGGGCACGGTGTATCGCGGCGTGCACGAAGCACTGCGCAAGCCCGTTGCAATCAAGTTCTTGCAACAAAAAATCAACAGCAATCGGGAAATGGTTGCGCGTTTCGAGCGCGAGGCTGTGACCGCAGCGAATCTGCGACATCCCAACATCGCCGAAGCGATCGACTACGGGAGCTTGCCAGACGGAACGCTGTACCTGGTCATGGAGCTCGTCGACGGCGTATCGCTGCGGAAACTCATTCCACCGGGCCAGGGTTTGCCCGTGGAGCGCGTGCTGCGTATTTTGGAACAAATTGCCACGGCGCTCGACTTGGCACATTCGATGGGGATCGTACACCGCGATCTCAAACCAGAAAACATTCTGGTCTTCGATCGAGGCACCGAGCGCGACATCGTCAAAATCATCGATTTCGGAATCGCACGCATCAACAGCGAAATATTCAAAACAGGCCCCACGGCACTGACCGCTGCCGGCGCGGTTTTCGGAACGCCGCAATACATGGCCCCCGAGCAAGTCATGGGTCAAACCGCCGACGGGCGTGCCGATCAATATGCAATCGGCATCATTGCTTTCGAAATGCTCACAGGCTCGCAACCTTTCACGAGTGTCAACTATGCCGAGCTGGTGATGAAACACGTCGGCGCGCCCATACCGCGTTCGGTCGAGCTCGCTCCACACGTGCCCGCAGCGTTCGATGCCGCCATTTATCGCATGATGTCCAAGCTTCCCGACGAGCGGTTTGCCACGGTCACCGAGGCCCTCCGCGCAATGAAAGGCGAAACGCCATCGCAATCGTTGCCTGCGGATTCAATACACAAATCGTCGAACACGGTCGTCATGCACGCGACGAATATGCCTGCGACGACAGGATCGGACACGCATTCGCTTGCATTTGCGGCGACGGTAGCGCCCGGTGAACAGCTACCTTTACCGACCCGAAGTCCATCGCCTCCCTATCCAACGGCCAGCGCCATGCGTGAAGACATTGCGCGAATTTCGGGCGCCAATGCCGCTCCCGCCCAAACGATGCAACCCCCCATGGACACGTCCGCGCAGCCTCGAGCTGCTGCAACCAGCGCACGAGCAAGCTCGAAACCGCCCTTTGTAATGATTGCAGTGATTGGCTCTTTCCTTTTCGTCGTTTGCCTCGCCATTGTCTTCTTCGTTTTTCGTTCGCAAGACTCCGCCAACGACACGCGTGCGAGCGCGGACGATGCGACACCTCGAGAGGACAAGGCGAGCGGTAGCTCTCGCGCAATGGCCACGTCTTCCAATACCCGCACGCCATCCTCGACCACTGGGCTTTCATCGACGCGCCGGGCCGCCCCAACCAGCAAGTATCGCCTCCTCCTCAAAGACGGCAAATATCCATTTTGCGTGACGTCGAAATTGAAGAATGCCTATCCAGTACGCACGGATGAGGAGGGCGTCAAGGTATGCAACGGCACCCCCGAAGGGCCTATTCCGATTGACGGCCTCGAGCCCTATCAGCCTTCCGAGTTTCAATGGGAATAGCGAGCTGCTCGACAGGCGCGCCGACCCACGTCAGGCAGGCGGCACCGATGTCGCCTAATTGAACTTTCCACACTCCACGCCATCCAGCGTGGCCGTGTTGTTGTCCTCGAGGCATTCATTCTGACTGCCGCCGCCCATCGCGTCCTTGTCGACCTCGACGTAAAACGACATGACGTCCATCCCCGGCACGAGGTAATTCATCGTGACGAGCTCGTATTGGCCAGGCAAAAGCGCCTTCGTCGTCTGCGCCTCGCCAATGAATTGCCCCGTCGCATCACTTCCGCGGTAAAACCTGACGTTGATGCCGGCAGGCACGCCCAGCGCACCCTTGTTTTGCACGAAGGCACGTAGAATGACCGCCGATGGACACGGTTCGAGCGACGCTTCGAGGCTCACTTTCAGGTCGGGCGCATTGAAGACGCCAGCGCCTTGATTGGATTGCCGATAGTTGTTCAAACCAAACGGCGCAACCCAGCTCGGATGCTCCGGCGCAGGCACCGCTCCGGATGCTTCGATGTTCGTCAAGTGATACGCATGCTGGTTCCAAATGCGCCGCGTGCGCACCCAATTGTCGCCCTTGTCGCCATACACGAAAACCCCGTGCCGCGCCCCGGCAACGCCGTACGGACACGCCGGCGAGCCGCCCTTGTGGTTCAAATCGTTGCCGCCCACGACGACTTCGGTATTGTTGTCACCATCGACGTCGACCACGACGGGAAATTCATGAATGGTCGCCGATGAATTCGGCTCCTTGTAAAGCTCGGCGCCATCCGCACCTGCATACACGCGGAAGTAACACTCGTCATTGTAGACGACTTCGGCAGCCCCATCGCCCTGGAAATCGAAAACGCTCGACCCCGTGCGATTCGACGAACCATCTTGCGTCGGCTGATTCCACTTGACCGAAAGCATCGGTGTGCCGCCTCCAACGTATTCGAACACCGAATACGCCGTGCCATTTGCCGCAGATATTTCGGGAACACCATCCGCGTCGAAATCGGCAATCGTGGGAGGCCCGCCCTGCCCCGTTCCAGGCATGTCGAGCAATGCGAGCTGCGCGCCGGTCAGCGGGTCGTGCACGCGCACGTTGCCCGCGGAAATCACGACGAGCTCGGGTTTGCCGTCGAGGTCCAAATCCGCAATGGCCGGATATCCATCGACGAGACCATTGTCCCAATACAGCGATCCATCTGCACGGAACGCCCTCCTGCCGCCAACGATTTCTTGCGGCATGACGCCATCGAGGTCCGCAACGATGCTCACGGGCCCATACGTGCCATTGTTTCCGCCCACGTGCACGCCCGCGTTGAATCGGAGCACGCCGGTCGATTCGAATACAGCGCCGCCGACGACGATTTCGGGTTTGCCGTCTCCTTCCAGGTCCGCAATCGCCACGGTGGCCGATTCGATCCCCGTCGTCCAAGCCGTTCCGTCGCTGTTGGTCGCGTTCCATTTGAATGTCCCATCGTGCTCGAAAGCAATGAGTCCCCCGCCCGTTTTGCCTGTCACGATTTCGACGAACCCATCGCCGTCGATATCGGCCGCAGCGGGCGTGACGCGCGAAGAGACGCGGTTTTCCGTTTTGTACGTGTCCGATGCTTCATTCCACTTCTCGACGCCGTCTTTGCCATTGAGAGCACGTAGATATCCCGCTCCCGAGGCGTTGAAATTGTCGCTCGTGACGATGACGACATCGGGCGTGCCGTCTTTTTCCAGATCCACGACGACGGGCATATTGATCACTTGCACGAACGTCGGATGAATCGCGGTCGATTCCCAGGACCATTCGAGCACCGGTTCGAGCGGCCCGGGCGGAGGCTTGTATTCGCAGGTTTTCTCGCCCGCGGGCGGTTGAGGAATGCATTGCCCAAGGGTCGGTTCGCAAAATTCGCCATCGTTGCAATCGGCCCAATCGAGGCACGTGGCGCCCGGTTTTGCGCATTGATCCGCCACGCACACTTCGCCAGCGCCGCAACACACGGACAAGTCGGCGCCGCAACGCACCTCCGTCGCGCACGTCGGCAAGCAAGCGCTGATGACGCATTCCTGATTGGCACCGCAGCATTCGCCTGATCCACAAACGATGCCCGACGGGCATCCCACGACGAATCCACCTCCGTCGCCGCCGGCACCGGCCATTCCGCCATTGCCCGCAGAGCCACCCATTCCGCCGGACCCCGCAGATCCCGCATTGCCGCCCGCAGCAGTCCCAGTGGATCCCGTCGATGACGACGTGCTGCTGCCGGTATCGCCACAAGCGGCGACGGCAACCACTGCACCAAGCGATACCCCAAGCAAGCGCCAGTCGATTCCATTCGATGATCGAAGCATTTACGCACCTCTCCAAAGACCATCCATTGGAGCACTCGAGCGCGGAAATGTCAAGCCGTTAGCAGCCCGTCGATTTATCTGCTCGCACCCAAAATCGTCGGTCGACATCGCTCGAAATACTGAAGTATTCCTCGCTCAGTCGCCCTAGCTTTCGGGCGCTCACGACGATAATTCAACGGGCTGCTGGGCGCAGGCGGCTCGATTCAATCCACCGCGATTCCCAATCGTTTCGCGACTTGTTTTCGCCACCCTTCGAGCGGCGAGTCCGCTTTCGGTACGGGACGCGCTGCGAGCTTGCGAATGGTCAGACCGACCTGATCCTGGGCATCGGGATCGGCGCCCAAGTCGAGCAAACGATAAACGTCTTCGTATTGGTTCAAGTACGCGAGGCGTAATGCCGGCGTTTGACCCATGGCGTTTTTTACGTCAACCGGCACACCAGCTTGGAAAAGCACTCCGATATGCTGAAAGGCCCCCAGCGAAATGGCCTGATGCACGAGGATCTCGCCTTGTTCCGTTTCCAGATTCGGTTTGCCCCCGCGCTCGAGCAACATCTGCAGAAACTTCGGATCGCGATTCGTCATCGCCACGAGCATCGCGGACGTGCCCATTTTCGTGAGCGTATTCGGGCTGGCGCCCGCCGCGAGCAACGTGCGCACGGCCAATTCGTCATTTTTGGCGACCGCATACATCAGAAGCGTCACGTTTTTCGGCGTCACCTCGTCCAGGTCGGCACCCTGATTTTTCAGCATTTCGAGCGTCGCGAGGTCACCTCGTTCCGCGGCCGACGCCGCTTCTCGCAATCGATGCGTCTCGAAAACTTCGTCCGCGCGCGGCGGCGTGCGCGGCTTCGACGCGTGCGATAGGTATGCGATGACATTGTCGACGTTTTTCATAACATCCCCTCGAGCGTGGCAACATCTTCGCTTTTTTGCTGCTCGATGCCCGCGACGTGCGTGCTATGACGCTCGATCGCTTCAGCAAACCATTTCTTTTCTTGCTCGAGCTCGGCGGCGGCCCAATCTTTCGTGCGCCTGCCCATGTCGAATGGATTCAAATACCCCCAACGACTCTCCGGATGCTCGAACGTCGGCTCCGGCGGCCACGAACGAGGCGTGAACGAGCCGTCCGAGTTCATGTTTACCGCGTTCAAACCGTGCGTCGTGCCAATCGCATCCGGCATGAACCGCGCAATGGCCGAATCTTGCTGCGCCCACGTCAAAATATCGCCGTCCACTTGATACGCGTCCACGAGCTGCCCAGCTTGGGAAGGATCGAGCCCGTACCGGTCGTACGTGCTCGAATGAATCCCCGCGGCATTGAACGTATTTGCGGGCAGCCCCGAAGCGAGCGACCCTGCCGAAGCGAGACCTCCACCCAAAGAATGCCCCGCAATGCTCGCGTTCCCGCCGTACACCTCGGCAACCTGCCGTGACAATTCGACCGCTTGCGTGTATTGCGTCGATTCGAACCCCGTGCCTTGCGAGAGATTGCCCCAGAGCCAATCATTGCCGTCCCATTGGTTCCAGGTGTTCATTTCCGTGCCGCGCATGATCAGCCGATAACTGCCATCGATGTTCGACCGATAAATATCGGCATAAAACCCGGAGCTCGGATCGTTGAACGTTGCATTGCGCAATTCCGGCGGCAAATCCGACGGTCCAAGCCGAGTCCAGCCTGGTGGCGCACCGCTCGTGTTGTATACATCGCTCACGAGGCGCGCATCTTCGACCGACCGGTTGTTGCGCGCGAGGCGATCCGCCGCATTGTTCAGCCGATCTTTCTCGGGCCCATTCGGCATGTCGGCGGCTTTTTTCCGAGCTGCATCGATCAATCGGAGCCGCTCCATCAGGCGCATGCGCTTTGCCGCGTCGGACATCGAGCCGATGATGACCGTTGGACAGCCCTCGTCGATGAGCCCCCCGTGGTTCGTTCCATCGCCGAACCGCGCCGCTTGTTGACCCTCCAAAAGCACCGTCGGTTCACCAATCTGAATGATGTCGGGCGGAGCTCCTTGGCACTCCAAAAGATCCGTCACCCGCGCCGCAGGTTGCCCACCCACCAGGATGGTCGTCGCACATGCCGGCAAAATATCCTTTCCGACATGTTGTAGGCACAGATGATGATCACCTTTTCGCGCGGCAATCGGGTCGCTCATGGGTTCCTCGTCGACGAAGGGGCGAACGCGAGTATCGCCCAAAGCGCGGACGAAGGGAAGAGGGAAAGCTCATCCTTCGAACGACCGCATGCGCAGACGCTCTTGTCCGTCGCGTCACGAGCGCTTGCCTGTACGTGCGGGCGATGCCTTCTTCGCACCTGCTTTCTGCCGCAGCGCGATCGTCACCGCTTCGTCTTCTTCGCCCCTGCTTTTCGCGTCTTCGCTTCGACGACCTTTTTCGCCGCCTTGCGAATGCTTTCGCCCAACTTCCGCATCGCCGTAGCTGGTCATTGCTGCGATGGTTGATCGGATTGTCGTGGGCACGGACAAGATCACGATGCAATGGGCGAACGCCGCGACAATGGCGACGCGATACGCAAACGGCGCGCTCGTGAATTTGCGCGGAGAAGTGGTCGAACCGAAGCGACCACGGCGACCAGCGAAGGGACAGGAGGCTCCGAGCGCGGCGGGGTTGGATTTGGAAGCGGACGAGACGGGGGACGAAATCTGATGTCACCAGGACACACTATGCCGCCGCTGGGCACGTCTGCCAGGCGTCCTTCGCGACGAGCACGGTGTACATTGCAAGTCATACCGTCCCAGCGCGATATCTGCCCGTTCGTTGGCTTGGTCAAATTTCTGCATTTTTCAAAGGGCGGCAACACTATTTCGCTTGACAGCACGACAAGAGTCATGAGAAGGAAGGCTACCATATGATTCGAAAGCGGAAGACGAATGCTCAGCAAAAGCAAGAGTGGCGTGATGCTGATCAGCGCGCGCTGAACCTTTTTCTCCCGAAGCTCGCCGCCTTGAAATCCTTTGACGAAGCATGGGCGTTTGCGCATACACCTCTGCCAAATAACCCGGGACGAGTTCCCCCAGAGCGTAAGTTCTACGATAACTTCGGCGATTTCCTTGATTCGTTCTCGGTCCCACCTGACTCAAGTCCTGCCGAGCGTTCCCTATACCTGGAATTCATCAAGCGCATCGATGCCGCGGGGGAATTGAAGCCAGGCGTTGGAGATAAGGTCAAGTGCGCCCTTCGCAACTCGCTGGCTGAACCGGGCATGCATTAGGAAGTAAGTGCGATGGCAGCGAAGAAGAATAAGACTAAGGACGTCAGCCCTGATTTCGACATGCACAAACTATTCGACAATTCTGGCATGCACAAGCTATTCGATGGTTCTCCGCTTTCCTGGTTATTTGAGGAATCATCGTCTCGTAATTCCAAGGCGGATCCAAAATCAACAGCCAAAGATGTCGCTGCTTGGATGTTGGAGGAAGTAAAAACGAAGGGAACCCTATACCAGAGAGACGCAGTTGAGCACATCGACAGGCATTTCGGTCAGCGATTTGTCTACTCCAACGAGAATGACAATCCGGCCATTTCGACAAACGTTCTAAAGGAATTCGAGCGCATTTCGCTGAAAACAGTCGTGTGGAACAGGCGAGAGTTTTTTTGGAGGCTTCGGCAGCCAAGTGATCCTAGCTCTAGAAGCGTAGACGATTGAAGTCTTACGGCGCGAATTAAGAACCAGATCGATTCTTCATTGGCTGCGTCGCTCGTGCACAAGTCAAGCCTCAACGTCCGCGCAGAGAAAGAAGCCAAGCGGACGAATTTTTTCGTTTTATTTGCCGACCCTCAACCGCGCGGACCTCGCCATGTGGCGCGACGAACGGCGCGGCCGTGCTGAACTTGCGCGCAGATTGATTGGGCGTACATCGTCCGCCGAACTCGTGACGGAATTGTTGAACGACGACCAATCAGGTCGGCACGGTATAACGAAACCGAATGGGCTTGAGGTCCTCGTCCGTCGGTTTCCAATTTTCGATGATTCGTTTGACGCCACCAGACGCCTTCGGTCCATCTTTGGTTTTCGTTACCTTGATATTGTAGACGATGAATAGATCGGTGCGGCAGCGGTATTCGCTTGCGCGCGCGTGATTCACTTCATTGATGGTGACCTCGACCATGGCTCCGTTCGTAGTCGTGCCTTTAACCTCGACGTGGACTTCTTGTTTCTTGTGCACGCACCGAAGGTCATAACCGAGTTTCTCTTGGGACATGTCGTTGACCTTAAAATCGGCGATTTCATAGTGTTTCGTCGCAACATCCATCGCCCACTTTTCCACAACTCTGCGTTTGGCCGAATCGTTTTCATAACCCGCGACTTCATCGTCGAATGCTTTTACATCCTGCTCGTCTTGCGTGGGCCGAGTATTTTTGGCCGAGCGTGATGCCTTCTTTTTCGGCTCTTCCTCGAAGATTCTTTCGAGTTCACGAAAATGTTCATCTGAAGGCGTATTAAAAGCGCGGCGCGGATGTGTGTACCAGACCCATTTCTTGATAATTTGGGATTCCGCGCTCATTCGGTTTTTGACCTTTTCATTTGGCAAGGTGTTCGAAAGAAGTTCGACGTTATCGATTTCTCCCCACCATACAGGTCGACCCTGAAATTTGGGGTGCTTTGGGTCCTTGTAGGGCTCCTTGGCGATTGTGCCACGTCCGATGAGTCCCTCATGCGTGAAGATGAATGCCGTATCGCCAATTTGTGAATTTTGCGGCATCGCGAAACGTAAACCTTTCGCGGAGTTGGTGCGCCGCATGTCGTTTTCATCATCATTGGCGGCCATGAGCACTCGCCCCTTTGGCTGTTGCTTTCCGCGAGTTTGATTGGCTCGTTTATTTCTGTCGGTGTTTGTCCTCATGCAAACACGTTACTCGCAGAATTTCATTCGAGGCAAGGGGTTGTTGCGTTCTCGACGCACGCGCGGTCATCCTGAATCGCACTTTCCGCACCCTTGCTGAGGCCAAGCAACCCGCTCCGGTGTGCTGCATGCCCCGCTGTGTCACGACACACTGGACGCAATCGGCACACCGACGAACGCCCGCGCCCTACTCGCAGCGCGGCGCGCTCATGCTCGTCGTGCGCGCGTTCGTGCGTGCATGCTTGCGCTTGTGCGCGTGGGGCTTGCGTCGCAAGCCGCTTGCATCCGCAAGCGCAAGCCGATTCGACGCCCGCCCCATGACGGCTCCACGTGCGCGTGATTGTCGACGCGACGACCGCGTCGTCGTCATCGCGTTCTCTACGCTCCGCACGCGTGCCCGATGGAGCGAAGTTCCATCAGGACGCACCGTGATCGACTGCGTTTCGCGTGCACGATGCTTGTCCCGCAGTCTCGCTTCCCTCGATTGCACCTACCAGAGAACGCGGGGGTTCTCTGCGCAGAGAACATGCGGCGCGAAGCATCGTCGTGTCATGCGTTTGGTGCGAGGGTTTTTCCGTAGCTCGTCCTTCGCACACGTCGTGCTTGTCCGGGTTTTTCCGGTCGTGTAGACTCGCGTTCGTGCGTCGTTCATCGCGCGTTTTTCTATGTCTTGCTGGCCTTCTTGCGGCGCGCGTGTCGCCTGCGAACGAAGCCGACGACGATCGTCGGCGCCCTGAAAAGCAACTCAGTGAAGCGGACGAAATGCGTTTTCGCGCGTTGGTCAAGGAAGGCGCTCGTGCTGCCGACGAAGGGCGGCTGAACGACGTCGTCAAGGCATACACTGCCGCTCTAGAAGTTCGCTGCGCCGAAAGTGGGCTTTTCGCAGGAATGGTCCTTTGTGTAAGATGAACGTTTGGGCGGTAATCGATGCAAGCAATGAAGAAGCATAGTTCGATCATGCTGGGCATGCTGGTGCTGGGTTTCGCAGGGGCAGGGATGACGGGTGCTTGCGGGTCGGACGCGCCGGTGCCTGTCAATGGGATCGAATGCCCCGTGTCGATGGACGACCTGAGCGTCGGTATGGCCGCAGCAACGGATGCGTGTCCAACCGAATGTTCGGCCGAGGTGGAAAAGCCCTGCAAGCGGTTCAAGATTCAGCTTCAAGGCGATCCCAACAACAACATCGAGACGCGAAGAAAATACAAGGCCGCGTTTGGCTCGGCCTGCTACATGTCCGCGGACATCAATAATAGTACATTCAACTGTTTTTACAGGAAGGTGGAGGGGAAGGGGCAAGCGTGCGAGCACGCCCAGATGGTCGCCCAGGTCTTCGGAGCGGCGCCCTACGCGGAAGGATACCCCTGCAAGGAAGTCCCCGGCACGAAGATCGACCTCGTGCATCGACTTGTGGACGCGCCGCTGCAACACCCGCTCATCGAGGTCGATGCGGTCCCGACGATAGCGGTGAACGGTCCATATCGGAATTTGCCCGAGCCGCAAGATCTCGCGCCGGGCAACGATTTTTACAAGGAGGTTGTCGACAAGAACGGCAACCAAGTCGATCAGCAGGATCTGATTCTAAAGGTCAACCGCGACGCGAACGGTGGGGAGATTCACTCCGATCTTGCGGGTTTCGTGTACCCTTGTGATAAGACTGACCCCTCCAAGATGTGCACGGAGCCGACCGTTCTCAAGAAGCGCGTCCTTATGACGACGACGCCGCGCAGGTCCATCATGTCGCGCGCGCCAAAGACGACACGCTGTTGCCCGTGGGGGACAAACTCGAATGCGAACGCGGCGGTGATCTCACGCAAGCTCAACCATTTTCTGAGGAACAAATACCCGTCAGCAGCCAGAGGTCCTGCAGATCAACCAGGTTACACCCTACCCACCGTGAGGCACCAAGTGACGTGTTGTCCGGGCGCGCATTGACGCCGAGACCAACCTGGCATAACCGTGGCATCATGGTTGAGCGACAACATTATTATGGACGCCTCGTGTTTGACCGCGATGCCATCGTGCGCGCCGCGTTGCGGGCCTACGTCGAACACATCCTTGCACATCTGGATCCGCTCGAGCGCCATCGTTTCACAGCCTCCTCCGCGAATGAGTGGGAGGGCGACCTCCAGCGAGGCGCGTTCCACAACGACAACAGAGAAGGAGACTACGAAGTCGTGGCATGGACCGAGGCGGGCGTCGTCGGCCTGGCGTGCGCTCTGGATGCGGTCCGATCGAGCAGCTTGGCCTCGAGATTGACGAGGTGACAGGTGGGCCGGATGATGTGCGGGGGCCGTGCCCGAGCTTCCCGACGAGCTGGAGCCAGCGTTCGTGATGGCCGTCGGCATGCTCGAGAGTGGGACGAGCATGGGGAGAGATGCAGGCGTCGGCTTCTGGCTGCACGGCGATCGCGTTGGAGGCTCGTTCTTCCTCTTTACGGATCCGACGCTGGCCTGGGGCGCCAAACGGCTGGCCGCGTGGGGCAAGCTCCGAGGCGACCGATTGCCGGTATGGTGGAATCAAGATTACGCCGAGGTTTCGGAGCTCGACCGAACGGTCGCCGCGCCCATCCACGCAATCATCGACGCGGTGGTCGCCCGGAGGCTGAGCGGTCCGACAGAACTAACACCGGACGAGCTTGCGACGCTCTCCCCACGGCTCCCGACCCCGGAACAACTCGTTGCTGTAAACGGAGTCTTCAAAAGGTCGGCATCACCTGGCCCGGTTCGCCGAAGATCCCTGATTAGCCACCGCCGACAGGTTTGGCGATGTCGAATCGGAGTCGACGAGCGATAAGAACATTCCCGACACGAGGTTGACATTCGAATACGACAGGCGGGACAAGTACGGCAATGTCGAGAGCGCCACAGCAAAAGACGCATCGGTCACGTGCGAACATCGACGACGGTCTTCGATGAAGAAGGCGTCTTTCCCGTCAAGGAAATCAACGCGCTCGAACACGAAACTGCGCTCGAATACGACCGACGATTTGGCGCTCTACAAACCCTGCGAAATGTGCAGGAAATGATGGGTTCTACTCACGTTCGTCAATGAAGTAACCTCGACCCATTTTATACGGCAACATGCCTAGCCCGATCCCGTCGCGTGGCTTCCAATCTTGCGGCAACGCGGCCTCATAAATGACGAGCACGCCAACAATGGCCGCCAGGGTCAAGCAAGTCCTACCATCGGGCATGCTCGGAACAGCACGAATCGGAAGACCTCGAAGCCGACGACAAACCTGTTGACGCCAACCCTGGACAGTGTGTACCGTACAGTTCTCTCGTACCATGGTTCAGGAGCAATCATGCAAAATCCCACGATGAAAACACGCGTGTCCAAATGCCTGGAGCTTGCGACGTACTCCATCCGCATGTTCGGTAAGTTCCCGGCGAACGTCGTGCTCACCCAGCTCGCCGCCGATATGACCGCCGCCAAATCGCATCTCGCGACGTCGCAACAAACCTACGAAGCGGCGGTGCTGGACATCTTGCCCGCGCGCGTGGACGCGAAATACGAAAACCACAGGTCCGATCGACGCATTCGCCTGACGCAGCAAAAAGTCGAAATGGCGGACGGCAAAAAAGGCGGCCGTATTGCCGAATTGGTCTTTCCGGAGGGATCGACACCCATCACGCGCCTCCAAGGTGATTCACAAATCCAGGCCATGTCGGACCTCGAAGGTCGCTTGGAATCGGCCATGCAGCTTTGGCCGGAAGCCGCCGCAGAACGGGAGGCCATCAAGGAACACCGCGAAGCGTACGACACGGCGCTCGCGTATCGCCGCAACGTCGGTCAAAACGTGCGCAACAAGCGCGCTCTCCGCAATGCGGCCAAAGAAGCCTTCATCACGAAGTACGTCGAAATCGGCAGTCGCGTCGCGGCCGAATATCCGCGTGACAGCGTCATGCAGGACCTATTCTTCGATGAAGTTCGCACCAAATCAGCGCTCGCCGAAGCGGACGAAGACGACGACGCCGATACCGAGAGCGAAGAAAACAGCGGCGAAAACAAAAAGGGTTGACGCAAATCCGCGCCGACCTCGTACGAGGTGGCGCTCGCACCCGCCCAAAAGGCATCGGCGCCGCTAAGCGCATTCCCTTGCGTCGGCGCAAATCACCGTGCACACATGTGGCAAGCTGATTTGCACGCGTGCAAATGGGTCGCCGCAATTCGAAGGGCGGTCTTTTGCACCGACGAAAACACCATCGCGCACCCGTGGCGCCATCCCTTGCGCGCGTGCAAATCAGGCTGCGCGACGTGTGCGAGGTCCTTTGCGCCGGTGCAAATGTGTTGCCGCAAGCGGTCGAGGTCGATTTGCGTCGACGCAAGCATGATGTCGCAAGGGGTCCACTCAATCTCAAACTTCGCTTGCGAGATTGCAAGAGCTCCACGCGCTCAAAACTTCGCCTTCAAATGCCCGCCCACATACCCAACGACCATCGAGTATCTGCCATTGGCCACGTCATGCTGCGACGTCGTCACCGTGCGCGGCAATATCCCCTGCAATCGCGCGTCCGAGCGCGCCGTTGACGGTGGCGGCGCCGAGGCTGATCAGCACGATGGCGACCGCGTCGGTCTCCACCGGGCTCCCCTCGGCACGACGGCGCGCGCTCAGAACGCAGCGACGAGCGTCGTGGCGATGCGGTCTCCTACGGTCGCGGCAGCCGGTAGGCGTCATACACCCAGCCGAGATCGGCCATCACGCGCTCCTGCGAGATGCCGAACTCCTCGACCCGCTGGTTGGTGTGTCCGCGCCGGTAGCTCGACTGCCGCGCGGCCTGGGCTCCGACCGCGGCCTGGAGCGCGGACGAGGGCTCGATGCCGGCGAACGCCATGCAACGCTCGAAGACCCCGCCGAGATCCTCCTGCAGCTCGGGGTAGCGGACCACCAGTAGCTGGTCGTCGGGGATGACCCGGGCCTCCTCGACGTCGCGGAAGTAGCGATACAGCTCGACGTTGAAGCGGTAGCGGCGATCCCAGTACCGCTCCATGAGCTCGGCCGGGACGTTGCCCGGGCCGTAGAGCTGCGTGAAGAGGTGGTGGTGCAGGCTGAGGTGAGATGGGATGGTCTCGAGCGGGGAGCGGACCAGATACACGATGCGCGCGTCCGGGAAGTGCTCCAGCAGGGTCCGGACCCGCAGCGTCGAGTAGGGCATCTTCGCGACCACCCGGGTGCGCCCGGTGGCGTGGATCTGACGCTGCAAGCAGCCCCGGAACAGCGCCATGCTGGCGTCGCGGTCGGCCTTCGGCTGGCGGTCGGGATAGACGAGATCCCACGGGTCCTGCTCGACGAAACCAAGCGCCGTGAACAGGAGGAGGAACTGGCTGTCCATCGAGAACAGGAAGAGCAGCTCCTCCTCCTCGATCGAATCGATGCGCACCTCGTGCGCGTCCTCGGCGAACACCGCCGAGGCGTCGTGGAAGCCCTTGCCGAGCAGCCGGACGAGCCCGGGGACGAGCGGTCCCAGGAGCTTGCGCGCGGTGAGGCTCGGCACGAGCAGCTCCCAGGTCTGAAAGGCAGGGAACTCCTCGGTCTGGGTGATCAAGCGGTGGAGGAAGGTGGTGCCGCTGCGCGGATGCCCGAGGATGAACACGGGACGCTCGACCGGGACGTCCTTGTAACCCGCCTGGAAGATCGCATCGAGCGGCAGGCTCGCCCGACCGGCGGCGAGGACGGCGAGGCGCGCGAGCAGGAACGGGACGTCGCGAGGTGCGAGGCGCGACGCGCTCGTGCGGAGCATCGACGCGGCGCGGACGAGCGGGTGAGGACGGGTGAATGTGCGTGAGGCGGACATGGATCAGACCTTTTGCAGCAGAAGGGCGGTGGCGGTGAGCCCGGGACCGAAGGCGAGGCTGACGACCGGGGTTCCCGAGGGCACGGCGGGCTCGGCGAGGATGCGCTGCCAGATGTGCGGGACCGTCGCCGACGACATGTTGCCGCGTTCGCGGAGGACCTCTCGACTGAAGCAGACCTGGTCGGGCCGCAGCGCGAGCGCTTCCTGCACGAGGTCGACGATGCGGGGTCCGCCCGGGTGCAGGGCGAACACGGCGCGATCGCGCAGCGCTGTGGGATCGCACCCGGCCTCGGTGGCGAGGGAGTTCACGAGCCCCGCGACGTGGTCGCGAATGAACAGGGGGACCTCGGGTGAGAGGTACATCTTGAACCCGTGGGGCGAGAGGTCCCAGGTCATCTCGTCCGCGCAGCCGGGCAGCACCCGCTCGTCCCAGCCGACCAGCCGTAGCCCCGCGGCCCCGGGGGCGTGGCGCGCGCCGGGGACGAGCGCGTACCGCACGAACCCGTCCGCGAACAGGGTCGCGGTCACGATGTTGCCAGGGCTATGGTCCAGCAGGTCCGCGTGGGCGGAGAGGACCTCGGTGTGCAGGATCTCGACCCGCCGTTTCGGCGCGACGAACCCGAGGTGAGCGGCCGCCAGGAACCCGGCGGCGATCCGCACGCCCGGGAAAGCGCCATAGCAGCCCATGTGCCAGGAGTTGGTGACCGTCGTCCGTCCCCACCCTCGCGCGCTGACGAACCGCTCGACGGGGCTCGGGGCCTGATAGGTGGAGCAGGTCACGTGCACGATGTCGTCGGGAGCCTCCCCGCCGGAGGGGAACGCCTGCGCCAGCGCCTCGTTCACGATCTCGGCGGTGTGCTGCATCCGCCGATCGATCGGGGCCCCGTCGGGCTCGCTGGTCAGCGTCTCGAAGAGACGGGGGAGCTCGCCGCCGAGCGCGCCGGGATCCAGCTCGCGGAGCGCTGGCGGCATGATGAGCAGCATCCGCTGCGCGATGTGGGCTGGCGAGATGCCGAAACGGCGCACGCGATCACGGGTCTGCTCCCACACCTTCCGTGCCGCCTGCGGCTCCGACACGCCGTCGCGAGCGCAGCGCGCGGTCGCCATGAGCCACGCGGTATAGGCCAGCAAGCGCGATTGGGGGATGGCGCGGTCCCCAAGGAAGCTCTCGAAGTCGGTGAAGACGATGTCCTGCTCCGTGAGCGGACGCATCGGACCGAGCAGCGGCGTGGTCGGACGAACCATGAGACACCTCTTCAGAAGTCATCCATCCACGAGGGATCGAGCAGCAAGGCGGGCGCCTTCGTGGCGGGCGTGGTGGAGCGGACCGGTGGTGCCTCGGGCGGGGCACCGCCGACCGCGTCGGCGAGCCAGCGCAGGGTCGGCGCCTCGGCCATCAACTCGGCCGGCACGTGGACGCCGACGAGCACGCGCACCTGCTCCAGCAGCTCCATGCTCGCGACCGAGTCGAACCCGAGCTCGTCGAGCGGCTGGTCGAGCGGGACGGCGGCGGGTGCGCAGCCCAGGCGCTCGGCGACGGCCGCGCGGAGCGCGGTGCACAGCGCGTGTGTATCGGTGCCGGCGGCGGTGGGCCGCCCGGTCGGCCGGGTCCACTGGTACCGCGGCGCGATCTCGCCTTGGTCGAGCGCGTGGCGGGTCGGCTGCCGCCGGACCTTTCCGCTCGAGGTCTTGGGCAAGCTATGGGGCCGGAGCAGCAAAAGGCGGCTGACGCTGGCGAGCGAGGCGCCCGACACCGCCGCGGCGATCGCCTCGGCAAGCGCGGGCAAGGCCGCGTCGTCCACGTCCTGGCGCACCTCGACCGCGAGTCCGACCGCCTCGGTCCCATCCTCCCCGGGGATCGCGAACGCGGCGGCGCACCCCGGACGGACGGCCGGGCTCGCGCGCTCCGCGACCTGCTCCAGGTCCTGGGGATACACGTTGCGACCTCGGATGATCAGGACGTCCTTCGCGCGGCCGGTCACGTAGAGCTGTCCCTGCGCGAGGAAGCCGAGATCGCCGGTGCGCAGCCATCCGTCGCGGTCCTCCAGGCGCTGGCCGAACTCCTCCTGGTTCTGCCTGGGGTCGCCCCAGTACCCGGCGGTGACGATGGGACCGCGGACCCAGATCTCGCCCTCGACCCGCTCGGGCTGCCGCACCCGGCGCTCCACGTCGACGATCGCGATCTCGACGCCCTCCGCCGCGGGTCCGCAGCCGACGACCGGCGGGCCGTCGGCGGTCGTCGTCACCACGAGGCCGTCTACGGCGTGGGCCCCGCTCACGAACAAGGTCGCCTCGGCGAGACCGTACGTGGGCATGAGCGCGCGGCGATCGAAGCCATGAGGCGCGAACCGGTCGACGAACGCCGACAGCGTATCGCTGCGGACCGGCTCGGCCCCGACGAACGCGGTCTTCCAGCTCGACAGATCGAGCGCGGACAGATCGGCGCCGGCCGCCTTTCGCGTGCACAGCGCGTAGGCGAAGTTCGGAGCGCCGCTCACGTAGGCGCGAAACCGCGAGATCGCCTCGAGCCAGCGGAGCGGCCGCTCGATGAAGTGCATCGGGGAGATGAACGTCAGGGACCCGCCCACGTAGATTGTTTGGATCACGTTCCCGATGAGCCCCATGTCGTGATAGAGGGGCAGCCAGCCCATTACTTCGGCGCCCGGCGCGATCCGCATGGCCTGGCCGATCATCTGCTGGTTCGCGAGCAGGTTGGCGTGGGTCACGCGCACGCCCTTCGGGGAGCCGGTCGAGCCCGACGTGTACTGCAGGAACGCCAGCGCGGTCGGGTCGGGCGAGACCGGCAGGACGTCGTCGGTGGTCGCGGCGACCGCGTCGGTGGGCAGCAGCCGGAGCGCCGCGAGGCCGGGCAACTGTTCGGCCATCGCCGCGGCGAACCCGGCGAAGGCGGAGGTCGTCAACACGGCGGTCGGCGCGCAGTCCCGCGCGATGGCCTCGACCGCGGCGACGCCCCGCGCCATCCGCGGGGGTTCGGGCGGCCAGGCGGGCACGGCCACCACCCTCGCCATCAGACAGCCGAAGAAGACCGCGATGAACTCCAGCCCGGTCGGATAGAGCAGGATGACCCGGTCGCCGGGCTGCACGCCCTGGGACCGCAGCCACCTCGCGATCGCGCGGGCGCACATCGTCAGGTCGGCGTAGGTCCAGGTGGCGATCGGTCCGGTGACCTCACCGCGCTCCAGAAAACGGAGCGCGGGCCGGTCTGGAACGTCCGCACTCTGGCGATTCAACAAATCTACGAGTGTCGACACGAACGGCATTATGTCGACACGAGTTCTGCATGCATACAAAAAAATGTCCCTGACGAAGTTCGCGCGGGCGTCGGACATGCTTGACGTCCACTGCGGCGACCACGCACTCCCCGGCGAGCGAATCGGGGACATCCTCTCAAACTTCGCTTGCGAGATTGAAAAAGCTCCACGCGCTCAAAACTTCGCCTTCAAGTGCCCGCCCACATACCCCACGACCATCGTATAGCGGCCATTGGCCACGTCATTCTGCGACGTCGTCACCGTGCGCGGCAAGATCCCCTGCAATCGCGCGTCCGCGTGCACGTCGAGCCACCGCGTCGCACGATACACTCCACCAATTCCACCCAGCAACCGATGCCCATCCGGTGATGCCGCGTCAATCGTACCATCCGGCGACGCCGGTGATTGATAACCCGCTGTCGCTGACAAAAGCAGCGCGTCCGTCAAAGAAAGCCGCACGTTCCCCTCGACCCAAACAGTATCCCGCCACGCCCGCGGCAATACCGTGCGAACCGTCGGTCCCAAGCCAAGCTTCGGTTGCGCGAGCCGTGGAGATTGCGCCGTCACGACGAATGCATCGACATCCGAATAAAACACGTACGAGACGAATCCATCGACGCGCAAACGCCGCATGACTTGGTATCCCACGCCCGTCGTGATTCGCTTGGGCAAACGAAATGCAAGATTCGCTTCACCTTGGACGAGCGGCGGGTACTTCAATCCTTGCGCCGCGAGGTCCTGCGTAAAAAACGGATCGTTCAAATCGACCTCGAATTTTCCGCGATAATTCATCTGCGCGCCATGCTGGTACGACAAGCCAAACCTGAGGTCTGCCGTAGGCTCGTACATGATGCCAGCATTGAACGTGATCCCGTTGCTGATGGCATCGCGAATCGATATGGGCCTTTCGAGCACCTGCAATTCACGCACGTGACTCGGCGCCCGCGAACCGAATTCATTGGCCTGGCTGATCGGCGGATTGGCAAACGCTCGGCGAAACTCTTCGAGCTCAGCAAAGTCCTGCATTTTTGACATGCTCGCATAACCGCTCACCCACGTGAGGCTTCCACCGATCGACAATCCACGGCCAACTCGCGCCGCAGCCGACGCAGAAACATGGCTCGCGACGATGAATGCGTTTTGCAGGCGAAAACGCTGCGGACCATCGTCGGGATAATCGAGCGTCGCGGCATAAGGCACATAAGCGCCAAGCCCCACGACGACGCGACGATTCAAAGGCACCGCGAGAAAAATGTCACCCACCGGAGCGAGCGGCATGGCCGTGACCGGCTGGGCCCATCCGAACTTCGTCGCGTCGATTTCAATGGGCAAAAGCGGCGCTCGTAATCGAAGCGAATCGGGCGTTTGATACGTACCGAGCCGTTGCCGCGTATAGCCGATGCGACCCGCGACGAGCCCCCCGCCGGCAAATAGCTCGCAATGGTCGATTCCAGCAAGTGCCCCCGGATTCCAATGAATCGCGGCCGCGTCCACCGTGGTCGGACCGGATTGCCCGCTGCCGACGAGTGGCACGTCGAGCCCCGATGCGTCCGCGCGCGAGGGCCACATGATCGCGACCATTGCCACTGAAATCGCGATCTTCCGATAATGCGCGCTCGAGACCATGACGGGGTATTCCCTTCCGGATCAAAAAACTCGTTTCACTTCGAGGCGAATTCGACGGGCGCTTGGCTTTTCCAAAAGGCGGATCTCGAATACGGCCCCGTCTGCATCCTGCATGTAAAGCGTGTCGTCTACCCGGATGCGCACTTTTTCATGGCTCGTGTCACCATCCACGCTTTCGCGCGACGATATTTTCGTTCGTAGCGAAGCATCACGATAAAACCCGGGATTCCCATATGCATACGGCCGCACGGATTCTCCCGTTTCGTCCTTGCGGATGTCCTCGGGCGCGACGAAAAACAGCCAATCATCGACGGTGCCCTCGGGCTGCACATAGAAAAAGTCCGCATCGCCGTGCGTCGTATC
The DNA here is from genome assembly GCA_016715885.1 of Polyangiaceae bacterium. NCBI lineage: Bacteria > Pseudomonadati > Myxococcota > Polyangiales > Polyangiaceae > Polyangiaceae bacterium. The sequence goes on from JADJXL010000028.1 coordinate 188,489, forward strand.
GGAAATTGCCTCGGCAACGCCCCGAAGCAAGACGGGACTCTTTTCGAGGTTCGTGCGAATTCGAGTCACGATGTCGGCGGTTTTTACGCCAATGGGCACATCTTCGACCGGCATGACGACATTCGCTTCGCCTTCGGCGAGACCTCCGTCATGCAAACGCGTTTGCGCCACATCGAGCAGCAAATCCGACAAGTAGGCTCCCGCAGGTGGCGGCCCCGAAAGCACGACACTGGGATCCACTCGAATTTCGACCCAACCATCCGCATCGATACATACCTCGACGGCTTCGAATGGCGGATCGACTTGCCCAGCAGGCGAATACGTGGTGCAATGCGCCGGAATTTTCGCTGCAATGCGCCGGCCTACGTCGGCAAGCAGGGATTCGATGACCCATGACGGCTCGGACCAAACAGGGGAATCACCCAAGGGCCGTGGGGTCTTGTTTTTTCCCATGGCCACTCGTTGGTCGGATTCTTCGATGTTCATCACCAATTGCCCGATGTGCAGGTTTTCCCCGAGCCCTTCGATGGTCATCCACTGCGGATCCCCAAAGTCGAACGCTTCGTCGATTTGCATTCCCATGCTGTTGACGCTGGCTTCCGCCGCGCGCGATGCCTCGATGCCTTTGAACGGCAGCGCATTGACGCTCACTCGCACGGTCATTTCAAAATTTTGTTTCGCCACGGAAATGCCGGAAACGGATTGGATGAATCCTGGATGCATGTCGGCCGGACCAAATCGTTCTGCGAGCGTGCCGAAGTCCATCGCAATGTCTGCAAGGCTTACGGCAATGAAACCAGGCGGCACGGGATAAAGTCCCGTCGGGTTTTGATCCGTCGCGGGACCTTGACGCAATCGCGCACGCGGATGCGTCGCTATGATGCGTTCGAGCACCACGTCCGCGACGACATCGATAGGTGCGACGCGTTCATTCGGTGCCGCGGCGAGCAGGTCCGCGAGAATGCGCGACGGCGAAATACCGACAGCCGTACCAATAGCAGCAAGCTCCGCGAGCTTCGTACCTTCGAGGCGCGTGTTTTCAGGGGTCATGTTGAGCAGGTAAAACATGTTTTGCGCCGCAGGCTCGAGTGCATACGCTTCTTCCGCGGACAAAAAAACGAATCGAGCGAGCGCATTTTCGACGAGGGGCCGGGCATCGAGGTCGAAGAGCCACGTTTCTTCGAGTGTTTTTGGTGGCAATTGACGCAAATCGGCCATGGACAGCGAACGGCCGAAGTTTTCGACGTCGAGGCGCAAAAAACGAAGGTCGACCACGCGTGATTCGCCGAGGTCGAGCGCATCCGTTTTTGGAGGAGGCTCCAGCACGAGCGGCTCGCTGCAGCCGAAAACGAGGCCCCAAAGGCCCAAGGTGAATGCCGGGCGCATGTTCAATCGGACCTCCCGAGGTTTTTCACGGCAATCTCGAGGGGAAACGTTTGCCCGAGGTCTTCGGGGACGAAAATCGATAACTCGTACACGTCGCCGCCGTCGTCCTGTGCATAAAGAACGCGCGAGCCCTTTGTGAGCAATACCTTTTCATGTTCGGTGTCGTCGACCCCCGGAATGCTCGTCCTGGATACTCGACTGGATTCAGTCAAATCGGCCCGAGAAAAGAAACCCGGGCGCATATAGGAGTAGGGTTTGGGCTGGCCTGGGTTTTCCGGGTCGGGACGCACGTCCGACGGCGCTACGAAAAACAGATACGGCTCGTCCGTGGGCAAACCCTGCATGACGAACACGTCGAGGTCGTCATTTTCCTGCCAATAATTGCCGGCGATGATATCGGCGATCGTTTCCTCTTGCGATTGCAGCACGGGGCGCATTTGTCTCACGAGCTCGGCACCACGAACGCCAATGGGAATGCCGCGCAAGGCAAGAACCGGACGGGCTTTGCCGGGCGCAATGTCGGCCACGCCATCACCCGTTGGATCGTGAAGCTGCACCAAGGCGACGTCTTCGAGCAAATCCCATAAGAATTGAGGCGATGGAACCATGATGCTTTCGAGGTCGTTCGTGAACGTCGCAAATCCCGGCATCGAGCCTTGTTTGCCGATATCGACCCCCACGAGGCAAAGGCCATTGAAGCCCACGTGACAGCGCTGGTACACGCGCTTTCCGTATGCACTTTTCGCGGCTTCTCGCACGATGTTCCCCATGAAAAACGGGCGACAATGTGGATTGCCTGCGCAGGACCCGCTCGCCGGAGCTTCCTCGATGGCAAGGCGCATGTCGATGGTCGGGTCGTCCTCGATGCCCTCCACCGTGAACGCTTTGCCATCGGTGAAATCGAATGAAAGCGGCGCTTTGCCCAGCACGAGGAACATATCACCCGCGCCCGAGGAAAACTCGATCCCTTGCACGCGGTACAAATTGGACCGTGCTTCGACGCGCATCCGGAAATTCGGACGCAGTACATTGCTTTTCGTGCGAAATCCAGAATCATCCGGCAGCAATATGCCAGGGTGCTCGCCTCCATTCAAATATGGCGCTCGGCCCACGGGACCGAATTTGTTGGCAAGTGGCGCAAGGTCGAGCAACGCATCGTGAAGGCTCACGGGCAAAAGCCCACGCTCGTTCATGACGCTGGGATGCGTCGCGAGCAGATTGCGCTGAAGCGAGCCGACGATGGCCGAAATCGGAACGATTGCGTCGGTGCGACGAATGCCCAGCGCCCCAGCGAGCACTTCGGCAAAGTCGAAACGAAATGTGCCCGGATTCCTATCGACGAGCTTGGCGAAATCTTCGAGCGACGTGCCGGCCAAATCCACATTGGCCGGGGTCGTGCCAAGGAGCCGGACGAGGGCGAATTCGGGGGACGATCGCCAATTTGAACCGAAGGATCGACCGAGCGCCGTTTTTTGACAATCATAGCCCGGATCATTGGCATCGTTTTTCCAACTGGTACCACACGCATCGCGGATCGTCGTGACGACGTTTTCGAGCAGCGTCGTCGATTCCACTTCGAGCAAGCGAATGCGCTGCGAAAAGACCGGCCCAAAAAGAGACAATGCCTTTTGTTTGTCCAAATCCAACGTGACGGGCACTTCGGACGAGACATCCGGAAACAGCAAATATCGATTGGGCGCGGCAATCGCGGAAACTTCGTCGCCTTCGACTTCGCCATGACGCGCCGGTAGTTCGTGATCCGCATTTTCAGTCGGAACGGCCCCACCGCAACCCATGGTCGATTCGGCGACGATGATGACGACGGACCAGAATTGACCGCAACGACGCAGAAAAAAGCGCATGCGTACGTCTCCGTCGAACGCTCGGGTGGTGCGAACGTGTACATAAGGCGCGCCCGAAATCGCGCCGCCGGCGAGTTTCACGTTGTCTCGCTAACAAGCAACTTGGCGCGAATGACTCATTCGTCAACGGCACATCCACCCTTTGGCCAGGGCACGACAGCGAAACCGTCCCGAACGTGCTTTTGCGACGACTGGGATGAGGCGCACACAATCCGTCCGTCACGATGAACCTCGGTGAGGCCGCTTTGTCATGACGCACCTTCTTGGGAATCCTCACCGTTTTGGCGTATGCTGCGGCATGTCGAGGGGATTCTACTTTCACTGTTCCCCCCGCAGCAGGGCATTCAGCGCATGAACAACGGCCCCCCGTCGTCGCGTCGAGATCTCGAAGGCCCAGCGAGCGACCTTGCTAGACCTCCCGCGTCGCGTCGCGCTTCGGTGTCGGCGACCTTCGCGGCATTCCTCGAGAGCCTTGGCGCCGAGGTCGCGTATGGGCTCGTGGGCGGTGCGGTCGTGCCGGTCTGCGATGCGCTTGCGCGAAGTGGGATCTCCATCATCCACTGCCGGCACGAATCGGGTGCGGCGTTCGCGGCGCTCGAGGATAGCCTCGCGACGGGGCGGATGACCATCGTTTTCGCGACGGCTGGGCCTGGGATCACCAATGCGATCACGGGGCTTTGCTCGGCGCGTATCGAGGGTGCGAAGGTTTTGCTGGTCTCGGGCGGGACGATGGCTGCGCGACGGGAGCGGGGCGCGTCGCAGGAGACGACTTTGGCGACGTTGCCCGCGGGGCTTTTGTCGGAAGGACCGGTCTTTCATTACGCAGCGATCGTGGAGCATCCGACGCAGCTTCCCGCCGTGCTTCGGCGGATTGCGCTTGGCGCGCGTGCGATCGAGGGGTTTGTCGCGCATGTACATTTCCCGCTGAACGTGCAGACGGCTGCGGCGCAAGGGCGAGCGTTTGCCCAGAGCGCGTTGCCGGGGCCCGCAGCGTCGACGGAGGCACTCGACACGGTCGCGAAGATCCTCCGCGAGGAAGCGTGTGCGTTGTGGGTCGGATTCGGTGCGCGGGGCGCGTCGAAGCTCGTTCTTGCGCTGGCCGAGCGATTGCAACTTCCGGTGATGTGCTCGCCGCGGGCGAAGGGCATTTTTCCCGAGGATCATCCGCTTTATATGGGCGTGACGGGCGTCGGAGGGCACGCGCGGGTCGCTCAATGCCTGCGATCGCTCGGGATCCAACGGACGCTGGTGCTTGGTTCGCGGCTTTGGGAGTGTACGTCTTTCTGGAACGAGTCGCTCGCGCCGCCGGAGGGGTTTGTCCACGTGGATGTCGACGCAAAAGCCTTCGGCGCGGCGTATCCGTCGACGCCGACGGTCGGGATCGTCGCCGAGATTGGCTCGCTGCTCGCGGGACTCTTGCCTCGCGTCCCCGATCGACGGGAGCAGCCGATTGCATTGCCTGCGAGGGAAGAGACTGCGCCGCTCGAGCCGCCGGTCGAGGGGTCGGTGAGGCCGCGGTTCTTGTTCGAGGCGCTGCAGCGGGTCGTGGTGGAGGGATCGGACGCGGTGGTGCTCACGGAGGCGGGCAATGCGTTCGTTTGGGGGAGCCACGTGCTGCGGTTTCGGAAGCCTGGACGATATCGCGTGGGGCTTCATTTTGGATCGATGGGGCACGCGACGACGGGGGTGGTTGGCGCGGCACGAGCGCATGGAAAGGCGGCCGTGGCGGTCGTTGGCGACGGCGCGATGCTCATGTTCGAGGAGGTGAGCACGGCGGTGCGTTACGGCATACCGGCGGTCTGGGTGGTCATGAACGATCGACGGTATGGCATTGTCGAGCACGGAATGCGGGCACTTGGGTATTCGCCTCTGGAGACGACGCTGCCGGACACGGATTTCACGCTCGTGGCGCGTGGAATGGGTGCTCTGGGCAGAAGGGTGACGCGCGAGGCGGAGCTCGACGCAGCACTACGCGAGGCGCTTTTGGCACGATGTCCCTTCGTGGTCGATGTATTGATTGATCCGGACGAACGTGCCCCCATCACCAGCCGTTTTCGGAGTTTGGAATCACAGGGCGTAATGCCAATGGAGGATTTTTTCACATGACGACCTCCGCAGGGATGCGATCGCTCGCCATTACATTTCCTGGTGGGCTGAAGACGAATGACCATTGGGTCCGCAAGTACCCCGATATGGTGGAGATGGCGGTCGATAAAAAGAACGTCTGGTCCAACCCGAAGGCGGATGGCGCGTCGGCGGAACAGAGCGCGTTCGGGGCGGAGATGCTCAAATACATCGACGATCCATTTCGCGGGGCGAAAGAGCGGCGAGTGCTCTTGCCGAACGAGAATGCGCTGACGATCGAGACGCGCGCTGCGGACATGGCGATCGAGGCGGCGGGCATTTCGCGGTCGGACATCGATCTCGTCCTATCGACGTCGTTTTTCACGGACCTCATGGGCGTGGGCAATGCGACGTTCATCGCGGGCAAGCTCGGGCTTTCGTGCGCCGCATGGAATTTGGAGACGGCGTGCTCGGGAGCGCTCGCGATCTTCGAGACAGCGTGTGCGCTCGTGCGGGCGGGCCAATACCGCACCGTGCTTTGCGTCGTGTCGTGCACGTATTCGCGCTCGATCGACGAGAACGACACGATGGCGCTTTTGTCGGGGGACGGAGCTGGAGCGTTCGTGGTTGGCGAGACGCCCGCGGGCGAGGGGCTCATCGCTTCGTCGATGTTCCACAGCGCCAATACGTGTGACGCGTTTTTGTTCGACGTGATCGACGACGTGCCGCGGGGCACGCAGGCGGTTCGGCTTCGTTCGTCGAAGGGCGCGGGCCGAATCATCCGCGAGACGTCGGAGGCTGCGCTGCGGAACGTCACCCAAGCGGCATTGCGCAAGGCGGACCTTGGCATATCGGACATTGCCTGGTTCGTCGTCAACACGCCGACGGCTTGGTACACGTCGTTCTGCGCGCGTGTGCTCGGTTTCGACCTTGCGCGGAGCGTGAACACGTTCCCTCGTTACGCGAACTGCGGCCCTGCGTTGATGCCTGTGAACCTCTATACGGCGGCGGTCGAGCTGCCGATTCGGCGCGGGGATCTCGTGCTCATTCATACGGTGGGCAGCGTATCGAGCTCGGGGACGGCCATCGTGCGGTGGGGCGACGTGGGGCTTGGTCCGCCACCCGCGCCTGCGGTGGTGACGTTTTAGTGCTTTGATCGAGGCATTTTCGGAGATCGTTGCCGCGAGCTTCCCACGCGGGCGCTTTTGCTGGTAATGTGCGCGCGTGGAGATCGTCTTAGACCGGCCCGATGTGGTGATGGGATGGCACGCGCCCGTTGTCGTCGTGTGGTGGCGGAACACGCCGAACCTCGCAGCGGCCCAGGCGGTGCATGAGAACTTGACGCGCGTCATGCAAAATTACGGCGTGGGTTGTATCTTCGTGGTGCTGACTGATACAGCATCCGTTGGAGCGCCGGATCGAGCATCGGCGGACGTGCTGGGCAAGACGACGCGTTCACTCGAAAAGTACATCGTGGCGCATGCGTTCGTGATCGAAGGGACGGGGCTCAGGTCGAGCGCGCTGCGACAAACGGTGAGGATGCTTCAGTCGTTCACGCGGGTGATTTTTCCGCAGACGATCGCGCAAACGACCGAAGAAGGCTTCCTTTGGGTTGCGCGGAAAGCTCAGTTTTTGACCGAGGAGGAGGCGCGGGTGATCCTCGGCGAAGTGAAGCAGATGAAGGCCGCGCGCGGCGCGTAGCGACAGCTCATCGTTCCAGGACAAACGAGTCTGTCCTTCCAAACTTGGCTCGGTCCCGGTTTGATGAAAGGGGTAATCGGGGGTTGGGGGGCCGGGCCTCGCCGTGCTGTGCGAAGCGCGGGGACCTCCCCAATGAACAGCCTCGCGTGGTCCCACGCGCGAGCGAGCGCAAGCTCTGGCCGGATTCTATAACCCCTTCATGATCAGCGGGTGTTTGTCGATGAGGGACATAATTTCCTCGAGCTCGAGGTCACCGCCTTGATTTGCCAAGACTGCCAATTCGCGTGCTTTCAGGAGTTTCTCTTTCGTGGCCTTTTTGCGCTCGGCTTCGGTGTCGCACAGGCTCGAGCCGTTGCTCTTGAATCCGCATCCTTTGAGGGCTTCGGCATACGCCACGATCGCGCGTCCTTTGGCCATTGCGGGCGCACCGGGCTTCAATAGTTTGTCTAGTGGAATGTTCATCTCCGTCACCTGATCGAGATAACCGACGCGCGTCTTCCAGAAGACTCGGATGCGGACGTTATCCGTTTGCGCATACATGCTGGGATCGCAAGCGGTGACCTCGAGATTGAACACCATCGCGTCATTGGGAGCGAGATGCTGCGCCGTTACGGGCATTTCGCTGATTTCTTCGGTGGATATGCCCTTGACGCGGAAGTACCAAGGCAGACTCACTTCGACTTGGACGCTTCGCGCTGCAATGTCCATCGTTTCGTCGAAACGCTCCGTGAAAATGCGTTGCGCCTCTTCGACACTGTCCAAATACACATACGCACCGCGACCCGCGTCGGTCACGTCGTTCATGAGCTTGTCGTTGTACGAAACCGCAGGTCCCGTGCCGATGCCAATGAGATAAATCCCCTCTTTGTCCGCATCGGCGCTTTCTTGGGCGATGAGCATCGTTTCCGTGACGCCTGCATTCACGCCACCGTCGCTGATCATGATGACGCGATTCATCAAGCTCTCGTTCGCATGGTCCTTCGCAATCTTGTAAGCTCCGCCGAGCGCCGTATACAAATCGGAATTTCCGCCTGTCGTGAGCTTGTCGAGATGGGCAAGCAGCATTGGATCTTCCGGCCCCGTGACCACGTACCCATCGAGCTTTTCGATTGCCATATCAGACGCGACCATGCTCACGATGTCTCCGGGCACGAGCATTGACGAAATGGCCTTCACAGCGGCTTTGGCGCGGGTGATCCCGGGGCCCTTCATGGAGCCGGACGTATCGATCAGGAACGTGAGATTCATCGGACGGCGCGGAACGAGCGCGTCGAAGGAGCGAACGCCGAGCTGAAATTCGGCGACGTGAGGGTTTTCGGCCTTCTGCTCCATGTCGGGGAAGAGGTTCAGCGAGCCGTACGCCGGCACAGGATACGCAATACGGTAATAATTGAGGAACTCGTAGGTACGAATTCTCGCGGGGTTCGGTTCGAATCCGATGTTGATCAATTCCCTTACATGCGCAGGTGATCCCATCGAATTCGAATCATCGGCGGACATGTAAAACGTTCGCTGAACTTGGTCGATGCCCATGCAGGACGCTGGAATGGCCAAAGGATCAACCGAGCCCCCATCTCCGACTCCCCCATCGACGTAGCCAGCGCCGTCACCACCGGCGCCACCGGCGCCACCGCCACCAGTGAGACCAGGTCCACTGCCCTCACCACCCGATCCGGCCGTCGTCTGAAAGGTACCGCCACCAGAACCACCCACACCGTTGTCTTCGGGGCACCCGGCAATCTCAGGATTGCAGCGGGGAGGCTCGGAGTCACCAGGAATACTGCAAGCAACCAGCCCCACACCTATCGCGCCGAGGACCATTGCGAAACCTAGATAACCGTGATGACTCCTATGACCCATGGGAACCTCCAAGTATTCTGCTCGTATTGCTTTGCGCGATTGGACGTGTATCGAATGGCGGGTCTGGGACGATGTCCCTCGGATGACCTACAGGCCCGTCATAATCAGGGGATGTTTGTCGATGATGGAAATGATCTCGTCGAGCTCGACGTCGCCACCTTGATTTGCCAAGACGGCCAATTCGCGTGCTTTCAGGAGCTTCTCTTTCGTGGCCTTTTTGCGCTCCGCTTCGGTGTCGCAGAGGCTCGCGCCGCTGCTCTTGAATCCGCATCCTTTGAGGGCCTCGGCATACGCCACGATGGCGCGTCCTTTGGGCAACGCTTTCATCATTGGATTCTTGAGCGAGTTGAGTGGCACGTTCACTTCGGTCGTCTTATTGAGATAACCCACGCGCGTTTGCCAAAATGCACGAATGCGGACATTTTCACCAAATTCGTACACCATGGGATCGCAAGCGGTGATTTCGAGATTGAACACCATTGCGTCATTGGGGGCGAGGTGTTGTGCCGTCACAGGAGCTTCGCTGATTTCTTCCGTGGAAATCCCCTTGACGCGGAAGTACCACGGCAATGTCACCTCGACCTGGACGCTGCGCGCTGCAATGTCCATCGTTTCGTCGAATCGCTCGGTGAAAATGCGTTTCGCTTCTTCGACGCTGTCGAGATACACGTACGCACCGCGCCCCGCGTCGGTGACGGCATTCATGAGGTGATCGTTGTACGAGACGGCAGGTCCCGTGCCGACACCAATGAGATACACCCCTTCTTTGTCCGCATCGTCACTTTCGGAGGCAATGAGATCCGTTTCCGTGACGCCTGCATTCACGCCGCCATCGCTGATCATGATGACGCGATTCATCAAGCTCTCGTTTGCATGGCCCTTCGCAATCTTGTAAGCCTCGACGAGCGCCGTATACAAATCGGAATTTCCTCCCGTCGTGAGCTTGTCGAGATGGCCAAGCAGCATTGGGTCTTCCGGCCCCGCAACCACGTATCCATCGAGCTTTTCGATATCCGCATTCGTCGCGAGCATGCTCACGATGTCTCCGGGCACGAGCATCGAAGAAATCGCTTTCACGGCGGCTTTGGCGCGGTCGAGCCCAGGGCCCTTCATGGAGCCGGAGGTATCGATCAAGAACGTGAGGTTCATCGGACGGCGCGGAACGAGCGCGTCGAAGGAACGAACGCCAAGCTGGAATTCAGCGACTTGAGGGGTTTCGGTCTTCTGCTCCAGTTCGGGAAAAAGGTTCAGCGAGCCATATACCGGCGCAGGGTATGCAATGCGGTAATAATTGAGGAATTCGTAGGTGCGAATTCTGCTGGGGCTCGGCTCGAATCCAAGATGGATCAATTCCCTCACGTGCGCGGGCGATCCCATCGAATTCGAATCGTCGGCGGACATGTAAAAAGTCCTCGGCGATTTATCCATACTCATATCGATACAACCCGAGGGAATATCCGGTGGTGGCGCAATAGGCTCCGCGTCGCCAGCGCCAGCATCGAAATACCCGGCCCCGTCGCCGCCTGACCCACCCGAGCCGGTAGGGGGGACGGTGCTGGCCCCGTGCCCGCCTTCACCGCCCATGGTTCCCGTCGAGCCTGGTGGCTGACTACATATTACATCGCCGCTGCCCCCCGCACCACATTCGAGCGCAGCGAAATCGGCATCCTGGGCACAGGCCCCCACCATGACGCCAATCGCACTCAAAACCAAAGCAAATCCTACATAACCAAGATGAATCCTCGAATTCATGGGAACCTCCAAGGTTGCTGCTCCGGTCTTTGATGAAGCGACTTTCGCAAAAGGCATGCCTATCGCATACCTACTGCAAAACCGGATGAAGCGATGAAACTCCGCGCGCGCGGTGGCGCACGATGGCACATGTTCAGCATTACCACGGAAGGGCGCTCGCTGCGAGCACGCAGTCGGAAATCAGCGCGCCAACTGCGCCGGCACCGCAAGTCGAATGACGCCTTTCGGCGCTGAAAACTCGAAAAGCCCGCCGCGCCGATCCGCCATTCCCATTCGAATGAGCCCGTCACCTCGCACGAGCGCATACGGCGCTCGCGATTGCGGCTCGTCCGCACCCGCAGGCGCCACGAATACGAGGACATCATCGGTCCCCGCCACCCGCTCGGGCGTACGCGTACATTGCAATGCAACCCGCGCACTCCGCTCCTCGCTCGCACAACGAGCAAACACGCGGCGCACGTTTTCCGGAAGTGGGCTCGCAGCCGCATTGACGGTCCACAAATATCCCGCCACCGCCATTCGCACAGCCTCGGATCGATCCCGCAGCAAAAGCCCCTCGACGATTCCCGCATCGCATCGCTGACCCGACAGTCCCAGCGACGTCAATGCGTTGGCTCGCACGTAAGGTCTGCCATCCGACAGCGCTCCGCAAAGCGCCGAACGAACATCCGCGCCCGCGGATTCGCGGGCTGCAATACGACCAAGCGCGCCAGCCGCATTGCCGGCCACCGCGACATCGGGATCCGCCAAAAGTTTGACGATTGGCCCAAGCGCGTCCCGTTTGCCCACGGCGCCGAGCGACCAAACGGCGTTCGCACGAACGGACGGATCGGCATCTCCGAGCATCGACGAAAGCACCGGCGCAGCTTCCGGATGCCCCCCGAACGCTTCGGCGACCTTGCGACGATCATCGATGGTCGAAAGGACAAACTGCCGGAGCACCTTGCTGCTCGCCTCACCTCGCATGCGCCCGAGCCCCTCGAGCAGGCCATCGCGCGCGGAGTCTGGCGTCGACGGCAACACCTTGGCAACGCGATCCACGAGCGCCGCGTCGGTCGACCGTGACAGCGCCCCTGCAAGCGCCAAGGCGAGCGCTCCGCGATCCTGCTCGGCCGCGACAGAAAGCCTTTCGAGCAGCTTCCCTGCAACGGCTCCACCTCCACCGCGCGCAATCGACGACGCCGCCGCGAGACGCACTTCCGGCGCCTCGTCATCGAGCGCGCCGAGCAGCACGGCCTCGGCTTCGGGCGCGAACGTGCCCGACGCACCAAGAGCTTCGAGCACGGCGAGACGCAGGCTTCGCGACTTCGTTCCAGCAAGCGAAACGAGCGTCGTCTGCGCGCGCGGCGAACCGGTTTGTCCAAGCAAACGCACGAGCGAAACCTTTTCATCGCTCGGTGTCGCTGCATCGAGGAGCATCGCGCGCGCCGGATCGACGGCTCGACCATCGGGACGCGCCGGATCGAGCAGCGCGGATGCCGCGCGCACGGCTTCGCGACGAACGGCGGGATCCGTGTCGGAGATGAGCTCCAGCACGGCCGGCAATGCATCGGGAGAACCGAGCGCCGCGAGCGCACGCAAGCCATGTTCGAGCGGCAGCGCGCCCCGTTGCATCGCTCGCACCGTTGGCACGAGGCCCTCCTTGGCGTGAAGCGCGCCCAGCACGAGCGCCGCACCTGCAGCCGTTGCAGGCGTTGGCGCGCCGGACAACGCGGCGACGAGCTGCGGCGTCGCAGGCTTGCCTGCCTGCACGAGCGCGACGCGCACGGGCGATCGCAACGCGCTCGGATCGTCCTTCGACAGCGCGCCGATCAAAGCTCGCACGGCACCTTCGGAACCAATGCGTCCAAGCGCTTCATAGGCCGCTGCACGCACGTCGAGCGAGCCTGCGGACGCCTGAGCCATGCGCACGCCACCTACGGGCAAAGGAGCATCGGCCGCCGATGTTTCGATGAGCGGAACGATGGCCGACGTCGCTTCGTCCGAACGCAATTTTCCAAGCGCCTTGACGGCTTCGATGCGCACGTCTTGCGAACCATCCTGGAGCGCGATCACGAGCGCGCTCGTGGCCCTTGCATCACCAAGCTCGCCGAGCGACCGAGCGACGGCTCGCCTCACTTCGACCGCGGTGTCTTGCACTTTGCCGATGAGCGGCACGACCGCGCGCGCATCGCCGAGCCTTCCCAGCGCACGCGCAACCTCCACGCGCACCTCGAACGCTGCATCGTCGAGATGACCGAGCAGTGGAGACACGGCATCGGACAAACCCGAGCTACCCATGGCCGCAGCCGCTGCGACTCGAACGTGAGGATCCGGGTCGCCGAGCACGCGACCGAGCGCGACGACGGAGCGATCCGTGGGGGAGATGCGAATGACGTCGCATGCTGCACGACGCAAGCGCGCATCGCCTTCGCCGAGCCATCCGATGACGAGGTCACCGGCCTTCGGCATGGAGAACGCGCTCGCCGCAGCAGCCGCGAGCAAGCGCACGTCGATGTCCGCATCGGCAAGCGCGCGCTGGGCAAGGGGCACGCCCAGCTCCGGAGGCAGCTCCGAGATGCGTTTGGCAGCGGCTCTTCGCTCCGACACATCGGAGGACGCGAGGGATCGCGCGATACGTTCGGGAACGTTCGGCCAGACAAACGCGTGACCAATGGTCGACGACAGGGCGATCGCGAGCGTTACGAGGCCACCGGTCAAACGAGTGCGAAGAGTCGAACGCACGGCGAGCACGGTATCAGGAAAGCGGAGGAGGCGCATCGCTGCGCGAGGAACCGTTGCGATCCGCGGGCCGCTTGGAGCGTGGGGATCCGTCTGTCAGAGGCACGTCCGCGCCTGAAGTAGCGGGCTTTGGTTGCACCTTGGCAGGCGGAGGTGCTGCTGCACGAAGGTTGACGAACTTGTTGAGCAGATCGAACCAGAAGGGTGCTCCGAGCGACATTGCAACCGCCGTAAAAAGCCATCCGGCGATGCGACGAGCCCATCCCCAGTACGTGACGGGCAACAGGCGTTGATCACAGGGTTCGTCGTTCGTGGGGCGGCAAAACCACTTTTCGCCTTCGGGCCAACCCATCGGCACGCTGAGCGAATCGAGGCTGTGTTTCAGGGCCACGACGCGTTTGCGCAAGAGCTCGCCCGTCTTGCGATCTTGCTCGAGCTTCGCGGCTTCTTCCGGTGTCAACCGCACGGCTTGTTTACGGTCGGCAACGGCTTCTCCCATGGTTCGAACGTCTTCCGACTCGTGCTTGATGCTGTCGGTGACGATCGTCGCCACGGACTGTCGAAGCACGGCGTCCTTCGAAAGGTTGTCGACCACGACAAACGCATCGACGTTGAGCACGACGGCGATCACCACGGAAACGATGGCAATCATCAGTGTGACGGTTCGTTTGTACCAACCCCCGACGCCTTCCATCGTGCGGTCGAACCAGGTGGCGATACGAAGAACCACGTCGTCGTGCGTTTTCACCTTTTCATCGGCGATGAGCGCCGTGAGCGCCGCGCGCGTCCCGGAATGGATGCCTTTCGCTCGAGCCAGCCGCGTTCGAAGTTGTTCGAGGTCCGGTGTGGCCACTTCGCTTGGCTCGGCGCGGTCATTCGTTCGAGGCCAAAGGTTTCGGAAAAACTGCGCGATGGCGCGCCATGGAATGAGCACGATCGCTTTGAGCATGCCCAAGCGTTCGGGCGCTTTTGCACGATCGTTGTCGTCGTCCCACGCAACGATCACGTCGATGAGAGCTCGCGCGAAAAGGTCGGAAGGGATGTACGCCGGATCGGTGTCGTCGTCTTTGGTGAGGCCATCGATCAGCGGATGGCGATACACTTTTTCCGCCATGACGCGGTCTTTCAGCAGCCGCTCGATGGCTTGACGCAACGTGACCGCGCGCAACGACAGCACCGTGGAAATCGCTTCGGTGATCGCCGATGCGACGATGCTGAGAACGGCGAAGACGAACGTGACGCCGATCGCGACGTCGATGATGTTGGATCCGGGCACGATGCCTCCTCAGAGCCGCCACGCCCTGCCGAGAACGCACGTGCGGCGTTCGGCGCGCAGAGCGTCTCGACATCCCATGACTGGTGCGCAGGCCATCGAGACGATGGTGCAACGATTCCGCCGCTTCGGGGCAGCACAATCGCATCGGGGCGGCCCGAAATTGTCCGTCCCTCGCCCCCCACGTGTCGCCTCGAAGTGCGCTTGCTTGGCCCGGAGGGGAAAACTCGCGATACTATTGGGACGTGGCTGATTCTCGACACCAACCCACCGTCCGCCCGCAACGTCTCGCACTCGGCGTGCTTGCCAAAGCTCCGGTCGCGGGCGCCGTCAAACGTCGTTTGAGCCCACCGCTCACGCCCCCGCGAGCGGTGGAGCTTGCGTCGGCGCTTTTGTCGGATGTCTTGAGTGTGCTCACGCTTTTGCCCATGGGTTATCGCGCGGTCCTGTGCGATTCCGACGAAGCGCGTGATGCACTGAAAGCGAATCTGCCTCCGCGCTGGCAAGTGGCTGCACCGGGCGGCACGTCGCTCGACACGCGAATCGCCAAAGGACTCGATCACTTGTTTGCAACGGGTGTCGAAGCCGCCGGCATCATCACCAGCGATACGCCGCTCGTGTCCCTCGACGAGCTCTACGAAGGACTCATGTGGCTGACGAAGCGGCGTGGTCTGCTCCTCGGCCCAACGACCGCGGGCGGCCTATACATCGTGGCCATGACGCATGCCGAGCCTGGGCTTTTCAGCGGCCTCGATTGGACGTCCCCAGGCGTTGCGAAGCGTCTCGAAGAGCGAGCCAGCGCGTTGAAGATCGAAACGAAGCTGCTTCCCGAGGTGTCCGAGATCGAAACGCCGGACGACTTGAAGCAGTTTGTCAAGGACATGAGCGGCCCGAACAAACCGATCGGCGGACTGCCCGCATGCACGGCGCTACTGAGCGGCAGCGACTTCGCGCGGTTCAAGTAGGGCCTCACCCCCTGCCCCCCTCTCCGCAAACGGAGAGGGGGAATAGGCCTCACCCCCTGGCCCCCTCTCCACACAGTGGAGAGGGGGAACGGCTCTTTCTCCCCCTCTCCGCAAACGGAGAGGGGGTCGGGGGGTGAGGTATGCTCCCCCTCTCCGCCGCGCCGCAGGCGCGTGGGGAGAGGGGGTTGGGGGGTGAGGCTACTCCGCGTCTGCTGCGACGCTCGCAAGCCCCTGAAACGATACGGGTCGCGGACGCGGACGAACCGCTTCGCGATCGAGGCTGTCGCCGAAGAGTCGCAACATCGTCTCGGCTTCCGCGAGAGCCTGCGGAGTGTCGACGTCAATCCAGCGTGCATCGCCCACGTCGCAAGCGAAAAACAGCCCTCGACGCGCGAGCGCTCGCACCCCGTCGGACAAGGAACAATCGCCGTGCGCCGCGTACAGCTCGTCGAGCGAAGCAACGAGCGAAGGGCCAATGCGAAACACGCCCGTGTCGAGCGCGTCGTACGTCGGAAGCTCTTTGCCGATGTCGGTGATGAATCGGGAATCGGTGCGAACCTTCGTCGCATCATCGATGTCGAAGCAGCGACCGATGGCGCGATCGACGCCGAGCGCTGCTGCCTCCTCGGGCAGATCGAACGCATTCAGTCGCCGCACGATGGCAGGCGCGTAGAGGTGATCGGCCATCGTCAGCAGCGTGTTTGGTTCGACAAACTCGCGCGCAGCGAGCAACGACACGCCGTTTTTCCTTTCGAACTGCGTGTTGGTGACGAACGTGATGGTCAAACCAAGCGTGCCGTCGGACTCGAGTGCCGCGCGGATGAGATCCTGCTTGTACCCAGTGACGATCACGACTTCACGGATGCCTTCGTCCGCCAGCGTGCGCAGAATGCGAAGGAGAAGAGGGATGCCCGCAACCGACTTCAACGGTTTCGGGAACACCTCGCCGCTCACGAGGCGCGAGCCGGTTCCTGCTGCGAGCACGATGGCTCGTTTCATCGGTTGTGTTTCAAGCATGAAAGGCCCAAGACCCGATCTGAAGCGCGCCCCTCGTAGCACGCATTCTGCCAGCAAAACAACGCTCTTTGATCCACGTCGAGGTGCGGTGTGACGCCTGTGTCAGTGTCGCAAAAGCGCAACACCCGCTGAGTGTCGACACGGAGACCCAGCGCCACCGCAACCACGGAACATGAGCACGCTGCGTGAGCCGCGATGGAGACTCGTACGGCATTCGAAGCAATCCAGAGGCCAACCGAAGTGCCACCGCGTGTTCGCACCCAGAACGCGCGATCTCCAGCCAACGACGCAAATCACCGTTCGGTGTGGAGCACGTTCGATGACGGCGAACCGCTTGCAGGCAGCCTCATCAAGCACACTGCTCACACCAAGATCACAGCGCCGCTCGCTCGTGCACCGAGGCGCGAAATCATTTGTCGATACCGTTTGCAGTGGCGCACTCGCGATGCACTCGCAGCCTCGCTGCACATGATCGCGAAGGTGTATATACGGGCGCAAGCGCACGCGACACGTCATGCTCGGTGACCATCGCGCAAGATACGCGCGCTCAATTTCTTTCCGAGCGTGGCCCCGATCGATGCGAGGCCGAAAGCATGGAGGATCGTCCGTGAAGCAGCCGCAAGAAGTGAAGAAGCCCGAGGGCAAGCTCGCAGTGCTCTTGCCCGGGCTTGGAGCCGTTTCTACGACCACGATCGCTGGCGTCATGTTGGCACGCCGCGGTCTGGCGCTACCGATCGGCTCGCTAACCCAGCTCGCGACGATCCGACTGGGAAAACGTACCGAAAATCGATCACCGCTCATCCGCGACTTCCTGCCCCTCGCTTCCTTGCCCGAGCTCGAATTCGGCGGATGGGATCTGTTCCCAGACGATGCCTACGAATCGGCGAAACACGCCGAAGTTCTCGAATCACGACACCTCGACCTCGTCCGCGATGAGCTCGCCACGGTCAAACCCATGAAGGCCGTGTTCTACCCCGAATACGTCAAGCGCCTTCACGGTCCACACGTCAAAACGGGCTCGAACAAAGCCGACATGGTCGAACAGGTGCGACACGACATCCGCACCTTCGTCAAAGAAAAAGAATGCTCGCGCGCCGTCGCCGTCTGGTGCGGCTCGACCGAAGTTTACTTCCCGCCGACCGACGTCCACGCATCCATCGAGTCATTCGAAGCAGGCCTCTCGAAGAACGACCCCGCCATCTCGAACTCGCAGATCTACGCCTGGGCTTGCATGAAAGAACGCGTGCCGTTCGCCAACGGCGCACCCAATCTCACGGTCGACTTCCCCGCCGCCTGGGACCTCGCAAAGAAGAACGAAGTGCCCATCGCAGGCAAGGACTTCAAGACCGGACAAACCTTGATGAAGACCATCATCGCCCCCGGTCTCAAGGCCCGCATGCTCGGTTTGTCCGGGTGGTTCTCGACGAACATCCTCGGCAACCGCGATGGCGAAGTGCTCGACGACCCCGATTCTTTCAAGTCAAAAGAAGTCTCGAAGCTGGGCGTGCTCGAGTACATCCTTCAGCCGCACATCTACCAAGATCTCTACAGCAAGCTCTACCACAAGGTCCGCATCGAGTTTTACCCGCCCCGCGGTGACGCCAAGGAAGGCTGGGACAACATCGATCTCTTCGGATGGCTCGGCTATCCGATGCAAATCAAGATCAACTTCCTCTGCCGCGACTCGATCCTCGCCGCCCCCATCGTCCTCGACCTCGCGCTGCTCATGGACCTCGCGTCACGCGCGGGTTTTTCCGGCACGCAGGAATGGCTCAGCTTCTACTTCAAGAGCCCCATGACCGCGCCGAACCTGTACCCCGAGCACGATCTGTTCATCCAGTCGATGAAGCTCAAGAACACGATGCGCTGGATGATGGGCGAAGACCTCATCACGCACCTCGGCAACGAATACTACTGATTCGTAGGGTTCGTTTGAACGAACGTGCTCGCCAAGTAGAACACGCCGAGAAGAATGAACACCGCTCCCGCCGCACGCTTGACCCACATCGCCGGCACGTAACGAGCAACAACACCACCAAGCAGCACCGCGATCGCGCTCGTCGCAACGAGGGCCATCGCCGAACCTGCAAACACGCTCCAGCGAGACGAGCTCGCCCCGGACAAACTCATCGTCGCGATCTGCGTCTTGTCGCCCATTTCCGCGAGAAACACCGCAACGAACGTCGAGGCGAACAGCTTCCAGTCCATGGAGCGAAGGTGTCCGACGCACGCGCGCGTCGCAAGGTTACGTAGTTTGGAACAGGGCCAAATCGGGGGGTATGGGGGGGCCGAGCCTCGCCGTGCTTTGGCGCAAGCCAAAGCACCGGGAGGCGAGCCTCGGCCCCCCCATCGTAAACAAAACTCTCGCGAGCGCGCGTCCCACGCGCGCGAAGCGAGCGTTCGAATCTTGGCCTGGTTTCACCCGCGCGGCGGCGCGTAGAAGTCCACGATCCGGATGGGCTCGGTGAGTCGCACACGAACGCGCGATCGTTCTCCACGCACGTCACCGCCAATCTGAAACGCCGTGGGTGGATCCATCTCGATGGAGACGTCATCGACGAAGAAGTCGAACGTGTCCTCGAAGTCCTCGTATTCGCCGCGCCAGATGGCTTGGAAGTGCCGGACGAACCGGGGCGGAGAAATGTTGCTGATGCGAAGCTGCATGCGATCGGGCCGATCCTCGGCGTACGGAAACATGCGAAAACCAAAGCCGTAGTAGGGGATTGTCGCGACGCACGCGAGCTTGGCGGGGCCTTCGTAGATCACGCTGCCCTTGCGGATGGGAGCGCCGAGGATGCCGCCTTTGGCACCTACGCGGATGGCGTCGCTGCCTTCGTTGATGACGCGGCAATGTGGCGTGGGCCGTACGAAGTAGCTTGGGATGGTCTTGAACGACGCCGCGATGGCGTAAGACGCGATGCCGGGGGCAAACCTTCGCAAAGGCCCTCGAGCAAGCGCATTCTTCACGGTGTTGTAGTCGCGAAGCACGACGGCATCGATGCCGTAGCCGCAAAATGGCGACAGCGTTTGTTCTGCTTCGACAAACCTCATCCACCGGCTGCCTGCTTCGGCTCGCATGCGCCCAAGGTCCACGGCCAAACCACGTGATCGCTCGGGACCCGATGCAGTCGCACCGAGCACCCATGCAAGAGAGTTGCCCGTTCCAAGTCGCAAAAGTCCAAAGCGCGGCAATGGTGCCCCACGACGACGAGCTTCTTGCACGACCGCCGTGACGACGACGGTGAACGTCCCATCGCCTCCGCCCGTCAGGATCGTTCCGTAACCGCGCTCGACGAGCGTGCGCGCGATGCCTTCGCTCTCTTCGACGCGACGCGAGACGAACAAGTCGCCGTTGTCGAGGATTTGATCGAGCGTTTCGATGACCTCCGCAGTGACGCTCTTCGCGTTGCCGTTGACGACGACGGCGATACGCGACGACAGTCCCGAGTTTGCCGGTGAGGGTGGGTTTGCCGCATGCTCGGTTTTCCCTTGTAGAGGTGCCGTCGCGTTCGTCGCGGCACGCAAGTCACCCGATGTGTCTGGATGGGAGGCCATGAAGGCGGGTGTAGCACGGATGCCACCTCACCATCCCTTCGGATTCAGCCCGAAAATTGAGCTGCGAAAGCCAAAAATGGATTCACATCCGAAAGTTTGTGGACGGACGGTCCGAAATTTTGGTAAGGCGACGAGCGGAAAGCTCGAGACACGTGCGTCGCACGTCGCTCGCGCGGTTCGTTTGCGGCATGTAAACCGGGAACGAGCCCGAATTTTATCGCAGAAGCGGGACGCAGCAACATGGCGAAAGCGACAAAAGAGAAAAGCCCCGAGAAGCGCCTGAAGAAAAAGAAGAAGAAGATCTCCAGCGCCTCCCGCCAAAGCGATGGCCCCGAGACCAAGGCGACGAGCAAGGCATCGAGCAAGACGGCCAAGGCCAAGGCGGCCAAGCCAACCAAGCCAACCAAGGCGGCCAAGCCAACCAAGGCGGCCAAACCAACCAAGGCGGCTTCGAGCTCCAAGCCCAAAGGCAAGGCGAAGGCCAAGGGCAAGGAAGACGATTCCAAAGGCTCGAAGCGCAAGCTTGGTCTTCGTGGTGCAGCACCTTGGGCGGCACGGCATGCGGCAAAACACGCAGCCGAGGCGCGAGCTCGGGCGGCAGAACCGGCGCCTCCGGGCAGCGCGCGGGCGACGATTCGCGTTCCTCAAGGCGCCGAAGAGATCAAGGCGAAGATCGGCGAGCTTCACAACCAGACGACGAAGATCCGCACGCTTCGCAAGCGCATGGAAAAGGGTTTCTTCGAGATCGGGCAGGTTCTCGCCGAGATTCAGGAGCAAGAGCTGTATCAGGCGAAGGGTTACGGGTCTTTCGAAGCGTTCCTCGAGCGCGAAACGGATCTGGGCAAGCAGACGTCCCTGAAGCTCGTGAAGCTATCGAAGGTGTTTCAGCGGGAAGCGGCGCTCGATTACGGCATGGACCGCTGTTTTGCGGGCCTCGCAGCGCTCGAAGGCGAAGCGGCTCCGAAAGCCGCAGCCCCTTCGTCACCTGGCCCGACGACCCTGCCCCTGCCGCTGAAGCCGCCCATGCGTATGGTCAGCGGCTGATCTCACCGTACTCCCCCCTGCGGAGCATTTTCCCCTACAGCAAAACCTCTCCCGGTCGCCGCGCAATTCTGCTGCAGTCGACGGCAGTGCGCCGTACTGTCCAAGATCCGCGTTTGTCCCACGTACGTTCACACTAAATTCTTGCGTACAACTTCGTAGATTGTCTAGCATCGCAGCCATGCTTGCGATGCTTGACTACGTCTTGGACAAACCAATGGGTCCGTGCACTATCGTAGCACGCTGCGATGCAATGATGCTTCACGTTCGTGGGGCCGAGCATTGCGCAACGTGTTGGTCGGATTGAGCGCACAAACCGGGGTCGGTCACGCGCGCATTCGATGTCCACGGCCAGCAGTATGTCGCTCGCCAATGCGAATATCTGCCATTGCGCGCGGTGCATGCGGTCGATGAACGTATGGAATCTTTACGAAAAGAATTGCACATGGATGGCTTGGTGAATCTTCGAGTGTGGTTGTCGAAAACGATTGCGGAAATGCGCGAAATGGCTCCGCATGAAATAGATCCGCACGAACGATTTCATCGATATGGGCTCGATTCTCTGGGCGCCACGAAGTTGGCAGCCGCGTTGTCGCAGAAGCTTGGACGCCCTTTATCTCCCACTATCTTTTGGGAATATCCCACCATCGAAGCGCTCGCACGACACTTATCCAAAAGCTCATCGGGCGAGGCATCCGAAGTCGAACTGCAAGCAAAGCAAGCCCGGGGCGAGCGTAACGAACCCATTGCCATCGTCGGGATGGCTTGCCGTTTTCCTGGAGCACCGAATACTGCTTCATTTTGGCAAATGCTTGCGAGTGGCATCGATGCAGTGAGCAATGTGCCGGAAGAACGCTGGAAGGCGCACTTCGACATTTCCGACGACGATCAACGAAAGATTCGCCGCGGGGCGTGGTTGAAACGAATTGACGAATTCGATTCCTTTTTCTTCGAGATCTCGCCGCGCGAAGCAAGGGCGATGGATCCGCAGCAGCGTTTGGCGCTCGAATTGTGCTGGGAGGCGCTCGAGGATGCAGGCATCCGCCCCGATGCGATCAAAGAAAGCAAAACGGGCGTTTTTGCCGCAGCAATATGGTCCGACTATGCCCAGTTGCAATTGCAGGCGGGTGCAGCCGGGATGGATCAGCATGGTGTCACCGGCAGCCACCGGAGCATCATAGCGAATCGCGT
This sequence comes from Polyangiaceae bacterium, assembly GCA_016715885.1. NCBI lineage: Bacteria > Pseudomonadati > Myxococcota > Polyangiales > Polyangiaceae > Polyangiaceae bacterium. The sequence continues at coordinate 210,877 of JADJXL010000028.1, forward strand.
TTCTTATTTCTTCGGGCTGCAAGGCCCGAGTTTTACGGTGGATGCGGCCTGCTCGTCGGGCCTCGTCGCCGTGCATCTTGCTTGTGAGAGTCTGCGCAAGGGGGAATGCAACTTGGCGTTTGCACCGGCGGTGAATCTCAATGTTTTGCCGGAAAGCGCGCTCGGTGTGGCACGCCTCGGCGCGCTCTCGCCACAAGCTCGATGCCGCATGTTCGACGCGCGCGCCGATGGCTACGTTCGTGGGGAAGGAGGAGGTGTCGTCGTCCTCAAAAAGCTCTCGGATGCCATTCTCGACGGTGACCGGATTCATGCGATCATCCGCGGCAGCGCCGTGAACAACGACGGCCCGAGCAATGGTTTGACTGCGCCAAACCCCAAAGCCCAGGAAGCATTGCTGCGCGAAGCCTACGAGCGTGCCGGAATTCATCCGCATGAAGTGCAATACGTGGAAGCCCACGGAACGGGAACGCCGCTCGGCGATCCGATGGAAGCCAAAGCGCTGGGAGCGGTCTTCGGAGCGGCGCGTCCTGCCAGCCGTCCGCTGCTCGTGGGTTCAGCCAAGACAAACATTGGGCACTTGGAAGGTGCTGCCGGAACGGTTGGGCTCATCAAGGTGATTCTTTCGCTGAAGCATCGGCAAATCGCGCCCAATCTGCATTTCGAGACAGCGAATGCCCACATTCCGCTTGACGCGCTGCGGCTCGATGTGCCTACGTCGCTCAGGGAATTCCCCTTGCCTGATCGACGTCTCGTAGCGGGAGTCAGTTCCTTCGGGCTGGGTGGCACCAATGCACATGTCGTACTGGAAGAATGGCCCGATCCATTACCAAGCTCGAGTTCGATTGACGGAACGCCCCACATGACACTCCATGCGCATTCTCATGGGGCCGAGCATTCGCCAGGTGTCGTTTTCGTATTTCCCGGCCAGGGAGCGCAATGGCAAGGAATGGCGCAAAATCTGCTGCAATCCGAACCATTGTTTCGCACCATCGTCGAACGATGCGACGAGCACGTGAATCGATTGATGGGATTTTCCTTGCTCGACGAGCTCGTGGCCAGTCCACAGCGTTCACGAATGCACCGGATCGACGTCAGCCTTCCTGCAATCATCACCCTCGACATTGCAATGGCATCGCTTTGGCAATCTCTTGGGGTGCGCTGCACAGCCGTCGTGGGACATAGTACAGGTGAAATCGCCGCAGCATACGTATCCGGAGCGCTCGACCTTGCGGACACGATGCGCGTCATCTGCGCATATGGGAAGACGATTGCGCGTTTGGCAGGCCGCGGGCGCATGTTGCTCGTCGAGTTGCCCTGGGAACGAGCCCCGGAGGCCATTGCCGGATTCGAAGGGCGTGTGTTTCCTGCGATATGGGACAGCGCGGTCACCACGGTGCTTGCGGGCGAACCCGACGCGCTCGATGAATTGCGCGAACATCTACAACGAAAGAACGTCACGACCCGACACGTGAGCATCGACGTGGCACCCCATTGCCCGCTCGTTGACGTTCTTCGTGGCGATCTCGAAATGGAGCTACGTGACATTCGACCCCGCAATTCGAGAATTCCATTAATATCGGAAGTAACCGGTGAAGAGGTACCTGGTACGTCGCTCGATGCCGCACACTGGGTTCGCAACTTCGCCGATCCGGCACGATTCTCGCTCGCCGTCGATACGCTGATTGCGCGGGGGCATCGAACGTTCCTGGACGTCGGTCCGCATCCGATCACTCGAAGCTCGATTGAGGCCAACTTACGCCGATCGAATGTACACGGCAACGTTTTGGCGTCCATGGTGCGAGGCGAAAACAATCGACGAACGATGCTCGATTCCCTCGCTCAATTGAATACGATCGGCGTGCAACGGCGCTCCGCGGCAGACCGACCGGCGCTGGTGCCGCTATCGGCAAAAACACCAGCGTCCTTGATGGCGCTCGCAAGCGCATATGCGGACCATTTCGATAGGTCGAGCTGCGCACTGCACGATACGTTGTTCACCATGAGCGCACGACGAAGCCATTTCGAGCATCGATTGGCGTTCGTCGGTCGCAACAAGGACGAAATGGTGAGCGCTCTACGTGCATACTCGAGCGGAAAACCAATGCCCAACTTGGCTACAGGGCGCACGTCGAACCAGCCCATGCAGGTGGTTTTCGTATTCCCGGGCCAAGGTTCGCAATGGATTGGAATGGGGCGAAGCCTTTTGACTGAAGAGCCTACATTCCGCGAAGCAATCGAAGCATGTGACGCCGCAATCCAGAAAGAATCCGGCATTTCCGTCGTGACTGAGCTGCAAGCCGACGAATCCACGTCTCGTCTCGCAGAAATCGACGTCGTTCAACCCGTCCTGTTTGCGATTTCAGTTGCGCTTGCGGCGCTATGGCGTTCGTGGGGGGTGGAGCCTGCCGCCGTCGTGGGTCACAGCATGGGTGAAGTAGCAGCCGCTCACGTTGCTGGAGCACTTTCACTCGACGACGCGACGGCGATCATTTGCCGCCGCAGCCGCCTGCTGCGCCGAGTGAGCGGACTCGGCGCAATGGCGCTCGTGGAGCTTACGATGGCCGACGCCGAACGTGCGCTTGCCGAATACGGCGCTCGATTGAGCGTCGCAGTGAGTAATGGTCCGCGGGCCACGGTCATTGCCGGAGATCCCAATGCGCTCGACCAAGTGCTCGCCGCGCTCGAAAAACAAGGCGTCTATTGCCGCCGGGTGAAGGTTGACGTCGCATCCCATAGCCCGCAGATGGACCCACTGCAGAACGATTTGGTCGAAGCGCTACAAACGGTGGCTCCTCGGCGAATCGAAATCCCAATGATATCAACGGTAACGGACCACGCGTTGCACGGACCGGAGCTCGTCGCATCGTATTGGTCGGACAACCTGCGGCGCCCCGTGTTGTTTTCGCACGTCATCCAAAAGCTCATCTCCGATGGATACACGACGTTCCTCGAAATGAGCCCACATCCCATTTTGATGCCCTCCGTGGAAGAGAATCTCCGCGACAAACAGACGGAAGGCTCGACGCTCGCATCGCTCCGTCGCGGGCTCGACGAACGCGTGTGCATGCTCGAATCCTTGGGGCGGCTCTACGTCGCAGGCTATCCAGTGAACTTCGAACGGCTGTACCCCAATGGTGGGCGCGTCGTAGATCTCACCTCGTATCCATGGCAACGTGAACGTCATTGGCTCGACCTCGCGCCGTCGCCCAAGCGACAATCTTCACAAAAGGTCGCATCGAAAGAGCACGCGCACCCGATCCTGGGTGCGGCCATCACGCTGGCGTCACGACCGCACGAATACGTGTGGGAACGAGAGATCAGCACCGAAGCATTGCCGTATCTGGCCGACCATCGTGTCGATGATGCGGTCATCTTTCCAGGAGCGGGCTTCATCGAGGCAGCGGTGGCTGCAACTGCTCACATTTCGAGTGGCGAAGCGATCCTGCTGGAGCACGTCGCATTTGAAAACCCGCTTCCATTGAATGAAACCGACGCACGGCACCTCCAGCTTTTTTGGAGCGAACAGGGCGTCGATGCCGGCTCGTTCATCATATCGAGCCGCGTCGGTAACTCGAAACGATGGACGAAACACGCGTCCGGCAAAACGCGCATGCAAAAGCAGATGTCATTGAATAATGAATCGCCGGCGTCACTTCGGCAGCGCATGAGCGCGTCCATCTCGGCGGCCGAGCATTACCGACGGCTGCGTGACATGAACCTCGATTATGGGCCGGCATTTCAAGGCGTTGCCGAAGTGTGGTTTGGCGACGACGAAGTGCTCGGTCGCTTGCGTCTGCCCGACGATTTGCATGCCGACGATTATCGAGCTCATCCGGCATGGCTCGACGCGGCCTTACAGATATCCGTGCATCTGTTGCCTCCGCAGAGCGCAAAGAAAACCTATGTTCCCGTGGGATTCGACCGGTTGGCATTACACCGCACGCCCACGGCCGAGGCATGGGTGCTGGCAAGGCCGAGCTCGAATTCAATGCACGGCGAAGGCGAACATGGGTTCAACCTTTCGGTGATGGACCAACGCGGATCCGTCCTCATGGAGATTGCCGACCTGCGCCTGCGTTGCCTCGATACCCCGGCAACGCAATCCCACGATGCTCTGGCCAATTGCGTGTATGACGTTGCCTTTCGTCCATTGGAGGGTTTGCCGGAAGTACGTTTACGCCCCGCCGGAGTGTGGCTCATCTTCTCGGATCGCACTGGCATTGGCGTAGCGCTCGCAACGGAGCTTCTTCGCCGCGACCAGCGGTGCATCATCGTTCGTCCGGGCACATCCTTTACAAGGATCGACCATGACGTTTACGAAATGAATATCGTCCATGCTGACGATTACAAAACTCTTCTCCAAGACATTTTCGGCAGCGATGACGCGTGTCACGGCTGCGTGCACCTCTATAGCCTCGACGCAGAAAGTAGTGACGATACGACGCTCCAAAGCCTCCATGCTGATCTCGCGCGCGGCGCTGTGAGTGCCACTCTCCTCGCCAATGCCATCGTTCGGTATGGTTTTCGTGACAATCCGCGCTTGTCGCTCATCACGCGTGGCGCTCGTGCGGTACAACCGACCGATCCCGTTTCGGTTGCACAATCACCGATTTTGGGGCTAGGTAAAACCCTTGCGCTCGAGCTTCCCGAGCTAGAATGCAAGCGCATCGATTTGAGCCCATTGCCCTCCGACACCGAAATCGCGCGGCTTCTCCGGGAGATTTGCGCGAGCGATCGTGAGGATCAGATTGCGCTACGAAATGGTGGACGCTTCGCCGCGCGCATGGTCGAAGCGGAGTTTGGCAAAGCGAACGATTCTCGCGCACCATCGCTCGTCCCATCGCGCAATCAGCCCTTCACCTTACAGATCCGAACGCCCGGTCAACTGCGTAACCTTGCGCTTTACAAAATGCAGCGCCCGGTGCCTGGTCCGCGAGAAGTCGTGATCGAGGTCGAGCAAAGTGGGTTGAATTTCCGCGACGTATTATCGGCAGTCGGTGGACTCCCGCCGGGCATCGAGGATTCAACCGGCGCGGGTCCACATCTCGGAAATGAATGTGCCGGCCGGGTCGTCGCAACCGGCACCGATGTATCCGAATTCGAGCCTAATGACGCAGTCATTGCCATTGGATCGCATACCTTCGGCACCTTCGCCGTTGCTCGGTGCGAGCTCGTCAAGCGCAAACCTGAAAAGCTCACGTGGGACCAAGCGTCCACGATACCGATCGTGTTCTTGACTGCCCATTACGCGCTCGATCATATCGCCAGATTGCAGCCCGGGGAACGAATACTCATTCATGCGGGCGCGGGCGGAGTTGGTCTCGCTGCCATTCAATGGGCTCAGCATGTCGGCGCCAAAGTTTTCGCCACCGCAGGTAGTGACGAGAAACGCGCATACCTGCGTTCGCTGGGCGTATCACACGTATTCGATTCGCGGTCACTCGACTTTGTAGACGGCGTGAAACGGGCCACCGGCGGGAATGGCGTCGATGTCGTGCTCAATTCGCTGGCCGGCGAATTCATCGAAGCGAGCTTGGGGCTCTTGAGAGAGTACGGTCGGTTCGTCGAAATTGGCAAGCGCGATATCTACGAAAATGCGCAGCTCGGTTTGCGGCCATTTGCACGAAACCTATCGTATTCGCACTTGAATTTGCTTCCAATGCTCACCGAACGAGCAGAAATGCTGGGAAGGCGATTGGCAGAATTGTTGCGACTGTTCGAGGCCGATACGCTCACCCCGCTGCCCGTGCGAGTATTCCCCATTTCGCAAGCCGAGGAGGCCTTCCAGTTCATGGCCCAAGCCAAACACATTGGCAAGATCGCGTTGGCGATGAGGGACAGCAGCGCTCGTATCGTCGCAGACCATTCCGAAAAATCGTCACCGATTCGCAAGGACCGGACCTACCTGATTACGGGTGGACTTGGCGGTCTTGGCCTTTCGGTGGCGCGCCAACTCGTCGACGAGGGGGCGCGGAGCATCGTCTTGATGAATCGCCGCGCGCCGTCCGAGGAAGCTCGGAAAGCAATCAGCGGCATGGAGAAAAGCTCGGCTATCGTGCGCTGCATGTGCGGCGATGTGTCGCTTCCGGGCGATGTCGACCGGGTCTTCCGCCTGATTGAGCACGAAATGGCGCCTCTCGCGGGCGTGATACACGCCGCCGCTGTCCTCGATGATCACACGTCCGCCGATTTGTCCGAAGGCAACTTTCAGCGCGTGTTCGCACCCAAGGCGATCGGCGCATGGAACCTGCACACGCGGACACAAAGCCAAAACCTCGACTTCTTCGTTCTGTATTCGTCCGTCGCATCATTGATGGGATCTCCAGGGCAAGGCAACTATTGCGCAGCCAATGCCTTTCTCGATGCGTTGGCGCAAGAACGCGCGCGCCGCGGCCTGGTCGCAATGAGCATTCAGTGGGGAGCCTTTTCGGACGTGGGACTGGCAGCGGCCCAGCGCAACCGCGGGCAACGGCTTGCTTCGCGAGGTACGGGAAGCATGTCGCCCGTCGAGGGTTTTCAGGTGTTGCGACGACTCCTGGGCAATCCCAAAATCAATGTGGGAATCGTGCGTTTGAATCCACGTCAATGGGTGGAATTTTACCCGTCCGCGGCGGGGCTGCCCTATTTTTCGGAAATCCTGCGAAGCGCCGCCCACCACGACGCCAATGGGACTCGTCACCAGCTCCTGGATCAGTTGCAAACTGTGACGTCGAGCGATCGCCTGGCATTGCTCGAGCAGCACATCGTCGAGCAAACTGCAGCGATTTTGCGATGCGATGCATCACGAATCGATCGAAATGCGCCATTTCAAACGCTCGGCATCGACTCGCTCATGAGCCTCGAATTGCGCAATCGGTTGGAAAAAAGTTTGGGCATACGTCTCTCGGCCACGATCCTGTTCACGCACACGACCATTGCCGCACTCGGAGCTCATCTCCTTCCACGCGTCGTCCCCGATGCGGAAACGTTCGTCCCGAGCAAGACGGCTTCCGATGTGACAGTCGACAATCAGCACGACACGCGCAACCACGCGAGCTCGAGGGGCATTGCGGTCATCGGCATGGCATGCCGATTCCCTGCCGGAAGCAATGATCCCCATGCATTTTGGCGCGCGCTGCACGACGGCGCGAATGGTATCGTGCGTATTCCCGCACAAAGATGGCCCGCGGATGCAATTTCAGGCGGTCAATCCGCTACCCGATGGGCAGGCTTGCTCGACGCCGTCGACGAATTCGATTCCGCATTTTTTGGCATATCTCCGCGCGAAGCAGCTCAGCTCGACCCCCAGCAACGATTCCTCCTCGAAGTCACGTACGAAGCATTGGAACGAGGTGGCCAAACCACCGATCGTCTCGCCAATACCCGCACCGGCATTTTCGTGGGAATGTGCAGCAGTGACTACATGCATCTCCTACGCAAGGCGGATCATATCGACGCGTATACGGCGACCGGAAACATGTTCAATACGGCCGCTGGGCGCATCTCGTACACGTTCGGCTTCAACGGTCCATGCATGACGGTCGACACTGCTTGCTCCTCGTCGCTCGCCGCGGTGCACATGGCGCTGCAGAGCTTGCGCAATGGGGAATGTGACGTTGCCATTGCGGGCGGTGTCAACCTCTTGCTCGATCCCGTCACGATGCGTATCGCCGCGGAGACACAAGCACTTTCACCCGACGGCCGTTGCAGGACCTTCGACGCCGCAGCGAATGGTTTCGTACGAGGCGAAGGCTGCGGTATTCTATTGTTGAAGCGCTTGGCAGACGCCGAACGCGACGGAGATTCCATCCTCGCCGTCATTCGCGGCTCCGTCATGAATCAAGACGGTCGCTCCACGGGCCTTACGGCTCCCAATGTGCTGTCGCAGCAAGCAATGCTACGCCAAGTACTCGAAGACACGGGTGTGTCTCCCAATGAGATCGGGTATGTCGAAACGCATGGAACTGGCACTTCGCTCGGTGATCCCATTGAATTCGAGGCTCTGCGCGAAGTGCTCGGCAAGCCACGCCCCGATGGCTCACCATGCGTCCTCGGCGCCGTAAAAACGAACATTGGACACTTGGAAGCCGCAGCCGGTGTAGCAGGGCTCATCAAAGCAATCCTGAGCCTCGAGCATGAAGCCATTCCACCAAATCTGCACTTCAAGACGCTCAATCCACGAATCGACCTCGAAGGCACGCCGTTCGTCATTCCAACCCGCGCAATACCGTGGGTGCGACAACCGGGCAAATTGCGGCGGGCCGGCGTGAGCTCGTTCGGCATCAGCGGAACGAACGTGCACGTGCTGCTGGAAGAGCCGCCAATGCGCGCGCCTGTGCACGCAAGCTCATCGGACTTGCACGGCTACCTGCTGCCCCTCTCGGCGAAAACCCCCGCCGCGCTGATTGCGCTCGCACACGCCTATGCACAATTCCTTGCAACTTCCAATGCGTCGCTCGACGATATCGTCTACACCGCGAGCGTACGCCGAAATCACTTCGAGCATCGGGCTGCAATTCTCGGTTCGTCCAAGGAAACACTCGCCCAACTGCTTCGAACATTCGCGCAAGCGACGGAATCGGCGGAGCGAGTGCTTGGCGCCGGTCATGGTGACCTCGTGCAAAAAGCCCACGATTATGTGTCCGGACGCCAGGTCGACTGGAATCACCTGTATCCCTCGGGCTCATGCGTCTCGATCCTGCCCACCTATCAATGGCAACGACAGCGCCATTGGTTCGAGTCGCCCACGACCCACGCCGCAGCGCAAGTGCATCCAGCTTCCACGGATAACAACACGCTCGAAGAGATCGTGTTGACCGAAGTCGCTCGCATATTGCGCCTGAATCCGCTGGAAATCGACAAAACCGCACCGTTTGGCTCAATGGGCATGGATTCCCTCATGAGCCTCGAACTGCGTAACCGTCTCGAAGCCATTCTGGAACATAGGCTTTCGGCCGCCATGATGCTCGCTCACCCATCGGTCTCACAGTTGACCGAACATTTGAGCGCAACGTTGAACCAACCCATCGCTGAGCATTCGCGTCCCGCAGCGACAATCAGAGAAAGGCGCTCACCGGGCGAGCGCATGGTGCAAACGCCAGCGCTGCTCACCGGCGCCACCGGCTTTCTCGGCGTGCACTTACTTCGTACCCTGATTCTTGCCGGTGCGCCCAAAGTATATTGCTTGGTGCGCGCCGACACCGAGGAAATGGCAATGCGCAGACTACGCGCAGCAATGCGTCATTACTGCGGCGATACGGAAATCGATTGGAGTCACGTCGTACCTCTTCTCGGAGACATGGCCAAACAACGGCTCGGGCTCGACGAACCGCATTTTCATGCAATCGGCGAAGAAGTGGGAATCGTTTACAACAATGGGGCCATGCTGGATTTCGTCATGTCGTACGACCAGCTCGCGCCGACGAACGTGCACGGGACCGCACAAGCCATCAAGTTGGCTTTGCAATCGCGTCGTGCTCGATTTTGCCATATCTCAACCGTTGGTGTGTTACCCCAGCAACACCCTCGAATCAACGGCCGCTTGGCAGAAGTCGCAGCACCGACCGATGGTCCCGAGCTCATCTCTTGCGGTTACACCCAAACGAAACGCGCCGCGGAAAATATCGTGCTCGCGGCAATGAACGAGGGGCTTCATGCAATCGTGCATCGCCCAGCCGTCATTTCGGGAAGTACCGCGACGGGAACTTGGAACCTCGACGATGCCATGTGTAGAATCTTGAAAGGCTGTATCCAGGCCGAGTGCGTACCGGATATCGATTGGCGTGCCAACCTCGTACCTGTGGATTTCGTCGCAGATGCAATCGTACACATCTCGACACGCACCGAACACCCAAACCACATCTTCCACCTTGCGAACATCGAATCGACGCATTTTTCGCAAATCGTCGACCACATGCGGCACCGCGGTTACAAACTCACCACGACCTCTCATGACGAGTGGTTGGCACGAATTGAAAGACAGGGCCGAGAAAACGCCCTCGAACCGCTCATCCCGTGGATCCGTCGAGCAAAACCATTCCTCAACGTCGAATATGACTGCACGTCACTCACGGCAGCGTTGAAAATGTCCTCGCTACACTGCCCAATCGTCGACAGCCGCTTGCTCGACTGGTACTTCGACAATTTCATCCGTGCAGGGTTCGTGCCTCCACCTCGCTAAGCCGATTTCGACGGCGCGAACAATTTTCGACGCTCACCCACCATCGAAAGCACGTTGTGGTACAATCCCCGATGGAGCTTCGAACACCATGCGTAACCTAGCTTTTTCGTCGTTGCCGCGTGCCCTTGTCCTTGCGCTCGTCGCCCTCTGCGCCGGCGGCTGCGGGCCGGTGGTCGTCGTCGAGGGTACGCTGGATCCTGACGGCAATCCGCCGCATCCGCCGGTGGATCTCACCCCGCCACCATGCGACCGCCCGGCAATCGATGGAACGGACGACCTCGATCCGTTCGATCGTCTCGTGTACGGATTTGCCGGACATTATCGTGGAATGGCGAATCCGCCTGCAATGTGGGGCCAATACGATGAATACCCCGTCGACATCCACTTTGCCGCGGACGGGCATTACAAAGCTGAATGCCTTTGGGAGGATTGCACTGCATTCTATTATGGGAGCAACAACGACGTTCCGCAGAAAACGTACGAGGTCGACGACATGCTCGATGATGGAACCGGCGTTGCGTCGATCCGCATTTCATTCGACGATACGGGCGGTTCCGTGACGACGGGGACGCTGCGGGAAATTGTCGTCAGCGAGGATTTCGAGCACCTCACGTTCGAGTTTTACCCGACGTGGCTCGGGATGAAAGGCCCTATCTTGTACGACTTGAAGTGCACGGTGCCTTGATGTGCATGCTGTGGCCGGCGCGCTTTGGACCGTGTCGTCGTTCCTTGCTCAAGGGCCGAATTCGTCGTAAATGCTGGGGCTGCACGTGCCCCACATGGCGTTACAGCCGGTAAACCCAAGGCTCTTGCAATCGATTTTATCGATGCGACCCGCATTGCACAATACGACGCTGTCCCCTTCGCACGCAGGCTTCAGGTCGTAACATTCGCTCGCCAGTCCGCAAAAGCTGGTACCATTGACGGTTTGGCAGGTAAATCCATCCGCGAGCAGGCCACAATCGAGCTCGTGTTCGGCATCGTTCACACGTCCGAGCGTGCCAGGGATGCTGTCGTCGAATACCCGTGGTCGCCGGTGTTGCGCGGAGTGCATGGGGACCTGCTCCGCGCGGCGCCAAATGAATTCGTGCCGCAAACCAACCCCAATCTGCAGTGGGACCATCGACTCGCCGACCTTCGTGGGGGTGTCATTGTTGCACGGGGGGGGCCGTGGGGGTGGCATTCCCGGTGATTTCGCTGTGGAACACGTCCAGCCCGATTGCGCGCAATCGATCGTGAAATGCATACCGTCGTCGCACACGGTCCACGTATCGCCATTGCACGCAGGCGAGCACACGGACAAATCCATATCGACCTTCACGAGCATTTTCCGGCCGCCGCGCCGCCCATGGCCAGCTTCCGTGAGGTTCCAGTGCTCTCCGGCGTTGGAAGCTTCGCGTGGTGTACATGCGGTTCAAATGGCGAGCGATGCCGTCGTCCGGCACGCAGCTACCAATGATGATCGCCGCCTTGACGGCTTCGTTCGGATCTTTGGGGCCAGGAGGATCGGCCAAAGGATTGCCCACATTCGATCCCGCTCCACCACCGCCAGCACCCGCGCTACCCGCCCCGCACTGCCGGGCAGGCTGCCCCGTAGCGCGGCGCGGCAGATCCGCCCGTCGTTCCTTGCGTTTGCGGATCGCTCCCGCACGCAGCCAAAAAAAGCCCCGCTCCCAACAGACTCGCCGCGATGAAAGTCGCTCGATGAAGCATGATGCAAACTCCTTGATGGTGTGCATCCGCCTGTATAGCAACGACGGTGCCAATACGGAATGAGGATGATTGGCGAGGATACGAAGCGAAGACGCAATCGACGTCACAGATTGGCGGTTTTGATTGGATCGTACGAGCCAATTTGGGTGGCTCGGTCGAGCCGCGATCAATCCTGCGCCAAGTTGCACCAAGGAATGGGCGACTCTGTTCGTACGGGAGCCGTTTGCAACGCTTGCAAACGGCTGTCTGCATGTCCGGGAACCACTTGGAAGCGTTGCAAACGTCTGTTGGACGTGCAGGAGACGATTTCTCGCGCGTTGCAAACGCCTCGCTGCACGTCCGAGAACCACTTGGAAGCGTGGAAAGCGCCAGCGGGACAGTCAGAATGCCGTTTGTACGCGTGGAAAAGCATACCGCATTACAACAGATTGCCGCGCGCAAGCTTTGCAAACGGTTCCGGGACGCGCAGAGAGGGGATTTCCAGGCGTGCGGACAGCAGGAAGGAATGTGGACGTGGGGTTGCTAGATTGGGTAAGAACGCCACGGATGCCGGGGAAATATCAAGTGCGCCAACAATGATGAAACGAGGCCTGCCGATGATTTTTCCTCTGCTCATGCTGTTTTCAAGTATACATCGTTCAGCACCTTTGTGAAATCGCTTTTCAAGACAGCCGCGCGGGAGTAGCATGCGCTCCGAAAAACGAGGGTACGATGGCATTCGCCGCTGACGAAGCGATCATGGGTTGGGTGTTCGAGTTGGTGCTCGAGGCCGTCAAGGCGCGGGTCGAGTACACGAGCGAAAGCTATTTCGTCCGGTTGCGGATCAACAATCAGATCCAAAATGCCGTCGCCCAGGTCGTGGAACCGTTATTGCCATTCTTCCAGCACGAAGGGTTGGATGAAAGGCGGCAACAATTGCTCGTCGAAACGTGCGTCCGGGAAATGCGTGAGCTGCTCCAGGAGCCGGCGAAGTTGTTCCAGGCGTCGCTCGATGGCGCCAAGCTGTTCCAACAGTTCTATGCTGGCCGAAGTTACCCCGAGGAGATCCGGGACGAACGTTTGGACGGCATCTATGAGCGCTTGGGCCCTCAGATTGGGAGCTTGCTTTGCGAGATTCCCCTTGTCGTTGGGGAATGGAAGCGTGAGAAGTGGCGTGAAGATTATCGGCGGCTTGATGAAATAGCCCTCCAGTTGCGGAGATTTTTCGAAGAGTTCGATGCCCAGAACAAGGCCGCGGCCAAAGATTCCGATGATGTCCTGCGACGACTACGCCAGGCGCAGGAGCTGCGTGTGCGCATGCAAGTGGACCTGGCGGGCCTACGCGCGGAGCAACCACTGGTTGGAAAATTGGCGCAAATGTTCGTTCATCCCGAGCTAACGTCTGTCGTACAGCCGCAAAAAGGCTCGAAAGAAGACGGCCCAACCGTCCTACGTTTGGCAAACGAAACCGAAGCGCTTGCTTATTTTCTGCGCAACTATCGACGAGCGGTGCTGGTTGGACCACCTGGTTCGGGAAAGTCCACATGGACGAAATGGCTACAAGCCCGAGCGTTGGGTGAAAAGTGGCACGGTGCGGCCCTTCGGATCGAATTGCGTCGACTCGCCAAGGGAAGATTGCCTTCGTACATGGATCTGCTGCGGGAAGAAGCAGGACCGAACCTGGCGGAAGAACTGGACACCAATCGCATACGAGGCTGGGTGAATGCGGGGCGGGTCGTCTTTTTACTCGATGGCTTTGATGAATTGCCGCTCGACCGACGTGACGATCTCCAACAATGGATCCACGGGCTGAGCGACGCAGTGGGACGCTGCCCCATGATCGTGACGTCGCGACCGCTCACGTCGAATCATATTGATAGCTTTAGGTCGCAGTGGGAGCGCTTCGACGTCAACGAATTCGATATCAAACGAATCGTCGATTATATCCAGGCCTGGTACACCCATGCCCCAAAACTCGCCGATGCCGAGCGCACCGTCGATGCGCAAGCGCTCGCAACTACGTGGCAGCAAGACCCGACCTTGAAACCGTTGACCGGCAATCCTCTACTGCTGTCGACGCTGCTGGTCGTTCATCATCACGACGGTCAGTTGCCGAGCGGACGGGCCAAACTCTACGCGCGTTATGTCGATGGAATGCTGGGTGGTTGGGACACCCGTCGCGAAGTCGAGGTTGATCGCTTCAAGCTCGCCACGGAGCAGAAGCGACGAATTCTCCGGCGGCTCGCCTTGAGAATGCATCTCGACAGCCAAGATCAACTTGAAGAAGAGCCGGCTCAAATAACGACAAACAAGGCCCTCGAGGACTTCCGCATTCCAGCAGACGCGGCCATCGTCCTCGACGAATTGCGTGAACGCAGTGGACTGCTGATTGGACCAGGGGTGTACAACTTCGCGCACAAAAGCATTGGTGAGTTTCTCGTCGCTGAAACCATCGTGGAAGCGAACGAACGCGACAGCGCGGAATGCCGCATTGACCGCATGATGCTTTACAAGCATCGGCACGAAGATCGCTGGATGGCGGTCCTGTTTTTCTGGGCCGGCCTCGCACCCGCAGGCGAGGTGGAAGATTTCATCCAGACATGCATGAAGAACGCCGATTGGGAAAACCTCCTGTTGGCAATGAGCTTGGTGGATGATCAAGGTGATCGGCTTTCGCCCAATTTGAAGGGCCGCTTGATCGATGCCTTCGTCGAGAGGTCCCAATCGAGTAGCATCGAGAAGTACTTGTTAGAAACGAGCTCGTGGACTTGGACTGCGGGCAGACGAGATTGGCAAGTCGAAATGCCGAAGCTACCATTGCACAGTTTACGCGGCCGGGATGCGGTGATCGTTGCAGGTGATTGGCACGAGGCGGGCCATTTCGTATGGGACCAGGTACGCCAGGCGCAAGGGCGTGTTCATTACATGTTTTGGTTCGTGTGCGCACCCGACCCGCAAAGCATTCGAGAGTGGCAGCAGCTTCTTTGCGAAGCGCCACTACCCTCGCAAGGGATCCTCTCGCCATCGGAACCCACCTCGCGGTGGATCGTGCCCCTTTATCGCCAGCTTCAATTGAATTTCAAAAAGCGCGCTCTGCCGATTGGCGACGTCATTTCAATCTACCACCAAGTCGTTCCACCCTCAGAACATGTCGTCCCGTTGCTGTTGATGCTGCTGGTGCTGGAAGCGGACGCAGGGATGAAACGGTTTAAGCATTCCAATCACCTTTTGGACCAAAAAACGGCTCAGTTGCGCGGTACGCTCGAATTGGCTGTGGAATACCTCGATATGGGCCTAAACGATACTTGGCTTGCCATGACCACATCGTTTCCCATCGCAATGCCGGTAGGCTATACGCGCGCTGGGGTTGATATTCTGCAAGAATGTCTCGACATCATTGCCGCGCGTATCGCCGACGGCACCGTTGAGTCATCCGCGGATATCAGCAAGGTCACCTCCACGCTCGAGCAGATGATCGCTCGTCGCACGGAGATCCTGGCCAACGGCGCCTCTCCGTCACCCACCGCGGATAGCAGCGGACAGTCCTCGCAATGAAGTCGCTCCACTTCACAGCGATCGCTTCACGGGATTACGCCTCTCGACTTGCGCAACAGGTGCACGAGCGTCGGCGGCCGTTCGTTGCGTCACTCCACGCTGCCAAACGCGCGATGGCTCGTCGGGGCCTGGGGAGCTCTTCGACAATGGGCGCGGACCGAACTCAAGCCTCGTCACTGTCTGGCAATTCGTCGGGCCCGGGCTCGCGAAGCTTATTGAGAAACAATAATGGGTTTGCCCGTTACCTCGGCTACTCGGGAATCTCCGGCGACCCGGGCCAAGTGATGCCCACCTCCTGAAGCCTGCGCTGGACGGCGAGCAATCGCTTCGGGGCGGGCTCGCGGACGAGGAGCGTCGCGAGCTCGTCCGGCGTGAGCTCCGTGGGGCCTTTCAGCCTCCGATCGACCACCGAGTCAATGATCGCGTGGATCGGCGCGGCTGCCGGCTCGTCGGAGTGGAAGTGGATTTCGTCACCACACGCACGCGGCAGGCGGCCGTCCCAGAGCAAGCCCCACGCGGCCAGCTTGGTGACGCCCCAAACCGGCGGCATCAGCTCGTCGAGGTGGAAGAGCGTGCCGCCCGCGCGATCGCCGTAGAGCCAGAAGCCGATGCCCGCCAATTTCTCCCCATGATCCGGCCCCACGTCGAGCATGCCGACGGCCATCACGAATGCAGGCTCCAGCTCCTCGGGGAGCTCCGGCACGGCCACGCGCACGTCGTCCGGGCCACCGGTCACCGCATTGACCGACAGGCCAAGCTGCTCGATCGGACCTTGCCAGGCCTCGAGGGCGAGGCCCACGACGCCCGCCTCGGTCCACGCCACCACCTCATAGCCCCCCTCTCCGTCGTCGTTGCGGAGGGCGCCCCGCTCGAGGTCGCCTGTCCAAAAAGGCAAGTCGACGACTGGCGACCCCAGGCAACTCGGGATTCGCGCGAAGAAGCATTCGACATAGGCACGCAGCGCGGCGCGCACGATGGCGTCTCGGTCGAAGACGAGTGGGTGTTTGAAGCCCGGGATGGTCCATTCGAGCATCAACGTCGCCTAGACCGCGTTGGTCTCGGCGTCAACGGGCGCGACCAACGTGCACCCGCCACGTCACGGCGTGTACGGCGCAAGCTTGTTGACCCAATCCACCTCCTCCTTCGACGGGTACTTGTACCAGAAAAACCTGTTGAGCTTCCGCGAGATGACCACCGCGTTTGTATTTGAGTTCGTGCCCCAACGGCAACCGCGCAGGTCCGCCGCACGCACCTCGTGGTGCACCTGCACAGCCTTTGCGAGATCTGGAGACCCGTCTATGAGCTCGGTTTCCTCGGTGCAAATTGGCTTGTCCTTTTCGTTACAAGGCCACGTGAAGCCCGCGAAATCGGAGTGAATCTTGCCACCGTGCGCTTTTTTGTTGATTTCGAGGATTCGCTCCCTCTGCACGACCCCGTCGATTCTGTAGCAGCGGAACTCTTTCCCCGGTAAAACCTTGGACGGCTCGGGCAAGTTGCGGTACGGGCCGTTGATCGCCGTCGGAACGCCATCGACATCGATGAGCGACGTTTCCAGGGGCGCGTCCTGATACGTGATGTCGATCTTGATTGCGGGATCCGGACCGACTTGGCGCCACCAATCCTTCGTGCCCTTGACTTGCTGGCAGTTGTAGGTCTTGTCGTACTCCGCCGCACCGAAGACGTCTGGGACCAACACGCCATCTTCACATGCTTTCAGCGGATCCTTGTAGAAGCAGTCGAACGTATTGCTCACGGACACATAGCAAGCCGAGCCAAACGCCGCCTTGTACTTGGCGCGTAACGCCGGGTTCATGGTATCTCCCAGGAGCTGGATGCGGTAACGCTTGCACTGCTGGATAAACATGTCCGAGCATTCGAGCGGCTCACGTGGAATT
The DNA here is from genome assembly GCA_016715885.1 of Polyangiaceae bacterium. Lineage (NCBI taxonomy): Bacteria > Pseudomonadati > Myxococcota > Polyangiales > Polyangiaceae > Polyangiaceae bacterium. The sequence goes on from JADJXL010000028.1 coordinate 228,178, forward strand.
GGCGGGCTCGAACCGAGAGACGCGCGCTCGTTCGGCGGGAACGTCCCCTTGACCGCCAACGCAGATTCGCCTAGCGGTTCCGGTGGATCCACGCCCGGACCAACCGACCCCGGCTCGCTCGGCGCGCACGCACCCGCCATCCCTACCCCAACGAAGCCCAATACCAACACGCCCAGCATGGCTGCGCGACGTCTCGTCATTGTTTGCATGAATTGCAGAATCGCGGGTCGACCAACTGAGCGGCAAGGGAAAACGCAATATGCGGCACGCAACCGGCGCGAAGAAACGCTGCGAGCATCTCATGCCACGCAGCTTGTCGACCTGCGATTTTCTTGGCCAGCGTCCTCATCCCTTGTTACGCTGCGTCCAACCCTTGACAACGAGGCACCCACCATGTCCGCAATTCGCAAAATCACGGCCGACATGCCACTCGACGATGACGAAGACGAAGTGTTTTTCACGCGAGCCACGATAAAGGCTGATCCCAATGCTGCCGATCTGTTGCCCATGACGGACGATTGGCTCGGGCTCATCGATGCAGCTCGTGCAAAAGATCGCCAGGCTCGCATTGCGGAAACCGATGCCACCGCCGCGCGCGTCGTCTCCAATTTCCATTTCGACCGCGCTTGCACCGCGTTCGGCGACGACCTCTACTTGGCCGTCGGCAAGAATCGCGAATCGCCGCGCTGGACCCAATTCTTCTCCGTCGCGGTCAGCCGATTCATCAAAATACGCTTCGACAAGCAAGTGCAAAAAGTCAAAAGCTGGCTCGGTCCCGACGTCAACGATGCCACGCTCGACAAACACCGCACACCTCTGACCACGTGGTCCAATGCGGCGGCTGCATCCATCGATCAAACCACGAGCGCGGCCATGGTTCGCGGCGCCGCACGCATCGCGCGCGAGCAATTGGCCGAAGACCTCACGCGCGAACGCGACGGGCTTTACGATGCCTTGTCGGCTCGCGCTCGCGAAAAAGGCCTTCCGCGTGATTGGCCCAAACAATTCTTCCGCGTGACCACTCGAAAAACAGCCAGCGGCGGAGACGACGACGGGGAAGACGTCGAACAATCCGGCTCCGGCACCTGATTGCTCGCGAGAATCCGCCAATCCGCTCGTACAGGAGCCCTTTGCCCCCCCATCGAGCGGCAGCTCGCACGCGCGTGACCACCGCTCGAACGTGGGCTACTTGCCGTACTCGAACGTGCAGCGCGTGATGGGCTGCGCAATGTCCGCTAAAACATACAGGTAGTACGTCTTGCCCGTCTCGAGCGGCGCGGGCGCACCATCCAACGGAAATGCCTGGCTCGTGCCCGCAGGGAGCTCACCATATCGAAGCTGACCCGACCGCACCGACTTGCCATCGGGCGGTACGTCGAGCCGCCAAATGGTTCCCGTCGGCAAATCCAAATTCGGCGGGACGCCGGGATTCCGAGTGCCAGGCTCGAGGACATACACGTAGCGCGCGCCGCCGCCTGTCCAAGTCATCGTGTAGTCAGGGGCGATCTTTTCTCCCTCCGCGCAAGCAGTGGGCTCGTATTGGTCCATTGCGTAAAACGGCTGCGGTACCGGATCGAACTTCGCCCATGCATCCGGCGTCGAGCCGCGATGAGCCAATTCATTTTCGAAAAACTTCCGCATGCGCTCCGGATCGGTGGTCGGAATGCCCGTCTTCGAGCGGTCGAAGCCATTGTTTTCATGGGGAGGGTATGCGCCGAGCAGCGAAGAATCCAAAAATCCACCGGCAAAGGCCAAGCCGTACGTCGAAAACGTCGATATCCAATTGTCCTTCGCGTCGATGTCCCATACCGATGCCCCCTTGGGCGTGATGCTGTCCTGATGACAACAAACACACGCAGACGCCTCGACCTGCTCCTTGACCCATCCAAGCTCGGCGACATAGCTGGGATCCTGCAATCGAGTATCCGGCTTTTCCGGCGGAGGCGCCGGCGGCGCGGGGTGATAGGGGCGCTGCGTACGTACCGCCTCGCAGGAGCCATAATCGGCAAAATGCCGGCCCGGCTCGGTACAGCCGCTGATCATGGACCATGTGCAAACCTTGCCATCATCACCGGCGCCCGCAGGCTCACCGGGCAAGGGATCGCGGCATTCGAGCGCCGCTGGCGTAAAGAATGGCCCGGTCTCTTCGACGTCCGCCGCCGCACCACCACAAACCTCGGCCGGAACGAAGATGCCGCCTCCAAAAAGCTCGCAGCCGCGTTCACTGCTGCCGCATTTGCCAGGATCGCTACCGGGGATCACCACCCGGACCACCCGGTCGCTCGTTTCCGTGAGAATGCAGGCGCCAAGCACCGACGTGTATTCGCATGCTGCCCCCGCCTCGAATGTAGCTTCCCACTCCTTGCAGTTGCTGCTCGCCGCATCGTCGGTCCACCCATCACCGCGAAATTCGCGGCACTCCTCGGCAGCCGAGAAGCTGTTCGTGTAGATGCACCGCCCCGCGATCGTGTCGGGAATGTCCGGGTTCCCCGTGCGATCGCAAGCCGACACACATGGAATCAACGCCAGAACGAGGGAGAAAGGTGCTGCTGTTCGGATCATGCCCCAAGTATATACAAAGCTTGTACACATGGCAAGGAAAAATCGGAAGATTGGACAAAGATCCTACGCGTGAGCGCACCTCACCCCCCCAGCCGGGTTAGGGGGTGAGGCGCGACTCGGCATCAAGCCGAAGTGCAACAGGAGTACTGGCCTCGATGCAGCTCAACCCACAATGGGCAACACGTGGGGTTTCACGTCAACGTGGGGATACGCACGGCGTGACGACCGCGCACCTCAACGCTATTTCCGCTGCGCCTTTTTCGCCGCCGCCTTTTTCGCAGCCGCCTTCTTTGCCGGCCGCGGCCATGGCCTGAAAAACACGTCCTTCAACCCGACGAATACCAAAACGCCCGCTTTCAGCTCTCGGCCCAGCGTGAGCGACTCGACGACATCCCGGTCCGCTGCATACTTGTCGATTTGCGCATATCCTTGCTCGATGGCCTTTTCAATCGCAGCTTTCGTCGCTTTCGCCTGCACGTATTTCGCTTCGATGATCCATGAGTATTTGTTCGAGGACCGAGCGTCCGGCACACCGAGCAACAAATCGCAATATCCTTGCCCCATTTCGACTTCGGTTTTCAATCGAAACGTGCGACTCAACGACATATAAGCAAACAACATCAATTTCATCGTTTGCTCGTTGAACGTCATCGTTTCGCGCAGACCCAGCTTTTTCAGCACATGCTCTTGGAAAACATCGAGCAAGCGTTGAATTTCACCCTTGTCCGCCATGACGCGCATCGCTGCCAGCATGTCGTCCACGCTGATGCGAATGTGGTCGTGATCCATCAGGGCGAATGACATGTATTCCCATTGCAGCTCACGCATCACTCGATTTGGAATGACGAGCCTTGCTTCTCCCGTCGGCGGGGCATCTTCGGCGAAGGTCAGCATACCCATGTAATAAAAGAGCGACGCGACTTGTTCGCGACCCAAATTCAACCTCGTCCCGAACTGTTCGACCAGCCGTGCACGAACGGATTCGTTCGTCAGAATTTCTTCGAGCAGCGTCCGTGTATCGGTCTCTTTCTCGCTGGTCGATTTGGCGATCTGATAAAGGCGCCCGTAATCGGTACGGACGTTCAAATCGAGCATGTTGTTCGGGTACACTTCTTCCGAAGCGAGCTGCGCCAAGAAGTAGAGCACGAGCGTCGAATTGTAAAGCCTTTCTGCGGCCCGAGGCGAAAAGCGATAGCCATCGTAATGCCGTTCCAGCGTCGTCAGGAGGACCTGACGATCTCCAACGTGCGGGTCGAGCGCCAAGTGGGGTTTATCTGCGAGGAGCGTGTCGAGGGCATTTTCCACGTCGGTTCGCGTGAAGCCGGCCAAAGCATTGAATTCTTTGCGTTGCGAAATGTGCGAGATGATGTTGAAACCACTCGACAGGTCGTCCAGCATGATCGGCGACACGCCCGTGATGAACGTGCGCGCAATGGTGCTCGTACGCGTGAACGCTTTCAGGCTTGCATAAAAACTGCGCACGAATCCCGTCGATTTGACCAATTCCTGGTAGACGTCGTCGCGCCCGTCCGCGAGGAGCCGATTGCCAAAATGATCGTATTCGTCGATCAGCAAATAGAGATGCTTCCCTGCTCGCTCGAGCGTCTTGAGCAACTGCGTCATGAGCGCGGCCATGTCTTCCGTGTCCGACCACATCACCCCGTCCAATTCGGACAACCCGGGGACGAGCTTGGCGTACCGCGCAGCAAAGCCGTCGACGGCCGCCCTGACCTGCACCGCAAAGCTCGTACAAATCTTTTCGATGGTTCCCGTCGTGTCGACCGGCGAAAAGTCCAGCGTCAACACCAGGTACTTGTTTCTGTTGGGCGTCGGGTTCTCGTGGATCCACAACCCATCAAAAATTTCGTCGAAACGATCGGCCAAGTTGATGTCGTAATAGTTCTCCAGCGTGCTGATCAGGGTCGTCTTGCCAAACCGCCGTGGACGCAAGAAGATGACGTGGTTCCCGCTCGTGGCCTCGAGGTGCGGCAAGAATGGTGTCTTGTCCACATAGAAATAGCCTCGTTTGCGGATGTCGGCGAAGTCGCAGTTGGCGTACGGGATTTTCATGGCTCGACCCTGACCCGGCAACGCTAGCACGATGGAAAGACAAACGCGAGGTGTTCGACCGTATCATTGCGCCGAACTGTGTAGAATGCCACGTAGTTGGAAGGGTTTTAGAATGGATGCACGAAGGCGATAGCAGCCCGCACCCACGGCAGCACGCCCACGCCCGCTCGGTGCAGGCGTAGACGCAGCGCCTGCGCGACCATCAACCCACAATGGGCAATCGTACGCGTGCCCCTGGGGCCGGCGCGGTCATGCCTTCGGCATTCGCGTCGACGAGCGACTCTTCCACAATCTCAAAAAGCCCAAAGTCGTACGGCTCGTTCGGCGCTCGCTCGCGCTGCACGAGCTTTTCGCGAATGCCGCGCCGTTCGAGGGTCTTGACGCGATGATAACAAAATGGATTGTTCCCTCGGCGCCCGAGCGTGCAATGCGCCGTCCACGAACAGCCGCCGTGGCAATTCTCCGCATAATAACACGTCTTGCAAAAGCCCCAAAGCTCGTCCGCGGACCATTCGCGCGTAAAACGCATCGCCTCGCCATCGCGCCAAATGTCGGCGAGCGATTCGCTTCGCACGTTGCCTCCCACGTACGGCGCCGTCGGCAACGAAGGACACGCCTTCACGGTGCCGTCCGATTCGATTCCTATCGTATTGATGCCCGCTCGACAACCCGCCCAATGGGCCTCGGCACCGGACGGATGCGAACGCAATAACATTTCATGCGGGCCAAAATATCCGACGTTGTTCGCTGCAATCACGTCGAAGACCGGGCCCGAGCCGCGATGTTCCGAAAGTGCCTGCCGCTGAATGGCCGCCAGCGAGTCAATCACGGGAACGATTTCCCACGGCTCGAGGATCCATTCCGGGTGGTCCGCCGCGCGCCCCATGGGCACCGTGATCTGCACTTGCCACGCAATCACGCCCCGCTCCCGCAGCTCGCGCGCCATTTCCGGTAGAAGATGCCGATTCAATCGATTGACCTGCGAATTCGCCGTAACCACGAGCCCCACGGAAGCCGCCGCTTCGAGCGCTCGCATGGCCGCCGCATGGCTCCCTCGGTTGCCCCGCAATACATCATGCACGTCGGCCGTTCCGTCGACCGATACCCCAATCGACCACAACCCCGCCTCGCATAGCCCGCGCGCTCGCTCGCGCGTCATCGCTCGCCCGCCCGTCTGCATGCTCACGCGGATGCCCTTATCCGCCAAAAATCGCACGATCGTCAGGATGTCCTCGCGCAAATACGCTTCGCCCCCAATCAACGCAATTTCCCGACAACCAAGCCGCGAAAGCCCTTCGGCCACCTTTAGAATTTCCTCCGTCGAAAGCTCCTCGGGCCGCGCACGCCCCGCACGCGACCCGCAATGCTGGCACGGCTGGTCGCATTTCATCGTCAGCTCCCAAACCGCGTAGAGCGGCTTTGCCGCAGCGCCATCCTCGGCTCGGCGTGCGCGAGGTCTGGTCACGGGACGTTCTTCGGGCTCATGCATCTGCCTACCATAAACGGACGACGGCGCGATGTCGCCACATTTTTCTTTTCTTGACAGGCTCGCCGCACTTCGGCGAAGCTGCCCTCATGGCTCCGAAACTGATTGCTTGTCCTGCTTGCGAATGTCACGCGAAATCCAGCGAATCCACCTGCCCTCACTGCGGCGCGTCGCTGCGCCGTGAAGACAGCCGCATGCCTCGAAGCGCAACCGCCCTCGCCCTGGGCCTCAGCGCCGTCTTGACGGCCGCCGGCTGCGAGCCCGAGGCCATCCCCGTGTACGGCGTCCCCCCCACGACCGGTGCCGGCGGCATAGGCGGACAAGGCGGCGAAGGTGGCGCGGCTGGTCAAGGCGGCGCAGCGGGCCAAGGCGGCGCGGCTGGCGCAGCGGGCCAAGGTGGCCAAGGTGGGATGGGCGGAGGCGGCGGGGGAATGGGCGGTCAAGGCGGCATGTAATGGCTGCGCACGCGCCCCAGCGCATATGAGCTTGCTTCCACGTCACATCTCGGCACCCATTGCTTTTTGAATCTGCGACGCCAGATGCTCGAGAAGCGCCTTGCTCACGCTTGCATCTTCGATGTGGATGTAGAGCTGCGGGTGCGTGTTTACATCTTCCAATAGCCAGTTGCCCGTTCCGAGCATGATCTCTTTTTCGTCGGCGACGATGTATTTCGAATGTGAAAAAATCGTCGGTATGCCGAAGTGCAGATCATGCAGGCCCGCTCGTCGCATTCGCTCGACGGTTGCACGGCTCCGCGCGACATATGGATAAGCAAAGCTCTTGTGCTGATGAACGAGGCCCCGCACCCTCACGCCGCGCCCGTGTGCGCGCACGATGGCCCTTTCGATGTCTCGATGATTGAAAAAATAAATGGAGAAGTCCAACGACCGCTGGGCGCGATCGCAAAGGTCGATGAGCACCAGCTCGAACGCTCCGTCGGCAAGCCACGGCTTTGGCAATTGGATTCCGCCATGTTCGCCGCCGTTCCATTGGTGATCGAAATAGCGCATGAAGCCTTTTGCCACGTCTCGATCATCGATCAATAGATTGGCCTCGCGATTTTTGAGGAGAGATTGGTTCGTGAGATTGGTCGATCCGAAGAAAACGTAGCGCTCGTCGAAGCAAAAACCTTTTGCATGTGTCGAGCCAAAACGAACTTCGATACCCGCGTTCTCCAAGAATTCTCCGGTCATGCGGTTGCGATCGGCCGTTTCGCGAAGGCCCTCGAAAAAGAATCGCATCCGTACGCTCGGGTTCGTCGCCTTCAGTTCGGCAAACTGTTTGGCTATCGCATGGCTCGAGCTTTCACGGCTCGGTCTGCCCGCGGCACTGCCGATCGCGAAAGAAAACGACAGCGCGTCGATCGAGGTATTTGCGTTCGCGACGAGCATTTCGAGAGCGGTCGCATAGTCCTGATCAAGGACGACTTGGATTTTGGGATGAGCTGCGCCCGCCATGGGCTAGGAATAGCACCGCGCAGGCAATGCCCGCATCGGTAGAATCTGGGAGGGGATTTTTCAGAGGGAAGACGTCGGAACGTCGGTCATCTTCGAACGCTCACGCCTTGCGACGGCGCCTGAACAGGCCGAGCAGGAATGCGCCGAATGCGGCCATTGCACCACCACCGACGTCACCCGTCGTCGAAGCGGCTTGGCGACAAGCGCAGCTACCACCTTCGATGATGATACCGTCTGCGTCGCACACATCACCCACGCCATCTATGTCGGCGTCGAGCTGATCCGGATTGGGCGTGCTGGGGCAATTGTCCATGAAGTCCGCAATGCCGTCGTTGTCCTCGTCCGGCGTGTCGCACGCGTCGCCAATGCCGTCCATGTCCGCGTCCGCCTGATCCGCGTTGGGCGTCATCAGGCAGTTGTCGACATCGTCCGCAATGCCGTCGCCATCCGCATCCGGCGTGTCGCACGCATCGCCAATGCCATCCATGTCCGCGTCGGCCTGATCCGCGTTCGGCTCATTGATGCAATTGTCGTCGTCGTCGGGGACGCCGTCCGAATCGGCATCGGCTTCGCACGCGTCGCCAATGCCATCCATGTCAGCGTCGGCCTGGTCCATGTTCGGCACATTGACGCAGTTGTCGTCGTCATCGACGACGCCGTCCATGTCGGTATCGGCTTCGCACGCATCGCCAATGCCATCCATGTCCGTGTCCGCCTGATCCATGTTCGGCACATTGACGCAGTTGTCGTCGTCATCGACGACGCCGTCCATGTCGGTATCGGCTTCGCACGCATCGCCAATGCCATCCATGTCCGTGTCCGCCTGATCCATGTTCGGCACATTGATGCAATTGTCCACGTCGTCGACGATGCCGTCTGAATCGACATCGCCTTCGCACGCGTCACCAACGCCATCCATGTCCATATCGGCCTGGTCCATGTTCGGCTCGTTGACGCAATTGTCGACGTCGTCGATGATGCCATCCATGTCGGTATCGGCTTCGCACGCATCGCCAATGCCATCCATGTCCGTGTCCGCCTGATCCATGTTCGGCGTCATGGGACAGTTGTCGACATCGTCCGCAATGCCATCGTTGTCCGCGTCCGGGATATCGCACGCGTCGCCAATGCCGTCCATGTCCATGTCGGCCTGGTCCATGTTCGGCGTATTGACGCAATTGTCGATGTCGTCAATCACCCCGTCCATGTCGGTATCGGGCTCGCACGCGTTGCCGACGCCGTCCATGTCCGTGTCCGCCTGATCCGGGTTCGGCACATTGATGCAGTTGTCGATGTCGTCGATCACCCCGTCCATATCGGTATCGGCTTCGCACGCATCGCCAATGCCGTCCATGTCCATGTCGGCCTGGTCCATGTTCGGCGTATTGACGCAATTGTCGATGTCGTCGATCACCCCGTCCATATCGGTATCGGCTTCGCACGCGTCGCCAATGCCATCCATGTCCGCGTCAGCTTGATCCGGGTTCGGCACATTGACGCAGTTGTCGTCGCCGTCGATGACGCCGTCGTTATCGCTGTCGATGACCACACAGACGCTCGGCTGCCCCGTACATTGGTAGGTCGCCTCGACCTGACACGCGGCGCTGCAACCATCAGCGTCATTGACGTTCCCGTCGTCGCACCCCTCGCCCATGCCAACGACACCGTCACCGCAACCGGGCAAACGATAGGGATTGTAATAAGCGAAAAGACCCGCTCCCCCGTTGCCAGACACCAGACCAAGCTGGAAGTCGCTGTCTGCGGACACATTGTGCGTCCCACCCATCACATCGAAGCGCACGCGCGACCATTCGGGATGAAGCGGAACGGCGACGATCGCGGGATTCATGATTGGCGCGCCGTCGAGCGTGAGGGTCGAAAGGGAAGCCGTCGGAATCACGACGTTGACGGCGCCGCTCCCAAGCACGTCGAATGCGACATTGATCGGGCCCGTTTGTGCAAACACGACCGGCGGAATGAGCGCGAGGTCGTTTTCACAGATGAGCAGCCCCGCATTCTGGAAAACGTACGCCGGCTGCGACGTCTCGATGAACGTGACGCCCGTGACCGGAATATCGAAGTGCTCGCCCGCATTGATGGTGCCGACGAGCGTGCCATCGACGAAGATGTCGGTGGCATTGGAGTCGGTGACGACGCGGACGCGTTCGCCCGCCGTGGAGGGGTAGTCGTCGACGACGAATTGCGTGCCGAGCAAGTTCGTGGGGACGAGGTGGTCCATGCCGTCGTCGCCGCAGCCCGCGGGAGACCAACCACGTCCGCCCGCTGCAACCGAAACGGGGTTGTCCGACGTGACGAGCGCGCCATCGATATCGAGGCCCGCCACGGTGCGAACCATGTAGGTATCGCCGGCCTGCAGGGTGACCGCATGCGTGAGGCCCGCGATGCCGTCTTGCCAGTAAGGCGCCATCGCGCCAGGCGGAGCCTCGATGGTGATGGTCGCACCGGTCGGGGCAAAGAACGAAAGGAAGTCGTAGTTGGTGCCATCGCCCGCGCCGACGTCGGTATTCAACGCATAACCGCCCGCTCGAAAGCGCGTGCCGAGGCCCACGACGTTGCTCTTCACGGTCGACGACGATTGCCAGAAATCCGCAACGAGTCGCTGATCCACGATCAGATCCGGCGAGCTCGCGACGACCTCGATGCCGCGTTGGTCGACCAAGTTGAAGCCGCTCGTGATGCCTTCGTTCATGCCGAGCGCAACGATGACGGGCGTGCCGCTCGTGACGCTGAACGGTACGGGCGCGCCCCCGTTGACGGCGTACGTACCCGTCACCGTGCCCGATGGCGACGCGAGAACAAAATCCCCAGCGAACCCCTGCGGCGATACGATCGGTTGCGGAAGCAGCGGCGGAGCGTAGTAGCAATACGAGCCGAGCGGGCACGGCGCTGCGTGCGCGGCAACGGCGATGAACGTAGCTCCAAGCGTCGCGAGCGTGGCGACCGCGCGGGCGCGAAGGCGCCGCTTCGGAGCTGCCAAACCGCGGCGAGCGCGGGAGAAATTGAAGTGTGTAGTGGACATGCGCGCGAACCTAACATAAAAGGATGTCGAGGACACAAGAGAAAAAAAGATACCATCCTCACGCAGCGCGAAGACAAATCAGTCTGCACGACGGTGCGCTGCACGGCCGTCCGCGATCACCGAAGGGGCACGCGCATTGCTCCGCCTCGCGTCGGAGCACCGCATGGCACTCATTCGCACGATTCTCGTTCCAATGGACCACTCCGGCGGCTCGATCGCGGCGCTCGAATACGCAAGCTCGCTCGCGGAACTGTGCAGCGCCAAAGTCGACGTGCTGCACGTGCACGACCATGACGACTTCAAAGTGGGCTCCTCCGTGCCGCTTGCTCCAGAAGCGCTACGCGAAGCCGAGCAGCACATGGATGAAGCCATCGCCCGGGCCACGAACCGACTGGGCGATCGCTTGAGGCGCACCACCAAACATGGCGATCCATTGAAAACGATCGTCGAAGCAGCCGGAGAAGGCGACTTCGACCTCATCGTGATGGGCACGTCTGGACGCATCGGGCGGCTGTACATGATTGTCGGAAGCGTCGCTGAAGGCGTCATTCGCAACGCCCCCTGCCCCGTGCTCACCGTGCGCGTTCACGAAGGCGAGGAATCGCTGGCCGAGCGGCTTCGAGGCGGTGCGTCGCTCGCTGACTTGGTCCGAGCGCGACAGGGGGTCCGCTGAGCTCGTCTCGAAAATGAGCTTGGTCAAGGACATTCAAGTCGCGACGCGTTCGCTCGACCGATTCGTTCCCATCGTCGGACGAGCGCCGGTCGACGAGGTGCATCAGGCGGCCGCTTTGCTTGCGCAGCGGCTTGGAGGCCGCGTCATTTGGAACGTCAGCTCGACGGCCGTCGGTGGCGGCGTCGCCGAAATGCTGCAATCGCTCATAGGTTATGCGAGAAGCACGGGTGCCGACGTTCGGTGGCTCGTCATCGAGGGGTCGGACGAATTTTTCCGCATCACGAAGCGTTTGCATCACGCGCTCCATGGCGCGGGCGGCGACGGCTCCGGGCTGGATGATGCCGCGCACGATGTTTACGCCGCGACGCTCGCACGCAATGCAATCGAGCTGCGCGGGCGAATCATGCCGGGCGATGTGGTCCTGCTCCACGATCCGCAAACGGCGGGGCTTGCCCCACCGCTCCTCGCGGCGGGAGCGCACGTGCTCTGGCGCTGCCACATTGGGGCCGACGAAAAGAATGCCGACGTCACGCACGGGTGGCAATTTCTCCATCCCTATTTGGACAATGTCAAAAAAATGATATTTTCGCGCGCTGCGTACGTGCCGGACCGCTATCGTGACGGCCGCGCAGTCGTCATCCAGCCGAGCATCGATATCTTTTCAACCAAAAACATCGATTTCGACGACCACACGATTCGGTCCATCCTGGTGCATGTGGGCCTGATTGAAGGTCCGCTGCCGCCGTCGGCTCATTTGGGTTTCATGCGCAGCGACGATACGCCGAGCCGTGTCGAGCGCCGTGCAGACGTCGTCCAACTCGGGCGTGCGTCGTGTTGGGAAACGCCGCTCGTCGTCCAGGTCTCGCGCTGGGATCCCTTGAAAGACATGGTCGGCGTCCTCCGCGGTTTTGCGGCGCTCGTGCAGGACCACCCCGAGCTCGACGCCGACCTCGTCCTGGCAGGTCCCAACGTACACGCCATTGCCGACGATCCGGAAGGTCCCGTCGTTTTCGCCGAAGTCATGCGTGCATTCTGCGAGCAGCCCCAGGCCGTCCGCGCGCACATTCACCTCGCCATGTTGCCCACGGCCGACGTCGAAGAAAACGCTGCCATCGTCAATGCGCTCCAGCGCCACGCAACCGTCGTCGTGCAAAAAAGCCTGCACGAAGGATTCGGGCTCACGGTGACCGAGGCCATGTGGAAGTCGCGTCCGGTCGTCGCGAGCGCCGTCGGCGGCATCAGGGATCAAATCGAAGATGGCGTGAGCGGCCTGCTCGTGCCCGATCCCACCGATGACCGAGCGTTTGGAAATGCGGTATGCCGGATCCTCAAAGACCCAGCGTTTGCCGGCGAGCTCGGCCGCCGTGCGCACGAGCGTGTGCGGCGGCATTTCCTGGCGCTGCGGCACCTCGTGCAGCTCGGCAATGCCGTCGTGGACCTCGTGGCGCCGAGGTGATGCATAAGCTTGCCAAAAAGCGCAGAATCCCTTACGACCTCTGTTCATACATGAGCCTCATGCATCGGTTTCGGCTCGTTCTGCCCATCCTCGCGTGCTTCGGCGCAGCTTGCGTTCCTTTTCCGCACGACCAACGTGAAGCTCCAGCCATGCAGGGCGTGCTTCTCGTCGACGGCGCTCCGGCGTCCGGGGTTCTCGTCCGCCGCGCCGTCAATGCCGATCGCACCGAGGCGGATTGTCCGGCGGGTTCGGCGGAGACGCGTACCGATGCCGAGGGGCGGTTTTCCTTTCCCAGCACAAGCTATTTTTCAGCATTCATCGTCATGGGCGACCGTTATGATGCTTGGCGAGTCTGTTTCGACAAACCCGATGGCAAGAAAGCCGTTTGGGAGGGTGGAGGATATTGGGGTGGGCCGCCCATTTTGAAGTTGCGTTGCGAAATGGGGGCCGAGGACAAGCCGGAAGCGCCCATTTGCACGGCGACCGAAGTGCGGCGTTGATTCGAATGTTGACGAGCTCGTTCGTTCATGTAAAACCCGCTCGTCATGACGAACGCCAGCGACGAAGCTCCCGACAAACCACAGCCAGCGCTCGAACCGGGCGATGCGACGTCGCCGCACGATGCGCTGTTTTACCGCACCTTTTCCAAGCCCGAGCATGCGGCAGCCGAATTGCGGTGCATTTTCGGCCTCGAGCTCTCGGCGCGCGTCGAATGGAATACGCTCAGACCGCTGTCGCTCAAGTTCGTCGATGCAAAACTCACCGGAAGGTACGCCGACGTTTTGTATGCCGTCAAGATTGGCGGCAAAGAAGCGCTGGTCTACATTCTTTGGGAGCACAAGTCGCACTTCGATCCCTGGACGCCCCTGCAACTACTCGAATACGAAGTGCGCATTTGGCGTTCGTTTCTCGAGGATCCAGCGAACAAAGGGGCAACTCGGTTGCCAGTCATCCTTCCGGTGGTGCTTCACCACAGCGAACGAGGCTGGAGGGGATCGCTCCGATTTCGGGATTTGTTCGATGTCGCGCCGGACGATGCGGATTTGCTCGCTCCGTACATGGTCGATTTCGGATTTTTGCTGGACGACATCAGCAAAGCCGGCGCCGAAGCGATTGATTTGCGTCCGATCACGCCGGAAGGACGCCTCGTCTTGTTTGCGTTGCGGTTTGGCCGGACGCCGAGCAAGTTCTTCGACGAACTGCCCAGGATGGCGCAAGTGCTCGTGGCGGTGTGGAAACAGCCGCACGGAGACCTTGTCTTCGCGACGGTCATCTGGTATTTGAAGACGGTCGGCAAGGTGCCTGAAGCGGAGATACGCATGGCGATGCAACGAACCCTCGAACAACAGGCTGTCGAATACATCCTGCACCCGGAACGATGGCTCGAGCAGCAAGGGATCAAGCAGGGTGAACTCATGGGGGAGCTCATGGGGGAGCTGAGGAGGGAGCTGACGGGGGAGCTGAAGGGTAAACGCAACACCCTGAAGCAACAGCTCGGCGCCCGCTTCGGCGCGCTGCCGCAAGAGGCGCTCGCAAGGATCGACGCAGCGACCGCAAAGGACCTCGACGCCATGGTGCTGCGCGTGCTTACCGCAGACTCGCTCGACGAAGTGCTGGGCACGTCGACCGGCTCCGAGTGAACGCTCTAGCCCTCGCCCATCCACCTTCGCGCACGCAGTTCCACCCTCCCGTACTCCCACCATTCACTCTTCGTCGCGCCGGTCCACGGCCACGTACAATTCTGTTCACTTTCTCACGCCAATTTCCACGCGCCTCTGCTCTCGCCGTTCACTCTTCGTCACGCCGGTCCACGGCCACGTACAAATTTGTTCACTTTCTCACGCCAATTTCAACGCACGTGTGCACCGCGCGGTCACTTTGTTTGCAGGTTTACTCGAAAAGCGTCTTGCTTGTAAAGTCGCTCGCAGCCTAACATCCATTTTCAGGAGACGCGACGCCATGAGCAATCCGGTCGACATCGAAGCTTGTTACAATGCGCATTTGCCCGCGGCCCAAGCCCTGCCCACGACAAGCGTTCTAACGGTACGCCTCGATCCGGACCTGGCGATCGTCAACATCGACACGGCCATGCATGTGCAATGCCATTGCGCATTATTTTCACCCCACCGATTGGGAAGAACGCGTGCCGGCATTGGGTTCGCGACGCGTGGCGAAGAAAAAGAATGAAGCGGGGAATGGGTGAGGGGTGCTCGTCTTGCGGCTTGCGCTGGTTGAGCGCTTCGAGTAGCGTGCGCACGTGCATGGTGCTGGGTTTTGCGCGGAAGCGGATCAGACCAGATGAAGCCCACTTTGTATGTTGAAACGACGATAATCAGCTATCTCACCTCCAGGCCGAGTCATGACCTCGTGCGCGCGGCGCATCAGCAGGTAACGCGAGACTGGTGGGACGCGCGATCGGCATTCGATCTCTACATCTCTCAGTTTGTTCTGGATGAGGCTGGCGCAGGCGACCTCGAGGCATCGCAGCGCCGATTGGCCGCGCTCGAGGGCATCGCTCTGCTCGACGTAGTTTCGGAGGCAAGGCTGCTCGCAGCCGAGATCCTGCGGCTTGGCGGCATGCCGGCGAAGGCGTACGTGGATGCGTTGCATGTCGCGGTTGCGGCGGCACACGGCATCGACTACCTGCTGACGTGGAATTGCAAGCACATCGCGAATCCGGCAATGCGAGGCAAAGTAGAAATGATCTGCAGGGCAACAGGGTTCGAGGCGCCCGTCATTTGTACGCCGGTCGAATTCATGCAAGAGTAGACGCCATGTCGCGAAAAGATCCCATCGTCGAAGAAGTCCACGCGGTGCGAGACGCCATCGCGAAAGAAGCTGGCTACGACCTGGACCAGATCATCGAGGCAGCAAAAGACCGGCAGGCAAAGAGCGGGCGGCCTGTCGTGCGCCTCCCACCGAAGAAGACGGAAAGCGCCAAAAAGGCATCGTGAACGAGTCGAAAGCGACCTTCATGAACCACCCACGAGATGTTCCGCGCGCGCTTCGCGATCCAATCGATGGTCGAACGCTTCCTTGGATAGGACAACGCCGGACTGGCCGTGTGCGATGAGCACACCGTGCCGCTCGACGAGGGTGACGCCAGCGGCAGGGGCAACCTCAGCCGCCTCCGGCAACGTCCCGGAGACATCGGCCGCTACGTCGTGTGTGGCGAGCTCAATGACGCGAAGCCGCTCCGGGACCGGCAAGGAGCGGATCGCAGCTACAAGTTGCTCGATGGTCATGGATGCAGTATGCCACACGCCCCAGCATGGATGCCAGCGTATGCGAGGTGCGGCCCGTGCGTCGTCGCTAGCCAGATGCGGACGAGTGGGAGCCTGACGGCGGTCGGTTCGCGATGGAGCGAGCCTCGATGGTCCCACGAAGATGCGGAAATCCGCTTACCTTCCCGTGCGCAGTTCCACCCTCCCGTACTCCCGCGATTCAATCTTCGTCACGCCGGTCCACGGCCACGTACATTCACTTTCTCACGCCAATTTCCACGCACGTGTGCACCGCGCGGTCACTTTGTTTGCAGGTTGACTCGAAAAGCGTCTTGCTTGTAAAGTCGCTCGCTGCCTAACATCCATTTTCAGGAGACACGACGCCATGAGCAATCCGGTCGACATCGAAGCTTGTTACAATGCGCATTTGCCTGCGGCCCAGGCCCTACCCGCTGCAAACGTGTTGACGGTGCGCCTCGATCCGGACCTGGCCATCGTGAACATCGACACGGCCATGCATGTGTTCGTGGAACATGCGGCTGAAATCCCGGAGCACTTTCCCAAGGTCGATTTGTCGACGTTGAAGGCTCTTCCGGAAATTGCCTTGGCCACCAAGTACGCGGCGCTTCGTGCCGAGCAACAGGTGCCGGCCGAATCGCAGATGGCAGCTAAATTGTCCGAAGCTCGGGCATTGCGCGCCAAGCTTTTGTCCGCGGCCAAAGCTTTGGCAGAAAATGGTCTGCTTCCGCAAGCCGAGGTCGCGGCCATTGCAGCAGGTAGCGGAACGCGCGATCGTGCGGAGGACTGCGTCGCGCTGGCTGCATTGTATCGCAATCATGATGCCACCATTGCGGGAAAGCACCCGATTACCACGGACATGATCGATCAAGCGGCCACCGTGGGTTCGTGGCTCGTGGCGAATCTGCGCCCTGGCAATGCGCCAAGCGTGCCGTCGGCCGGCCCGAGCGCTGCCGTGGATCTGCGCAATCGCTTTGCCACGTTGCTCGTGGATGGGCACCACAAGCTGCAAGCCATTGCGCATTATTTTCACCCCACCGATTGGGAAGAACGCGTGCCGGCATTGGGTTCGCGACGCGTAGCGAAGAAAAAGAATGAAGCGGGGAATGGGTGAGGGGTGATTTGGGCAGGGGCACCCAGCGTGCCGGCTGCTCTGCGCCACGTCAGTGACTTCTGCAAACAGGAGCGTATCATGGCATGGGTGGAAGTGCATGATGAGGTCCAGACCGGCGATGAAGGAGACTGGTCACTTTGTTTTCATCGCTGCACGTATCACTATGACGACGGTAGCAGCGAAGTGGGGTATCGCTTTATTTGGCGAACTCCCGAGGGCAAACTTCAACCGGCGCGCGGCCAAGCACGTATCCCTGATGCGGCGACGCTGCGCGCACTCATCGACCAGGCGCAACGTAAAGGGTGGCTCAGATAGCCACGTGGGACATCCCCGTGGACGATTTTTTGGTTCACACCGGCGAACGCGACACCATCACACGGCAACCGGGTACGTGCAGGCTCCCAAAGCACAAATCCCCCGACGCCCTTGCACGAGCTCGTTCGTTCGAGTAAAACCCGCCCGTCATGACGAACGCCAGCGACGACGATCCCGACAAACCACAGCCAGCGCTCGAACCGGGCGAAGCGACGTCGCCGCACGATGCGCTGTTTTACCGGACCTTTTCCAAGCCCGAGCATGCGGCCGCGGAATTGCGGTGCATTTTCGGGCTCGAGCTTTCAGCGCGCGTCCAATGGGATACGCTCAGGCCGCTGTCGCTCAAGTTCGTCGATGCAAAACTCACCGGAAGATACGCCGACGTTTTGTATGCCGTGAAGATTGGCGGCAAAGAAACGCTGGTCTACATTCTTTGGGAGCACAAGTCTCAGTATGATCCCTGGACGCCGCTGCAACTGCTCGAATATGAAGTGCGCATTTGGCGATCGTTTCTCGAGGATCCAGCGAACAAAGGAGCAACTCGGCTGCCCGTTATCATCCCGGTGGTGCTTCATCACAGCGAACGAGGCTGGAAGGGATCGCTCCGATTTCGGGATTTGTTCGACGTCGCGCCGGAAGACAAGGATTTGCTCGCTCAGTACATGGTCGATTTCGGATTTTTGCTGGACGACATCGGCATAGTCGGCGCCGAAGCGATTGAAAAGCGTCCGATCACGCCGGAAGGACGCCTCGTCTTGTTTGCATTGCGGTTTGGCCGGACGCCGAGCAAGTTCTTCGACGAGCGGCCCAGAATGGCGCAAGTGCTCATGGCGGTGAGGAACAGCCGCACGGGACCTTGTCTTCGCGACGGTCACTGGAGGGGCGGGTAAGCGGAGATACGCATGGCGTGCCGAACCCTCGAACAACAGGCCCGAAATCCGCACCCGGACGGTGGCCAGGCAGGGTCGAGCAGCGGGGTGAGCTGAAGGGTAGACGCAACGCCCTGAAGCAACTGCTCGGTGCCCGTTTCGGCGAGCTGGCGCAAGAGGCGCTCGCAAGGATCGACGCAGCGACCGCAAAGGACCTCGACGCCATGGTGCTGCGCGTGCTTACCGCAAACACGCTCGACGAAGTGCTGGGCGTGTCGACCGGCTCCGAGTGAACGCTCTAGCCCTCGCCCATCCACCTTCTCGCACGCAGTTCCACCCTCCCGTACTCCCACGATTCACTTTTCGTAATTCGCCGTCCACGCCCGCCCGGAAATTCGTTCACTTTCTCACGCAATTTTCCACGCGCCTCTGCTCCCGCCTTTCGCTTTTCCTGACGCCGGTCCACGGCCACGTACAAATATGTTCACTTTCTCACGCCAATTTCTACGCGCATGTGCACCGCGCGGTCACTTTGTTTGCAGGTTGACTCGAAAGTCGCTCTGGTGGCCTGCCAAGCCTCACGTCGCCCCATGCAGCCGCGGTAAATGCACGCGCACCGCCGTCCCCTCACCTTTTTTCGTGTCGACGACGACGCGACCTGCGTGTTGTTCCACGAGCTTTCGTACGATGGCGAGACCCAAGCCCGTACCAGCCGGTTTCGTCGTGAAAAATGGATCGAAGATCTCTGCCAAAATATGCGGATCCACACCAGGCCCCGTATCCGCAATGCCAAGCCATACCTCGCGCTCGTCACCTCCCGAAAATGCGCGCAATTCGCCTCCATCCGGCATCACGTCGAGCGCATTGACGACGAGGTTCAGCACGACTTGCTTGAGTTTTTCCACATCACCCAGCGCCATGACGGTGGGATCGAATTCGCGGACCAATTTGATGTGATGCGACGCAATCGCTTCGGCTTCGAGCTCGAGTACGTCCTCCACGACGCGTGACAAATCGACCGGCTCGCGCTGCGGAGCGCGCGGACGCGCAAGCTCGAGAAAGTCGGTCAAGAGGCGCTCGAGCCGCTTGATTTCGCTCTCCACGATACGCACGCGAGCCCTGAGGGGGTCTCGCGCCGCGCTCTCCGATAGCCTGTCGATACCGCGGCCGAGCAAATGCAATTCGAGCACCGCGGCATTCAAAGGATTCCGAATCTCGTGCGCAAGACCCAACGCAAGCGGCGCCATTGCATTCAGCGCCTCGGCCAATTGTGCCCGGCGTTCGAGCGCCCGGCGTTCGGTGACGTCGATACCAATGCCATACACGAGGTCCACTCGATTTCCTGAACCCTTCACGGCACTCAAATGCCAGCGCACGATACGAATGGCACCCATCGCGTCGCGCAATCCCACTTCGACATCTCGTGGGGTTCCTTCGTCCCGCACGCTCATGAAAGCTTGAGCGAACCTGCGCCGGCCATCTTCCTCGAGCGTGTTTTCAGCGAGATTGCTGCTCACCGCTTCCTCCGTCGATATGCCCGTCACGGCCGCAATGCGAGGATTCCACAAAGTCACTCGACCACGCGCATCGAGGCCCACGATGAGCACGTCGGCCGCGTCGACGATGGCACGATAACGCCTTTCGAGCTCTTCGCGCTCTCGTTTGAGCGCCACTTTTTCGAGCGCTTGCGCGACCGTCGAAATGAGCTCGGCAGGACGAAACGATTTCAAAACGAACGCGAACGCACCGGCCCTCAGCGCCGCAATCGCAATGTCGACCGTCGCATTGCCCGTGAGCAAGACGATTTCTCCATGCGGGCACGATTCGCGCAAAGGTCGGATCAGATCCACGCCGCTTTCGTCGGGAAGCTTTACATCGACGACCGCCACGTCGAAGCCTTCGCGATCAGCGTGCTCGCGCGCTTGCCGACCCGTCGGCGCAAGCGCCACTTCGGCCCCGAGCTCGCTCGCCCCTTCGAGCACGTCACGCAGGTTTTTTGCCAGGTTCTGATTGTCGTCGACGATGAGAATCCGCGCCGTCAAGGTCACATCCTCCGTAGGAGATGCGTATCACATCTGGAGTTGGATTTGAAACCAGGCCAGGACTTGGCACGCTCGCTTCGCGGGCGTGGGACGCCCGCTTCGCGAGGTGTTTACGGGGGGGGCCTGGGGGGGCTTGAAGCCAGGCCACCGGGGGGGGACGCCCGCTTCGCGAGAGTTTTGTTTACGATGGGGGGGCCCGAGGCTCGCCTCCCGGTGCTTTTGCTGCGCAAAAGCACGGCGAGGCTCGGGCCCCCCCATACCCCCCCGAGGTCGAATCGCACCCAAGTCATCAAATTCGCGCGCGGGCTTTGCTTTGCCGAGAAGCGTGGTACAAGCCGCGTGCGATGCGGTTCGTGGACGAATGTCGAGTCAAGGTCGTGGCGGGCAGCGGCGGTAACGGATCCGTCGCATTTCGCCGCGAAAAGTATGTTCCTTTCGGCGGCCCTTCGGGCGGCGACGGAGGTCGCGGCGGCGACGTGGTGCTCGAAGGAGACTCGGGCATGAGCACGCTGCTCGACTTCGTCTACGCCCGAAAGGTCGAGGCGGAACGCGGCGAACACGGGCAAGGCAAAGAAAAGTACGGGCGCGGCGGAGCCGATCGCGTGGAACGCGTGCCACTCGGAACGCAGATCTACGACGCGGAAACAGGCGAGCTCATCGCGGACGTGACCGAGCACGGTCAACGCGTGGTGGTGGTGAAAGGAGGTCGCGGCGGACGTGGAAACATGCACTTTGCGACGCCCGAAGAACGAGCGCCACGCCGCGCCGAAAAAGGCGAACCCGGCGAAGAGCGCGAACTTCGTTTGGAGCTCAAAGTATTGGCCGACGTGGGTCTCGTGGGTTTTCCGAACGCCGGCAAGAGCACGTTTGTCTCGGCCGTGTCCCACGCTCGGCCGAAAATTGCCGACTACCCCTTCACGACGCTGACGCCGCATCTGGGTGTCGTGGAAGTCGGCGGCGGGCGGCGAGCTGGCGGGGCGTCGTTTGTCGTGGCGGACATCCCGGGGCTCGTTCCGGGCGCGAGCGAAGGCGTAGGCTTGGGGATTCAGTTCTTGCGTCACCTCGAACGTACGGGAGTTCTTCTGCACCTCGTGACGCTCGATCACGGTGAAGGACGTGATCCATTGAAGGATTACCGAGCCATTCGCAAGGAAATCAAGAAGTACAGTGAAGAGCTCGCTGCGCGTCCGGAAATCGTCGCGCTGTCGAAAGCGGACCTTCCGGACGTGCGTGAAGCGTACCCGGCGCTCAAAAAACGGTTTGGCCGGGCCAAGATCCCGCTGCACCTCATCAGCGCGGCGACGGGCGACGGGATGCCGGAAATCATTGCGGCCCTATGGGACATCGTGAAGGCAAACAAGAAGGCGACGTCGAGCGCGTGATGAAAAACTTGACCCATCTTGGCGTTCGGTCGTAACGTTTCGCTCTTCTCGCCGTGAAAGGGGCCCGCGGATGGGCGAACATCGAGGAGGACCCGAAAGCAATCCAGGCGGAACGCACTTTGCGCCCGGTACCGTCGTAGGTGGCAAGTTCACCTTGCAGCGCGTCATCGCTTTCGGTGCCATGGGCACGGTGTTCGAGGCTCGGGACATGTTCGTCGAGCGGCAAGTGGCGCTCAAGTTGATGCACCCGCACCTTGCGTTCGATGCGAACATGGTGACTCGGTTCCGGCGCGAGGCGCAAGCGGCGGCACGGATTCACCATCCCAACGTGGTGATCGTGTTCGAGGTGGGCAAACACCGTGACACTGCGTTTTACATTGCGCAAGAGCTACTCCTGGGAAAAACCCTTCGCCAACACCTCGATGCCCGACGGTCGCTGGATTTGGCCGAAGCCATATCGATTGCCGTTCCCGTCATGGGGGGGCTTGCCGCAGCGCACGCGTGCGACATCGTGCATCGCGACCTGAAGCCGGAGAACGTGGTTTTTTCGCGCACGTCGACGGGCGAATTCATTCCCAAAATCATCGACTTCGGTATCGCCAAGGTCCATCACGACATCGGGACGAACGTGCTTTCGCATTTCGGCACGCTGATGGGAACGCTCCAATACATGTCGCCCGAACAAGTGGACGGCAAACCGGTGGATGCTCGGGCCGACGTGTGGGCGATGGGCGTCATGCTTTACGAAATGCTCACGGGCGAGCGGCCTTTCGATAGTGACAATGCGGGTGCCGTTTTGCACATGATATTGACCAAGGTGCCCGCGCCGCTCGAAGCGAAAGCGCCGCACGCAGCGCCGTTTTCGGCGGCCATTCATCGAGCGCTCAGCAAAAACCCGGACGAACGTTTTCCGCACATGCAAGCGTTCCAGGACGAGCTCATTGGTATTCGTGATGCCGCTCGAGTGCCCATCATCGCGCTTCGCGACAAACCGCGTTCGACGACGCTCGTGGGGCTCAACGCCGCAGTCGCTCCACCGTCGAAGACCGAGCTCGATCCGAAGAGGCTCATCAGCGAAGAACAGAAAAAGGACGAGACGCGCAGGATTCGACCAGCGTCGGCATCGCACGACGGTGAAGGGCCCATTTCGTTCACGCCGATGCTTCAGCCCGAAATGGAATGGCGCGACGAACCCATGTCCAACTCGGTCCGGGAAGTGGACTGGATCGAGCAAGCCGAACATGCATTGTCCGTCAATGCGCTTCGTTATGCGGCAGATTCTGCCGAGCGCGCGTTTTCGGCTCCGGACATTTCGCACGAAGTGCAGGCGCGCATGTGGCTCGTGCAGGCCATTGCCAAGTACTGGCTCGGTGAATTCGTGCAGGCTTACGATGCAGCCGAAAAGGCGAAAAAGAGGCTTTCGCCGGGCAGCACGGGATGGCATGCAGCGTTCGGGCACCTCGTGATTGCCGCCGGGCACTTGGGTCGAAAGCCGGTGCTCTTTGCCGCCGCGAAAGAACTCGAAACGCTGGCGAAAAACACGGGAGGAATCACGAACCAAGCGCATCTCGTATCGGGCTGCCGGCTGGCGGTTTTCGCCATGCGCACGGGACTCGTGGAAATTGCCCACAGGCTGATGCGTGAAGCGGTCCATTCTTCGGAAAATACGGCAGACACAGCGCCCTTCGTACGCGCATGGATCGACGTCGCATCAGCGGAAATCGCCCTGCATTCTGGTGATCTCACGGCATATGTGCAACACATTCATTCAGCCGTGGAGCTTTTTACGTCGGCCAGTGATTTGCGTAATGCGTGCCTGCAGCGCGCAAATTTGGGCAATGGATTCCTTCAGCTCGGCGCTCACGAGCTTGCCGCCAGCGCGCTCGAAGAGAGCATCGGTATTGCCGAACCGATGCAGCTTGCCTTCATTTCCGGCGTAGCTCGGGCAAACCTGGGCATTTCGCTCGCGAACCTCGGACGCATCGACGAAGGCATTCAGTCGCTCACGGTGGCGCTCGAACATTCACGCGTGCAAGGAAACGTGCGCGCGGAAGCGTATGCCATGACGTACCTCGCGCGAATGCTCGCCACGCAAAACCAAGTCGAAGTGGCGCTCGCATCCGCAAAACAAGCGGCTCATTTGGCTGAAAACGTACCGGGCCTGCGCGGGTTTGCCCTGGCGGTCCAAGCCGACATTTTGCTCACGCAGGGACAACCCGCTGCAGCGCTCGATCTGGCAACGGCGGCCATGGGCATTTTGCAGGAGCTCGAAGGCGTAGAAGAAGGCGAATCGCTCATTCGCGTGGTGCACGCGCTCGCGCTCCGAGGCATTGGGCACGCGCAAGAAGGCAAGCGGTGGATCAACATGGCGCGACGCGGGCTACGCGCCAAGGCCGCACGAATCAGCGATGAACGCTGGCGTCAATGCTTTCTCGAAAACGATCCCGACAATGCGCGGCTCATTCGAGTGGCAGCGCAGTGGGCGCAGCTTTCGTAGACGTACCGAATCCGGGTCTTGATTTGCACGCTCGCTTCGCGCGCGTGGGACGCGCGCTGCGCGAGGCCAGTTTACGATGGGGGGCTCGCAGGCGGCTCTATAAGTCTTTTGGGTCTACGACCCAAAAGACGAGCCGACTGCTCTGCCCCCCATACCCCCCGAAAGGGCGCTTTCAAACCAATTGTTTCCCGCGCACGTACGTTTCGCGCACGAGGGCCGTATCGCTGCCGAAGACGACACGCGAAAGCACGTTCGCCTCGCCGTTCACGTAATCCGGTAGCTCAATCAAACAAATGTCCGCATCCTTGCCCGGCTCGAGGCTCCCAATGGCCTTTTCCATCCCGAGCGCTTCGGCACCACCCAGCGTTCCCAGCCGGAATAGGTCCGCTGGTGCAACTCGATCGCCCAAACAAAGCGCATTGTCATACGCCGACGACAAAATGCGCCGCACGTCGAACGTTCGTCCCGCCGCAACGTCGGTCCCCACGGCAACTCGAATCCCCCGCCGCTGCGGCTCGCTCAATCGATGCCGACCACTGCCAAGGAAAAAGTTCGAATCGGGGCAATGCACCACGCGCGCGTCGTGGTCGCGAATCCTATCCCATTCCGAGCTCGACAAATGAATGGCATGCGCCAGAAGAGAACGCGAACCAAGGAGGCCCGTTTTTTCGTATACGTCGAGATAATCGTTTGCCCAGGGATGAACTTCGAGCGCCGCATCCACTTCGTCGGCATTCTCGGAAATGTGCGTCTGCACATATAATTTTTTATCGTGAGCAAGCTGCGCTGCACCTTCCAAAAGGGCACGAGAACATGTTGGTGCAAATCGAGGCGTCATGGCAAATGCAAGGCGTCCATGATCGTAACCATGAAATGCCTGGACGAGCTCCGCGGCAGCCTCGAGCGCTCGATCGGCAGGCACGCGTAGCGCGTCGGGGCAGTTTTGATCCATGAGCGTGAGACCCGCAATGGCGCGAATGCCGCTTTGGGAGAGCATTTCAAAAAGCACCCTCGTCGCTTGGGGACTCGAGCTGGAATATAACACCGCCGTCGTCGTGCCAGCCGATGCCAATCGCTGCACGAGCTCTTCGGCAACCGTACGAGCATGTTTTACATCGACAAACCGGGCTTCTTCGGGAAAAACCGTACGTTCGAGCCATGGCAAGAGGGGGCCCGATGCGCTGCCAATGACGCGGATTTGTGGGAAGTGCAAATGCGCGTCGACAAACCCTGGCGAGATGAGCCACGGGCGCACGTCGCGCACGGTCACGTCACGCGCAAGATCGAGCGAATACGCGTCGACTTCGGCAATTCGGCCTTGGTCGTCCAGAACGACCAGGCCATCTTCGAGGTACCGAAGGCCGGCTGCGTCCGCACATGCCGTCAATACCTTGCCACGAAATCCCGTTTTCAATGGTCCCCCCATTAGCGACTGTCGACGTTGTCTCGACGCATCCACCCCATCATTGCGCCTTCCCCACGGAGCACGAGCACCCAGCCGCCAGACTCCTTCATGACGAAAATGGTTTCACCGGCACGAACCTCGCCCATTTCAACCGACCGCTCCGATGGCTGACCATACAATTTAGCATCCATTCGTGCAGAGGCGGCTCGAAGCTCGATTTTTCCGCCACCATCGCGATTGTCATCGTCTTCGGTATCGTCCTCGATGACTCCGTGGCGGCCCCGAAATGGCTCTCTTGGTCGAGGTTCCGATTCGAATTCGTCGTCACCTTGGAAAAAGTCGATCGGCGCCTGGGGCTGCTCATCGTCCGCGTTGGGCGAACGGAACGAAATGGGCTGCATGAGCCGCCTGGCGGCTGGGCGTGCGAGCGCGGAGACCGCCGTCCATGCAAAAATCACGATGCTTGCAAAGAGCAAGAGGCGCGTTGCAAGCTCCATCCATTTGATTCTCGATTGAACCGGCGAAATGGGCGGTGTGGCACTCGCCTCGGCATGCCCATCGGGAGGCGGAGGAGGTGATTGCGTCACGGCCATACGCGCGGTCCAAGAATCTGTACCTTCATTGCGCTTCCCTCGGCAATGGCGCCGCCGCTCCATCCGCGGAAAAACGCTTTTCGATGAGCGTCGTGCCCATGTCGGCGCAGCAGCGGAACCCCTGCTGATAAAACGTGTGGTTTTCGTCGTGCGATCGCGTCGATGGGCGACATCGCGTTCGTACCGGTCCCCAATATCCGCCCTTCAATATCGACGGTCTTTCCCACGTGCGCACGCCGCGCGTCCATTCATCGACGTTGCCCGTCATGTCGTACACGCCAAAGGGGCTCTTGCATCGAGGCCGCGAGCCACTCGCGACGCCCTGCCACAACCTGTCGAGCTCGTTCATGGCGCGGAGCGAATCGCGAGGTTGCATGGCGGTTTCATTGTAGGGGCGCCATTTGTTGTCGATGACGCAAGCTTCGGGGTCGCGAACATAACCGTAAGGATACGGTTGCGCCTCGTCACCTTCACAAGCAAACGTCCATTCACTTTCATCGCAAAGTCGTTTGCCTTGGGCAGTGCACATGTCGCTGGCTTCGTTGAAATTCACCAAAATGACTGGAAATGCGCCGCGTTCGTTCGGATATTCAAAACGATCCATACAGAAATGCATGGGCTTCGTGGTCAATTCCTTGGAAATCGCAAGCCACTTGTCGCGATCGAAAACGGCACAACGCTCGGGATAGTCCCGGTTGATCCATTTCGTGCACGTCGTCTTCTGCATCTCTTCGACAGACTTGCCGTCGTATGCCGCCGTGGGCGAAGGATCGACCTTCATGTTGCCTTTGACTTCAATCATGCCGGATGGGCATAGGCCGCGGTTTCCTTCGAGCATGTCGGTCGTGCTCATGGGCTCCGCGGATGATTTCGTAACGATCTGCCAATGCTTGCCTTTCACGAGTCGCCATTCGTGCGCGAGCGGTCGAGGCAACGCACCTTTGATGGCTCCGAGCGCAAGCTGAAGCGGAAGCCCCTGCCTCTGGGTGTAATGAAGCACGACCGAGGCGCCCACGGAGGCGCCCACGACGACACCCGCAACGACGCCGAGACCCGCAGCGATCTGAAGCTGGCGGGAGGACCATCGCTTCGAAGATTCATTGGGCGCAGGGGAATTTGGCATGGCGCTTGGACGGCCTTTCTATGGCGTCGTTCCAATGTCGGACAGAAGCTTCTCGAGGCGCGTGACGACGTCCACGTGCTCGGCAGATACATCCTTGGCTTCCCGCGGATCGGCTGCAAGGTCGAAAAGAAAGTTGCGATTTTGCTTCTTGCGCTCCTGAACGATGAGCTTGTAAGGCCAATCGATCAAGGCCGCTCGTTTGGGCCCGTATGCAGCGACCGGGGCACGTTTCGGTGCCGCCGGATCGAGGCGAGCATGGGATACGAGCGAGACGCCCACGACGCCATCGGCTGGCGCACCTGCAATGGCAAGCACCGTGGGTGCAACATCGAGCGTCGTCACGGCCGCAGCATCATACCGACCAGGCTTTCCGTCGGGCAATACGACGACGAGCGGCACCCGAAGCATCTCTTCGTAAAGCTCGGTGCCGTGCCCCTTCGTCCCGTGTTCGCCGAATCCTTCGCCATGGGAGCCGTGAACGACCCATGCCAATGGTCGCGGACGATTCCACTTCGCCACGAAGGCCGCAATTTGGCCGATCTGTTTGTCCACGAACGCTATTTCGCCGTCGTACAATCCCGACGCCCCACGACCAAAACGCGGCCCAGCGTGCTCTTGGTACTTTTCGTGCGCGTCGAAGAGGTGGACCCAAAGAAAAATGGGAGCGTCCTTGGGGCCGAATTCGTCGAGGATCGATAACGCCGAACGTGTCGCCAATGCCCCCGTGACGCTGCGCTCGGGGTGTTCTTCCCGAAACACCATCTCGAATCGATCGAACCCCTGAGAAAAACCCTTCTCGTCGCTGATCCACGTAAAAGAAGCGACCGCGCCCGTCGCGTACCCAGCTCGCTTCATTCGTTCGGCCACCGTATCGATGTCCGCTGGAATCGCCGGCCATTCACGACGTTCCTTCACCGTTTGCGACAGCGGTTTGCCCGATACGAGCGGCATGAGCGCACGCTGCGTATCGCTCCCAGGCCCGTACGCGTGCTCGAAAACGACGCCGCGCGCCGCGAGCTGCTCGAGGTGCGGGGTCGTCTTGTGCTCGTACCCGTACACGCTCGTACGATCCGCTCGCACGGTGTCGAGCGTAATCAGCACGATGTCCGGCACCGACGACGAAGAAGCCGTTTTCGGCGCGGCGGCCGGTCGAGGCGTCGCCGATGCAGCCGACGCTGCCGGTGCTGCGGAAGCCGCGGCAGGCACGGTTTGTCCGGGTAGTGCCGCATTCGCACGAGCATCGGTGCCATCGCAATCCTGATCGATTCCATCGCCAGGAACGTCCTCGGCCCCGGGATGTCGACGCGGATCGCCTTCGTCGCAATCGTCACCACCGAAATGCGCACCAACACCATCGCCATCGCGATCGGTCCACTTTTCGAGCGCCGAAAGCAACGTCGCGGCGAGCCCTCCACCCGTTTGCACGGATCGGCCAAGCTCTGGCGAAGAAGCAAGACGCGCCGACGCGGTGATCATGAGCACCGCGGCAAACGGAACTCCGAGCAACGAGGCGAACTTGCTGTGCTGCGCACGAAGCTCGATCGACGCGGCAAGGGCTGTAGCCACGAGCACGATGGCGAGATCGACGAGGGCTGCTCCAACCGAACCTGCGCCCCGATCTTTCGATGCGCGCGCCAAAGAGATCGCCAAGAGCACGAGCGGCAAGACGGACACGATCGCACCGCCTGCGGCCACCAGAACCGGACGAACCCCGCGGGAAACGAGGTTTTGACCGAGGTCCACCATGCGTCGCGCAACGAGCGCGCAGGCAATCACGACGCCTAGGCCCACGACACCAAACGTCGCGCCGCCGAGTCCACGATGATGCGTCAGCGCTTTGAGCAGCGCCGCAACGACGCTGAGCGCAGGCAGCGCGAGCCCCACGAGCAGCGCGATGCTGAGCGTTGCAACGGCTCCCGCACGCGCGCCCATGACGCCTCGAAGCCCGCGCCCCGCAGCTCGCAAGAGCACGACGAGGAGCGAGACGAACGGGAGCAGGGCAGCGGTACCTACGAGCAATCCGTCGAGTAGCCCGCCACCGGAGACGTGCGTGCGCAGTGCCGTCGGGACGGCCGCGAGTGCAGCGACGGAGAGCGCGAGCATGCACGCCTCGCCGAGGCGCATGGTCCAGCCTGAGTTTGTCATGCGAAACGAACCGACTCGTTCATGGCGGCCACGGCGTAGCACCTGGGAAGGACGCGGAAAAGACAAGACTCGTGCACCGTACGGATGGGAACCGAGTCAGCGATCTGAACGGGGAGAACTGAAACCAAGTCATCTGATTTTAGGGACAAACCAGCTTGCAAACCGTGGCAACCTTGTCCACGCAGCTCTGATCCCACGTGTTGCAGCAGCAGCCCGGATCCTGAGCGCAAATGTCGTCGATGCACGAAACCTGCGCGGCGCCGACGTTCTGCGGCGAACAATCCTTGACGCTTAAAGCAGCACCCGGACTGCAAATGCTGTGCGAACAACCACCATCGCAGCACAACCCCGCATTACACGTCCCCGAACAACACTCGGCGTCGTCGTTGCATGCCGCTGATGCCGGAGAGCAATCCGTGCATACGTCATTGCTGCAGAAACCACTGCAGCACTTGTACGCCTCCGCGGTCGTGCACGCGGTGCCGGTCGGAGCGCATTGGCAAGCGGATCCGTCGCAATAAAGGCCGCAACACTCGCTGTCGGCGCCGCACGAATCGCCGTACTTCTTGCACGAAAGGTCCGCGCAACGTTGATCGGCCGGGTTGCACTCGCCCGAACAGCACTGACCGTCCGCGGAACAAGCAATGCCGTCGGGGAAACATCCGAGGCTGCCGCAAATCCCGCGGCTCGTATCACAAGCATCCTGGCAGCAATCGAGGTCCGACAAACACAACTCGCCCGACGCTACGCAGCCGAATTTGCGGCACACGCCATTGCTGCATTTGCCCGAGCAACAATCGACGTCGTTCGTGCATGCCGACCCGCGAAGGCCACAAGCCATCGAGCAAACGCCACCGACGCAGATTCCGCTGCAACAATCTGCACTTGCAAGACACCCTTCGCCGATCTGCGCACAAGTCGGGTTCCCACCCCCGACGCACTTGTTGCCATTGCAAGAACCGGCACAACAATCAGCGTCGCGGTCACAAGGCGCATCCTTCACGAGGCAGCAGGATTGACCCATGCACGTGGCAACTCCCGCCGCAAAACCACAACATTGCGCGCTCGTACCGCAGTCTTCACGAAGCGCGTGACAAAAGAGCGGTTGGTCGAGACAAGCGCTCAGGTTCTGGCAATCGTCGAGACAATCTGCGAAGCGCTCGATGAATGCGTCGCGAGCATCGGAGTCCGCGGTGCCAAGCTGGCCGTCGACGTGACGACGACAACCGACGAACGCTTCGGATCCGTAACAACGGTCGTGAAGTGCACAGATCTCGTCGGAAACGCCCGTGTACTCATCGACGCCGAGCACACCGAGACAACTGGCTGCAAGCAGCGAAAATGCAGCAGCCAGACCAAAAGCAAGCGGCCTTTTCGAAGCAAGCGAAGGAGCGGAAAACAGCCAAGACATCGCTACCTTCGCCTCCCTTCAAGGTGCATCGGCCAAACACGCAGCCAGCGCCGGCTGACACGCACCGCCGAGACACTTGCTGCACGCATCGGATCCGTTGTTCGACAAGTGGCCCGTGCCTTGACAAACCTTGGTGCATTCGTCCGGGCAAGCTTCGCACGCACAGCGCCTCAATTCGCCAAGAAGCGCGTTGCCCGTCACGCACACGTTGCCACTACCGCTATCACGCGCGACTTCAGAGCACGTGCGACACGATTCACACGTGCCCGTCGTGCAGGTGAGTTTGTCGTCATTCCAAGAGCAACATTCGCATCCCGTACGTTTTTCGCGACAAGCTGGTACGTCGCCGTAACACTCGTCCGCACGGTCGCAGCTCACGCCGCACTGTTTGTCCTGAAATACCCTGAGCCACGCTTCCCGCTCGGTGTCGTTTGCAAATGACAACCGCTTGTTGGCGCTACCAGCGCAATCCTGCAGTGATTCGAAACCCGGGCATTGGCAAATGAGCGTGATGGCATGGTCGTAACCATCGAGCTCGAGCATGGTTGCGCATCCGACGGCAAACAATCCGGCGACGAACAATGCCACGACGCGATGCGCGTAAGGTCGTTTCACAACTTGCCCCCAAACACGAAACCGCCCCCCGTCGGCCCCGCCCAGGGACTCACCCATACGGCCGAGGGAGACAGGATTCGATGCCGATCGATGACACGACGACCGTTCGCGGTCTGCTTCGAGGCTCCGGGCGATGCCGGAGACGTCGAGGGCGCGGCAAAAAACAACGTGGCCCCCACGGAAAAAGCAATGATCCCGCCGAGCCCAATCCACTGGCCTGCTTCGGCATACGTTCGCGCCGCTTGAATGGACTCCATGCCCTTGGGCGTGCAGAAGCCGTCGACACACGCGTTCGCTTCATTGGCTTCGTCGCGCTTCAAAAGCGCACCGAGCTCGAGTCCCCCGGCCGTCAGAAGCGCCGCCAAACCGATACCTCCAACGACGAGCCCCGCTTTTCGCTGGGGACCCCACGCAGACGACGAATCATCATCGGCCGAACGCCTCGGATGCGCGCGATTGAGCGCAACCATGTCGAGCGGGATCTCGGTTTTCTTGCCGTCATCCGTGACGCGCACCGTCTTTTCGAAAAGCACCACACCGTCGTCTCGACGCACGACGAGCTTGTGATCGAGCGGATCGGTGGGCATTTCCGACCCAAACGCACCCGGCGCAAGCTTGGCGCCGTCCCATAAGACATCGATGCCGGGCACGGCGTTGTAGACACGAACGACGACCTTGGGCAGCCGAGGAAAGAGCGCTTCGCGGCGTTCTTTGGCGTAGTCGAGGCGCGGGTCCTTGTCCCGTTGCGCCTGCTCCATGGCCGCGCCCCACGTCGACCACGACGTCGCAATACGTCCCGCCTTCTCGTAACAATCGGCGAGGTTGAGCAAAGTGCCGAGCGTCGGGTCGAGCTTGTAGCTCGCGTCGTACTTCGGACATGCCTCGGCGTACTTGCGTTCGGCCACGAGCTGTTTGCCTTGCTGGAACAGAGCTTCGGCAGCGACGGGATCACCCGCGGATGCATCCGCCACGGCGACGACGAGAAGGCTCGCCGTGATGAGCAAGCGGGTTCGGATCGACAAACAGCCGAGCTTCATGCGATGACACGTCCAGCGAGAGGGAACGACGAGCGCGGCCGCAACTCGAACATTGGGCAGCACTTCCGAACGTATCTATAACCGACTGATTTCGGAAACCGAAACAAAGGGCCAGCATCGAGGGGAGGTGGTGGTTCGACGCGCCCGCTGCCCGATCAGTGACGACCAAAAAGCGGATCGGACGGGGGCTTCTTGCGCCTGATCTTGATGGGTGTCGTCGCGGGTGCAGCAGGAGGTGTCGCCGCCGACGATGCTGTCTTCGTAGCCGGGTTGGCAGCATCCGCGCTCGTAGCAACGGCAGGCGTGGCTGCAGATGGCACGGCGGGCGCTGCACTGGTCGTGGCCTGCGCTGACGGAACCGCGACGGCTGCAGGTGCCATCGCTGGAGACGTCGGTGATGCGGCAGGTTTGTCCTCGTTCGACCTGCTCCCGTCGACGACCGGCGCGTTCTGAGAAACGAACCGCCACATGAAAAACAGCACGGCGGCGATGATGGCCAACGTCGTCAAGGCTGCGACGAACTTTGTGTTTCCACGCGCAGAAAGCCGTGGCGGAGGAAGGGACGACGACGTGCCGATTTGCCCCGTCAGCGTGAACGGTCCGCCCGATTTCTTCTTGTCTGCATCCGACGATGGAGCATCCGACGGACGTTCCGACAGAAGATCCTTTCGCAAATCGTTCATCGTGACGGCGTGCGACGATGCCGGCGGCAGGAGTTTTTCCAGGACGAACCGCCCCGTCGGACGATCGGTCATCGACGGCAGCTCGACCACGCCAAGAGCCTTGGCAAGCGCCGTGACGGCTTCACCCGCCGACGCGTAACGATCCGATGACTCGCGGGCACAACACACGGCAAACCACGCATCGAAGTCGCGCCCGAGCGGCGAACCGTGCTCGCTCGGAATGGGCATCGGCTCATACGCAATCTGCGCGATGAGATGGGTGATCGTTTCAGCGGTCCAGATGTCGCGCGCCGTCAGCAGACGATATGCGATGATGCCGAGTGCCCAGACATCCGTTTGGGGACAAACTTTCGAGCTGTCGGCCTTGGCTTGTTCCGGGGACATGTAGAGCGGCGTGCCGAAGATCTGTCCCGTCGTGGTTGCTGCGGATCGCACGAGCTCGCGCGACGCATCACCCGTGATTTTGGCAATGCCGAAATCGAGGATCTTGATGCATGGAGTGCCGTCTTCACGTGTCGTGAGAAAAAGGTTTTCCGGCTTGAGATCGCGGTGGATGATGCCGAGCGCGTGGGCCTTGTCGAGCGCTCGTGCGGTTTGTCGCAAGTACAGAACCACTTCTTCCGGCGGGAGCGGTCCAAGCTGCTCGACGCGTTTTTCCAAGCCTTCGCCGCGCAAAAACTCCATCACGAGAAACGGCAAGCCGTTGAGATCCTCGGCGACATCCGCGTCCGTCACGCGCACGACGTGATCGCTGTTGATCCTCGCAGGCGTCCGCGCTTCACGCCGAAAGCGCTCGATCGCGACTTTGTCCGATGCAACCGACGCGCTCAGGATCTTCAGCGCAAGCTGTTCGTCGGTGTGTACGTGTTCGACGAGAAAAACCGCACCCATGCCGCCACGACCGAGCTGACGCACGACGCGATAACGCTCGGCAACGAGCGTTCCAGGCTTGATATTCTCGGCCGCGGTGTTCACCTGCGTCACGTACCTCCGAGCAGCTGGAAATTACACGAGTTAGTGTGGCGTATCCATCATTGGATCGCATCTCGGGAACGCAGCAAAAAAACCGCGCGAACAAAAGAGGCTTTCCTATTTACAACCCGACTGCGTCTCGAGTGCCGCTCGTGCCGCTTCCCTTACGTTGCGAGGAGCCTTGGGATCTAGCAGCGGCGCCAAACGCTTGGCCAAATCCTTCGGCTTGACGTCTCCAAGCGCAGCAATGGCCGCTGCTCCAATGAGCCGCTCGCCGTCGGACATGCCCTGCACCGATAGCCGCGCGAGCTTGGTCCACGCGTCAACTCTCGACGCGTCGCACAACACGCCAAGCGCCAGGATCGCGCGCGATCGCACCTCGGCCGACTCCTCATCAGCGTCAGCGATTTGACGCAACGCCGGCATTTGATTCTTCGCACGATGCACGGCCAAGCCATCGATCGCGCGAGCTCGAACATCCGGTGCAGCGTCGCGAAGTGCACCGGCAAGGACCGCGTCGGACGCCGGCGTTGCGGGCAATTGTCCGAGCGATGTCGCTGCACGTACCCGGACAAACGTGAAGGGATCCTTCTTCAGTCGCCCTTCGAGGGCCGCAGTCAGCTCGGCAGACGGCGGCGCAACCTCCGCGTCCTTGTCCGTCGTGCCCAATGCT
Source organism: Polyangiaceae bacterium (assembly GCA_016715885.1). Taxonomy (NCBI): domain Bacteria; kingdom Pseudomonadati; phylum Myxococcota; order Polyangiales; family Polyangiaceae; species Polyangiaceae bacterium. Next base: position 263,040 of record JADJXL010000028.1, read on the forward strand.
TCGATGGCGGCTTCGCGCACGCGCACTTCGCCATCGTCGACGGCACGAATGAGCAGCGATCTCAGCGACGGCACGCGACCTGCCACCTGCGCAGCTCGCAAACGCACGTGCGGGTTCTCGTCTTTCGAAAGTGCTTCGGTGAGCAATCCGAGCGCTCGTTCGTCGCCGGATCGCGCTAGCTCCGCAGCAGGCCCGAGAAGCAGATATCGCGTTCGGAAAGGCGCTTCCGGGGCCCACAACGACAAGAAAGCATCTCGGGCACCGGTTACGCTTGGAATACGCGATCCGAGCGAACGAAGGACGTCGACCTTCACGACGTCGGTTCGTGCGGAAAAACGATCGCGTTCGAGCTCGGTGGCGAACACGGACCGCGCACGCTCGTTCTTCGCGGCATGCGCGAGCGACGTGCGCATCTCGCGACGTAAGGCATCGTCGGACGTCGCGAGCTCGTCGATGAGAACGGTCACGGATTCGGCCGGCGCAATCAACGCAAGCTCGGCAGCCGCGGCAACTTTGACGAAAGGTTTCGCCTTTGCGATGAGGTCGGTCAGCGCTGGCGCGGCTGCTCGCCCGCAGCGGCGTACTCGATCGGTCGCGTGAGCAAGGGAGGGATCGACGTCGCTCCTCCGTCGCTTCGGACCTCGTGCTTCGAGCTTTTCGCCCATCGTGCGCACGTAAAACGGCGCATGAGCGGAACACGGCGACGCATCGATGATGCCTTCTGCAAGACGTTGCCCCGATTCGTCCAGTTTGTCGTAGCCCTTCATCGCTGCATCGGCGCCCGCTTTGCCCGCTCGTTCGAGCAGTGCGGCGGCCGCTTTGCTCCGTGGCTGCCCACCCGAAAGCAGCTCGACGAGCGCTTCCGGCGTTCGGTCGTCCAGCGACGTTCGTGCAACCACTTCGGCGATCGTAACGCGCGCGCTGTCGGCGGAAGCCGGGGCAAACGCACTGTCCAGCACGAGCGACAAACACGATGTCGACAATTCGTTTGGGAACGAAATTTCAAATCGTGCGCCAGCTTTGCGCCATGCGTCCTCGGGCAGCGTGACCTCGAAAAGTTTGTCCGATGTCGCAAGGTAAAACACCTTCGGCGCCGCACCAGCGGTGACATCCGTTGTCGGAGGCCGAACGACGAACTCCAGCGACGAGATGGCGATGTCGCTCGATGACGACATCGAAGCGAACTCGCCACGACCGATGCCCGTTTTTGCTTCGGACCAAGCCGTTTCCAGGTCTCCATCGGTGAGCGTGCCGATCGCTTTGCCCACCGCGCTTGATGCCGTCTGCGCACGCAGAAGCGACACGACGGGCAAGGGACGCGGATCGGTGACGAGCTTTGCGGTGAGCTTCACGGCGGCGGCGCGATCGGCCTCCGACAAACTCTGCACACTCGCACCACGCCTGAGCGTCATCGTCGCAGGATCGACGTCGCGCGCGGCGACGAGCGCGGGCCTTCCGCACATCGTTACGTCGTTGCGATGTTCGCCAACGATGATGCGCAGACCATCGTCGAGCTTTTCTTCGACGACGACGTTGACGCGTTCCTCGCCGTATTCGCCTTTGGATTGGCCGGTAAAACCGCTCCAGATGGCGATCGGCGTCTCGCCTTTGCCCGCGGGCGGCGCTGCAAGGAGCATGGTGAAACGCTCGCCGCTGGATCCATCGGCGACGACGCGCACGACGTGGCGCCCGCCGGCAAGCTTCAGCGCGTCGAAACGTGCGCCTTTTTTGATGAGCGCCGCAGCATCGGCAGGCACGTCCATCGAGGTGCCGCCGGTGGGGCTACACCCAGCGGTACCCGGACAAACCTTGGCGACGATGGCCCCGTCGATGGTGGTCGCAGCGAGGGCTTGCTGGCCCGCGGCCGCGGGAGCGACGATGCTGGGGGAAGCGGGAGCCGCGATCGACGTGGATGCGCCGGCGAACCATGTGAGCAGTGCGGAGAAAGGTGCGAGCGCTTTGCGGATGCGCATGGGGCGCATGGTTGCCGTGATGGCGGGCGCGCGCAATGGCTACGCGATCACTTGGGCACTTCGCTCGACGGGATCCAGAATCCGCCGTCGTCCGGGGGCAACACGCCAAGGTGCTTGGGCATGACGTTGGTCCAAGTGGTGACCGTCTCCAAGATGTAAAACTCGGCGCCCGCTTCGATCACGCCCACCGGTTTGGCACTTTCGTCACGCTTGGCGCGGATGGGAATCGGTTGCGTCGCGCGACCCACGAGCGGTGGTTTGTCGAAGGAAAGCGTTGCTCCGGATATCGGCGTCACCGGCGGCGTGTACTGATCCATCATTTCGTCCTTTTTGATCCGCTCGAGGTCCTTCAGCGGAACCCATGCGTCGATGGTCAAGTCGTTGCGCGAAAGGACGTGGACAAACCCCTGACGAATCTTGTCGCCCCAGAAGAGCTGCCCCGTGCCCTCCATCATGTTCAGCGTGAACACCACCTTGCCGTTCGGCTGCTCGTACAGCTCGATCTTCTGCTTTTTGGTCATGTACGACCGACCCTTCGGCGAAAGCTCGATGGGCTGGGGCGCACCTTTGGCCAACGAAAACGCATCGCACGGAGCCGTGGCGCGGACGGTTTGCTTCAACGTACCGCCGACCGCCATCTCCACGGTGAGCGAGCTCTTGGATGCGCGTACGATCTTCACGCGCTGCGCCGAAGAAATCCAAACGGTGGCGCCGTGCACGGATATGTCTTGTGCTGTGTAGAGCGGTAAATTCGACGCCTTCACATACCCTTCGATGCGCAGATTGCCCCTGCCGGTGGAGGTGGCCAGGCGTGCGCGCGACGAACCCGGATCGAATGGAATCTCGAAAAGTGTCATGGGAAGGTAGGCACCGGTCAGGGTCGCGATGAGCTCGCCACCCGTCGCCTGATCGAAAACCTTGGCGCCTTTCACCGGTGGGTATGTGCCCTTGATCAAGCACCCCGGGCCCGTTACGTCCTTGGGCCCGGCAGGTTCACCCGCGAGGGCTTCGGGCACTGGGGACGAGCCGCCCCACATTCCAAATCCAGCCAAAGCCCCCGCAAAAAGCCATCCCAATGCCAAGAGACCACGTTTCATGTTCGTCTCCATTTTCGCTCGCCCCTGTGCCATGTGGATCCACAGCGCCGGATCGAGCTGCCCCTGCTCGATACCCGGGGCGGCACGAGGGACGTTGACGAGCGCCTGATGATGCAAACATCCATCGAACTGGCTTTTGCTACTCCACGAAAGCTCCCGCGGGCAAAAGACCTGCGAGGCAACGTAGCGGTCGTCGACATCGCCTTCGCCTCGGAGGCCGGAGGAAAAGGCTTCGAGCAAACGACGTTGCCGCTCATCGAGGGCCTTGGAAGCCGTCTGGTCGCCTGGATCGACCATCACGACAGCAGCCACCACGCGCGGTTCGCGCATGACGCCCGGTTCATCCTGTCCACCAAGGCCGAGCACGGCGCGTGTCCGGAAATGATCACGCCCGAAGTCGTCGCTCGCACGGGCCGCGTGGACACCTTGGTTTGTCATGGCGACTTCGATGGGCTCGTGAGCGCAGCGAAGTGGATACGCGGCGGCATCGAGCCGTACCCGGGGAGCGACGACGATGCGCGGGCGATCGACACGCGCATCGGCATCGCGGGACCCATTGCGCAACGCCTCGATCGAGCCCTTCGCGCGCGACCACGAGATCACGCGCTTTTCGGCATCATCGTGAGACACCTCGCGACCGGGCTTGCCGATGGTTCCTTGTGGGAGCCCATCGACGCCGCTGGGGCCGAGCTTCTACCGCTCGAGATGGAATCGCGACGCCTTGCGCGGGACTTCGAGCGCATCGAGCCGTCCCTTGCGATCGTGGACGCGACAAACCGCAAGGGTCCGTACGACAAGACGCTTCTGCTGCTTCTGGGACAGGAACGCGCGAAGGTCGCGGTCGTGATCGACGCGGAAAACGTGACGTTTGCAGCGCCCTTCGACAGCGGGCTCAATTTTCTCGAAAAGTTCGGCATCTCAGGCGGCATGCCGACGGTCGTTTCACTGCACCGTTCCAAGCTCGTGAGCGCGCTTCGAGCCCTCGGGGTGAAGGCTGACGACGTGCTGCGGTTTCAGCAAGGCCCCTGATAGAGTCTCGAATGTCCTGCCAGCAGGACATGACAAACCATGACGACCGCATCGACCAACGCCGGCTATTCGGTGATCTCTCGCAATCACGCTTGGGCTCTGACCATCGTGGCCACGCTGACGATGGCAGTGAGCTACGTCGATCGTCAGGCACTTGCGGCGCTCGCTCCGACCGTCACGAAGACCTTCGACATCTCGGAGACGCAATACGGCTTTTTGATGAGCGCCTTTTCGCTGGCGTATCTCGTCGGAGCGCCGATTGCGGGAACACTCGTCGATCGCGTCGGTGCGCGTCGAGGTCTCTTGGGCGCGGTGCTCGTTTGGTCGCTCGTTTCAGCCCTGCACGCCATCGTCCCTGGGTTTGGCGTGCTCTTCTTTCTGCGTATTGCCTTGGGTTTGGCCGAGGCACCTTCGTTTCCAGGTGCCGCTCAGACCGTACAACGCTCGCTTTCCCCAGCAGAACGAGCGCGTGGGTTTGGCGTGCTTTTTACCGGCAGCTCGATTGGAGCGATGATTGCCCCACCTCTTGCAACGTTTCTTCTGAAACACTGGGGGCTTCAGGCGGCATTTCTCGGTACTGCCGCCATCGGTCTGTTGTGGATTCCGCTCTGGCTCGCGTTTGCCTGGAAAAGTCCGGCCCGTGAGTTGCTCGACGAGCGACGCGTACCGGACAAACCGAAAACGTCGTCACGAGCCGTCGCGTTTCACCCTGCCGTGCTACGCGCATCGCTCGGCATCGCCGCCATCGCTCCATCCCTGGGATTCGTCCTCAATTGGGGCGCCAAGTACCTCGAGAAAGCTCATCACGTCGCGCAAGTGGACGTCGGCCCTTACATGGTCTTGCCGCCGCTGCTCTTCGACGCCGGCTCCATCCTCTTCGGCCACTTTGCAAGCGCACGCAAACGCCATCGCCCCGACGGCGCACCCGACCGCCCTCTCTTCGCCCTGGCCATCCTCTTCACGCTCTTCATTCCCATGACGCCTTTTGGCCGCACACCATGGGAAAGCATGTTCATCGCAGGCATCGGCATGGCCGGAGGTGGCGGCATGTTCGCCATCATCACGGCCGATTACTTGGCGCGCGTTCACCCTTCCGAGGTGTCCGCTGCGAGCGGCATGGGTGCCGCTGCGCAATCGATGACCTACATCCTCTTCGCCCCACTGATCGGCAAACTCATCACGATCTCCGGCGGCTACGTAACGCCGTACCTCGCGCTCGGCGTGTGGATGATCCCAGGCTACGTCGGTTGGCTCCTTTGGAAGCCGCCGCCGCCCCATCGCGAAGAGGAACCAGCTCCCGCCACCGCGTAATCCGCGCGCGACATCAACTCTGCGTCGGCTCGCTGCTCGCGGAAGACGCTGCCCCTTTCGCCACGTAAACCGCTGCCGCCAAGTCTCCCGTGACGTTGAGCGTCGTGCGACACATGTCGAGGAAGCGGTCGATGCCGAGCACGAGACCAAGCCCCTCGGGCGGAATGCCGAACATGCCGAGGATCATCGCGACGACCGGCAGCGAACCAGCCGGCACGCCCGCAGTGCCAATCCCGCCGAGGATACAGATGACCATGACGACGAACTGCTGCGTCAGCGAAAGCTCGACGCCGAACAACTGCGCCAAAAACAGCACCGTCACGCCCTCGAAGAGTGCCGTGCCGTTCTGGTTCATCGCCGACCCCGCCGTGAGCACGAATCGGCTCACGTGCGTCGGCAGCTTCAGGTTTTCCTCGGCAACTTTGATGGCCGTGGGCAACGTCGCGCTCGACGATGCCGTCGCGAATGCGGTGACGATCGCCAGCCGACTGTCGGCGAAGAAGCGCACAGGGCTGCGGCCTCCAAGGAAGCGAACCGACAGCGAATAGACGCCGAACATGTGAATCGACAGCCCCAGAAGCACCACGCCCACGTACGCCGCGAGCTGTTTCATCACCCCCAAACCAAGACGCGCGGCCATCGTGAAGAGCAGCGCGGCGACGCCGATCGGGGCCAACTTCAGCACCCCGTCGATCATCTTCATCATCACGTCGTACAGACCCTCGATCACCTCGAGCAGCCGCTTCGACGCTTGCGTCTCCACGAACGACAACGCCACCGCGAAGAGCAGCGCGAAGACGATGAGGCCGATCATGTCGCCGCTCGCCGCTGCCCTCAGCACGTTGTCGGGCACCATCTGCACGATCTGCGTCACCACCTTGGTATCCGGCGGCTTCGGCACCGCCTGCACGAGCGCCGTCTGCTTGGCCAGCGCACGCAGTTCATCGGGCAATCCGGCCCCGGGCTGCAGCACGTTCACCAGCACCAGCCCAATCAGCACCGCGATCGTCGAAACCACCACGGTGTACCCGAGCGTACGAAGCCCAATACGCCCCACGCTTTTCAGCTCGAGCCCGCACACGCCGATCACGAGCGCTGAAAACAGCAGCGGCACGATGAGCATGAAGAGCAGCCGCAGGAAGATCTGCCCCACGGGCTGCGCCACGTATTCGATGAACAGGCCGAGCCAGCGGCCATCTCCGGGCAGAAGACGCCACGCGAACCCAGCCAGTGCGCCGGTGACGACGCCGACCAACATCTTCACGTGAGCGTTCATGCCCCCTCCCGCGACGAAACAGCTTGGCTACGTCATTTAAGTCAAGTATAGTTTACTTAAATCCGCACCCGAAGCAACTTTCCCATGATTGCCAACGTTGCCGAGCTCCTTACGGTCCTGCGCCAATACAACCCTTGGTGGAGGGGCGCACGTGTGCCCGACCTGCCCGGATGGCGCAGGCGTGCGTTCAAAGACGTGCTCGACTGGATGAAGTCGCCCCCCGCCCCGCGTGCCTTACTGCTTTCTGGCGCGCGGCAAATCGGGAAGACTACCCTTTTTTTGCAGGTAATTCAGGAGCTCGTCGATCAAGGCGTCCCGGCCAACAAAATTCTGTACGCCACGTTCGACCATCCGCTGCTGAAGCTGCTCGGCCTGGAAGGGCTCATCCGGCTCTGGCGGGAATTCGAACCAGAAAGCGGCGGAGTCGAATACCTGTTCCTCGATGAAATCCAGAGCGTCCGCGACTGGCAGGTGTGGCTGAAGCACCAAGTCGATTTCAACAAGAGCCGCCGCATCGCCGTGACGGGTTCGGCAACGCCGCTCGTCACGGAAGGCCAGGAATCCGGTGTGGGACGCTGGTCCACGCTGAAGCTCTCGACGCTTTCTTTCTTCGAGTACCTTCAGCTCAAGAAAGTACAAACGCCCGACTTGCCGCAAGTCGATACGCTCGCGCGGCTTTTTCAATGGCGTCCCGTCGAATTCGCCACCGTATCGGCCGATGCCCAGCCTCTCGTGGCCCACTTCCACGAATACCTGCTGCGCGGCGGGTTTCCTCAAACAGCGTTGGTCGACAGCATTTCAGGCGCCCAGAAGCTCCTGCGCGAAGACATCGTCGACAAAGTCCTGAAGCGCGACATGACCGCGCTCTTCGGTGTGCGGCAGATTCTGGGCCTCGAGCAAACGTTCTTGTACTTGTGCCTGCACGGCGGAGGACTGCTCGACGTGCAGGCGCTTTGCGCAAACCTGGCACTCAAGCGCCCCACGGTGCTCGGGTTCATCGATCTGCTCGAAGCCACGCACCTCATCCACAAGCTCGCGCCCTTCGGGTACGGCAAGGAAGTCCTGCGCGCCCGCTACAAGATCTACCTGGCCGATCCCGCGATCGCTCCGTCGGTCTTGCTCAAAGGTCAGTCGCTCCTCGAAGACGAAACGGCCTTGGGCTTGGCCGCGGAGACAGCCTTCTTCAAGCACGTATGCACACGCTACTACGCCCGGAGCATCGGTTTTTCCTATTGGCGCGGCAAACGCGACCGCGAGGTCGACCTCATCGCCGAAGTCGAAGGCCGGCTCATCCCGTTCGAGGTCAAGTACCGCAGCATGCAGAGCACCGGAGCCGGCGAACTTCGGGGACTGCGCGACTTCTGCGAAGTACGCAAGATCCCCCGAGGCTACGTCATCACGAAAGACATCCAGGATTTTTCGGTGATGCCGCTGGGCGTGTCGATCCAAACGACAAACGGCGACATCGAAGCGCAAGCGCTGAAGATTCCAGCACTCCTGGCTTGCTACTGGCTCGGTAAGTCCGAGCTCGACATGTGATCGCAGCTCGCCCCTACAACCCCAAATTCCGCTTCATCCGCGCGCTCGGCTCTTCCAAATTCGGCACGAAAGCCGCCCCCGTGATCGCCTCGAACGCCTCGATGTAACGCCTCGACGCCTCCACGCGCACATCGTCCGGGATCGTAGGAATCGCTCCATCACCCGTGAAACCCGCAGCCGCGAGCCACCTCCGCACGTACTCCTTGTCGAACGACTCCGGCTCCTCACCCTTCCCAAATCGTTCGTCGTACGTCCGGGCAAACCAGAACCGCGACGAGTCCGGCGTGTGTATCTCGTCGATCACCACGACCTCCCCCTCCTTCGTCTTTCCAAACTCGTACTTCGTGTCCACCAAGATCAGCCCACGCTCTTTGCATCGAGTTTGTCCGAACGCGAAGAGCGCCATCGCAAGCTCGGCCGCTCGATCGAAGTCACGCGCATCGATGTGCCCCATCGCCAAAATTTCATCGCGCGAAGCCGAAACGTCGTGGCCACCCTTCGGCGCCTTCGTGCTCGGCGTCAGGATCGGCGAAGGTAACCGTTCGTTTTTCCTCAACCCATCGGGCAAACGATGCCCACAAAACACCCGCTCCCCCTTCGCGTAATGCGTCCATATGCTCGTCGACGTCACCCCCGTCACGTACGCACGCACCACCATCTCCACCGGCAGCGGCGTGCACTCTTTCGCTTCCAGCACGTTCGGATCCGGCACCGAAATCACGTGATTCGGCGCGATGTCTTTCGTCGCCTCGAACCAGTGCGCAGCAAGCAGGTTCAGCACCTGCCCTTTCAGCGGAAGCGTCCCGAGCACCCTGTCGAAAGCGCTGATGCGATCGGTCGACACCAAGTACCGACGACCATCGCCCGTCGTGTAATTGTCGCGGACTTTCCCTTCGTATTTCGTCCCCAGAGCACCCAGATCAGTGCTGTTCAGTGTCGTACGAAGTGCGGCTCGGACCTGTTCGATGTCCACCATGAGGCGCGACGTTAGCGCAACTTTTGCGCGCGGCACCTACTGCATTTAGTTCAGGCGGCCGGGGTGCTAAAGGCGGCGCATGAGCACTCGGAAGAAGATCGCACTCATTGGAGCAGGCAACATCGGTGGCGAACTTGCGGCACTCTGCGCACGCAAGGAGCTTGGTGACATCGTCCTCTTCGACATCCCCGCCAAGACCGACTTCGCCAAAGGCAAAGCGCTCGACCTCGAGCAAAACAGCAGCGTCATCGGCTACGACGCGAACATCAAAGGCACGAGCGACTGGGCCGACTGCAAAGGCGCCGACGTCGTCATCGTCACCGCCGGCATCCCGCGCAAGCCCGGCCAGAGCCGCGATGACCTCGTCGCGACAAACCTTCCCATCATCCGCAGCGTCGCTGCCGGCGTGAAGGCAAACTGCCCCGACGCCTTCATCATCGTCATCTCGAACCCGCTCGACGCCATGGTCTACGAGCTCAAGCGCGCGACGGGCCTGCCCCGCGAGCGTGTCGTTGGCATGGCCGGCGTGCTCGACAGCGCCCGCTTCCAGCTCTTCCTCGCGCGTGAAGCCAACGTCAGCATCAAGGACGTCCGCGCGATGGTCCTCGGCGGACACGGCGACGACATGGTCCCCGTCCTTTCCGCGACCACGATCAACGGCGTTGCCGTGACCGAGTTCCTTGCGAAGGACAAGATCGACGCGATCATCGCGCGCACGCGTACGGGCGGCGGCGAGATCGTCAAGCTCATGGGCACGAGCGCCTACTACGCGCCTGCATCGGCGGCCGTCGCGATGGCCGAATCGTTTTTGCTCGACCAAAAGCGCGTCTTGGCCTGCGCCGCGTACCTCGAAGGCGAATACGGCTACAAGGATCTCTACATGGGCGTGCCCGTCGTCATTGGCGGCCGCGGCGTCGAGAAGATCCTCGAGATCAAGCTCTCGGACGACGAGAAAGCGATGCTTGCGAAGAGCGCGAAGAGCGTGCAGGGCATCACGGACGTCGTGAAGGCAACCCCGGCGGCGTGAGGCGCATCGAGCGCGCCATGCGTTCGAGTTGAGTTTGTTCGTCCTACCGAATTCGCTTTTCCCCGATCCCATCATTGCCATTCGCTGCGGACGTCCGTCCGATGAAACGCGATCTGCGTTGACGACGCGCGTGCTTGCAGGCAGATGCTGTAGCGGCCCATGAAGCTCACGAACCTCAAGGCGAGTCGTTACCGCAGTCTCAAAGACGTCGACATTTCGCTCGGCTCGATGAACGTGCTCATCGGCGCGAATGCGAGCGGCAAGAGCAACGTGCTCGATGCATTGCGGTTTTTGTCGGAAGGGGTTCGGGCGAAGGACTTTATAGAGAGTATTGAAAGCCGGGGCGGATGCAAAGACCTTGGATGGCGGGGAGAGGGCTTTCCCATTGAAATCACGCTCGAGACGACGTTTCTCGACGACATTGGCGCGCGATATTCATGGACTGTCACTCTTTATGGCGACGCGATGACCTTCAGCGTTGTCGAAGAAATGTTCAAGCTCAATGATGATAACTCGACGACAAAGATATTGGAATTTAGGCGAGGTAAAGTCTGGTGGACGTCGACGCAGGCCAGAAATGATCGGGTTACTTTGAAGTTGCACCTTACATCTTGTGCTCTCGCGATCGCTTGCACGGATGAGTCCTTCCCAGCGCGACATGTCGCCGAATTCGTAAGTCGCTGGGGATTTTTTGATCCTAGCCCTCCGCTTCTGCGCGGAGCGGCCCACATGACAGAGGGAGACAAATTGGACCCTTATGGAGCCAACCTTGCGGCACGTTTATATACAATAAAGAATGCTCACGCGGGCGAACAGACATTGGATCGAATTGTTACAGCAACGCGTCACGTACTTGGCGTCCCCGAAGCGATTACGCTCGCCATATCGCCTCTCGATGGAAAGGCTTATTTCTCGCAAAAGGAATACGGGGGGAACTTTGCGGTTCCTCAGGCGGGCATTTCCAGCGGCACCCTGCGCATGCTCGCCTTCATGACCGCCCTGTTTGGCGAATCGGATTCGAGCCTCGTCGGCATCGAGGAACCCGAGAATCATGTCCACCCCTCGGCATTGAAAGGTTTGGCCGAGTATCTGCGCGAGGCGAGCGAACGCGTGCAAATCATCGTCACCACGCATTCTCCTATTCTGCTCGACTGCTTGCCAAAACCGGAAGAAGTTTCCATCGTCCGGCGCACGCCCGAAGGAACGTCCATTACCGCAGAAAAAAATCCCGAAGGCGTACGCAAGGCGCTCGAAGAATCCGGCTTCAGCCTGGGTGAATTTCACGAGACCAAGGGATTCGGAGCCTGAGCGCGCCATGGGAAAACGCGTTGTCGTCATTGCCTCGGGCGAGACGGAAAGAATGGCGCTGCCCCATCTACTCCGGCACCTCGAGTCGGACAATGTTGGGATCCTGGGACCCATCCTTACGCCCCCGCGACAGCATGCTCTCACGCCGGATTCGGCTTGCAAGCTCGTCCAAGCAGCATGGTATTGGAATGATCCTCAGCCCGATAAATTCGTCATTCTCGTGGACGCCGATGGCAAGGACCCGCAAATGGTCGTCGCGACGTTTGCGCAGCGGCTCGAAGGCACCAAGTGCCAAGACATTCCGGTCCCCATCAAAGTGGTCGCCGCGAAATGGCACCTGGAGGCATGGTTTTGGGCTGATCCGCACGCATTACGGAGTTATGTGGGGCGGGATCTCGGCAACGTCGACATCAACGATCCCGACGCGATACCCAGCCCCAAACAATGTTTGAAAGACTTGCTCGATGTGCCCTACACGGCTCGTGTTGCCGGAGAAATCGCGCAGGGAATTTCGACCACTGAAGTCGGCAAACGCAGTCGCAGTTTTGCCCATTTCGAGCAAGCGATACGGAATGGCTCGGCGCCAACTTGAACCCCTCCCCCAAGCCCTCGCGTCTACCCCCACCCTACCCACACCCCCTCGCCCAAGCCCTCGCGTCTACCCCCACCCTAACAACACCCCCCTCGCCCGAGCCCTCGCGTTTGCCCCCACCCTAAACACACCCCCTCGCCCGATCCCTCGCGCTTACCCCCCACCCTAACAACACCCCCTCGCCCAGGGCCCTTCGCTCAACCCCAAAGCTAGCCCAGCAACATCGCGCTACCGTCCACGTTACCCCTTGACCAAAAACTAGACTTCGTGGAAAGCTGGGCACATGAGCAAACTCACGCTGGACGACCTGGACCTCGCCCTGGCCAATCTCTTCGGGCCGCGCAAAGACGCGCTCGAAGCGTCCGTGGTCGGGAAGTTGTATGGTCCGTGGATTGCCAAAAAACACGTGGCCATTTTGGCCGTGCCCGAGGTGCTGCGCGGCAAAGCTTTCGCCGAAGAGCTTGGCGTGACCGACGTCACGCACGACGGCTTTGGTGGCGCCATTCTAAGCTACTTGGACGCCGTGGAACAGGTTCCCGGGCTGTCGAATGATACGCGCGCGGCGGCGAAGCGGATTCGCGCTGCATTCGTTCCACAGCGCAGCGCACTCGTCGATTCCTATGCGGAAGAAGCAGCAGCCGCGAAAAAGAATCGAACCAAGGTCGCCGAGCTGGAAGGCGACTTGAAGCAATTCCCAACGCCCGAAGGCAAAACGCTCCTCGATTGGGTCACCGGATTCCTCGACGCGGGCGATAAGCTGGCCGAATTGCTGGATCAGCGGGCCAGCGCCCATACGACGATGCCGAAAGGCAGCGTGGGCAAGCTGCGCGGCGAGACGCTGGGGCTGCTCAATAAGTTCCGCGCGGCGCTGCGTGATGAAATCACCGAAAACGAAGCATTGCCGCGAGACTTGGAACAGCAAGTATTCGCGTTCATCGATGAATTGGAAGAACGACGAGGACCTGCGAAGGCGAAGACGAAAGAAAGCGGAGGCTGATTACGTCTCTCCGCATCTCCGAGCCGCTCCTGCAAAACGACATTCCTCCGCCTTTTATCGTTCCCCGTTTTCCCAAGTGTGGTAGGGTCGCCGCCCATGTCGCTCGTGGATGGCGCTCGAGGAGCAGTAGCGGCCGCGGTCAAAACCTTCGTCGATGAGCTCGAAGCCGGAGGACGCGAAGATCGAGCCGTGCTGCTCAATCTTCGGGAAGAAGACCGTCTGCCAAAGACGCGTCGAGCAGCCTTTCAGAAGGCGCTTGCCGCCGCGACGGGAACGGCACCGGACAAACTGCGCGAGGCCTGCAAAAGCGGGGGGCGAGCGTTACGTGTGCTCGCGAAGAAACGGCCAAAGGTGCAGCCCGAGTGGCGCACGTACATGACGCTGGACAAGCTGCAGCGGCACGGTTTCGTGTCGGGAGCGGCAGTCGATCCGTCTGCGGCGCCGCCGCGGCTGCCGCTCACTCGCCGCTGGGGCTCGGACGGTGCAGGTAACGAGTATCCATTTTGGATCACGACGATGACGGATGGCGGCGATGCCGACGAGGTGCGCGATCGACTCGGGTTGGCGCATCTTCCGGCAGGTGAAGTGCTGTATCGCGTTGCCGTGCACGTGGACGACAAGAAACGTCCGCTGCATGTCCCGAGCGCTATCGATGCAGGGTTCAGTCCACCATGGAGGCGTCCGCCGAAGAGCCATTCCGAACCATGGGGATTGACACGAGATTTGCGCGACGATCGTCCCGCTGAGCCGGAGCTACTGGCAACGCCAAACGACGCCGATGAACGCAGCGCGCATCAAGTCGGCCTACTTCGACGCAGCCCTCCCACGGATTATCTGGTAAAGAGGATCCCATGATCAATCAGCGCGCGCTAGAGGAAATGGACGAGAAGGCTCTCACGGGCTGGCTCGTTCGCCGTATGCGTGGGGAAGAAGCGGATCCTCCGCTGTCGAGCATGCACCTGGAAACCCCGGACGATTTCGTCGCAGTCGTTCACGGCAGAACGACCGACGCGGCATTCCGCGGTCGACTGGAAAACGGCATTGTCGAGGCGCTTCGGGAAATCGCCAAAAATCCAGACCTGCGGGCGGGCAAAGATGCAAACGCGGTGCAGCATCTTGCCGCGCTCATTTTGCGCCGGGCCATTCGGACGGCGGTGCCTGTTTTGCTCGCGATTGCGGAGAGGGGGATTCTGGGCAGAACCAACCGCGAAATCGATGCGAATGCCGAGCGCATGGTGCTGATGGCGCTGGCGCGACTGCAGGAGCCGAAACTCTTGGCTCATCATTGGATTGGCGTGTGGTGCTCGAAGGATCCCGCTCTTTGGCCCATTGCAACGGCGGGCCTCAGGCATTCGGATCCGGAGCAGGGGGTCGCTCTCCTTCCGGAGATCATTACGAGAGCAAAGAGTCACCGAGATTTTCCATTGGGTGAGGTGCTTTGGGCATATCGGGCCGATCCGCGGATTGGGCCACCGCGCCTTGCGCAGGAGCTTGGCAAGCTTGGGAATTGGGAGCGCGCGCGCTGCCGTATGGCGCTCATGGATGTCGGCGCAACGGCAGAGCAAATCGATGAATTGCTCGCCGAGCAAGCGGATCCGGATGACGATGCAGCAGATTTGCCGACATGGGCCGTTGGAGAAGATCAGTTGCCGATGAAACCACCACGGTGGTCCGTAGCCGCATGAGAATGTTGTTCACGAACCGCAGACAAATCGTCACTTTTTATTCGTACAAAGGTGGCGTGGGGCGCACGATGGCGCTGGCCAATGTCGCCTGGCGCCTGGCGAATAAACATGGCCTGCGGGTGCTCGCGGTGGATTGGGATTTGGAGGCTCCGGGATTGCACGATTTCTGGGGATTGACCCAGGAAGAGCTTGCCAATGCCCGCGGAGTGCTCGATTTTCTGCTCGAATGGCGAAACGCGGTGCGAAAAAAAGCGCCCGCCCCGCCGAATGTTCGTTCGTCGATCATTCCCATCACGAGGCGACCTCATGCCCCTCGATTTGGGTCATTGTCGTTGTTGATTGCGGGGCAATTGGATTCGGGCTTCGATGCTCGCCTCGCCGCGTTCGATTGGCAAGAGTTTTACGAGAAGGATCGGGGCGCCGTCGCGATCGAGACATTGCGAAAACAGATCACGGAAGATTTCGACATCGTGCTCGTGGACAGTCGCACGGGATTGACGGACACGGGGGGCATTTGCACGATTCAGCTTCCGGACGGCGTCGTCCTATTGACTGCGCCGAACGAGCAATCCTTTCGGGGCATCGAGAAGATCGCGCGGGGCATCGTAGCGGCACCGAGCACGCAGCGAGGGGGACGGGATACGCCGCATTTGTGGCTCGTTCCGTCGCGCATTTCGGTGGTGGAGGAAGTATCGCTCGCGGAAGAATGGTATCGCAAGTACGAAGCCGAATTCGAGCGTGGGATGAAAGAGGGGCTTTGGAAAAAGGAGAACCATCTTTCGGGGCTGCGTTCGCACGAGATACCGTTTCGAGCGCGGTGGAGTTTTGGCGAGCAGCTTTTGCATGACGCATCGGGGGTTTCGGACAAGGAGATTTTGGCTCGAGCGTACGATCAGTTGGCGGAGACGTTGCGGCATTGGCAATTGGGGCAGGACATGCCGGCGGGCCTGCAAGTGTCGACGCCAGGGACGAGCATTCCGATATTGGAAACGCGCGTTCAAGAAGCGGAGCGGCGCGGGGACATTCGTGGCATGGGCGAAGCGCTGCTGGCGCTTGGGCAAGAGCTGAGGAAGCAAGAGGAGCATGATAAGGCACTCGCAGTACTCGAAAGGGCTGCGGGTATCTTTCTCGGGCGCGAGGATCGGGAATCGTACGCAGATGCGATCTATGAGATGGGGCTTGTCGGCTCCGATCAATTGCATTGGGCAGATGCGAAAAAGCTTTTCGAGCAAGCATTAGCCATCTATGAAGCAATCGGGGCCCGCGGAAAACAAATATTGCCTTTGGGTAACCTTGCCTTGATCGAAGCCGTGCAACGGAACAGCGCTCGGGCCGAAGAGCTGCGTCAGCAAATGCTGACCATTGCGAAGTCGACAGACATTCCTCCACTGGTAGGCGTGGCCCTCGTCCTATCGTCCGCGAGTCTTATTACGGAAGGACAGCCCGACGAAAGCAGACAAAATATAGAAAATGCATTGGCCTCGCTGGGCGGAGTCCTGAACAGTCACGAACGAAAGAAGCTTTTCGATATCTACCATAAGCTTGGCGGAACTGCGGATTTAGCGAACTCGACAAAACAGGCCGAGGAAAATCAGGCAGACCAAGCACCGGCCGCCAATGCCGCGCGAGGCAATCGCAAGTCTCCCGCGGCCGCGTCCAAGAAACGCGCCCGCAAGTAATCAGGAACGAGAACTCACGGCACCGCGAATTCCTCCCCGCACGTGCCGAGCTCGTCCTGACAATACCCCTCGACGCAAAACTTGCCCGTCGGACACGCGCCATCCGCATTGCACGTGATGTTCACGCATCCAGACGTGCGCGCGTGCACGGGCTGCGTCGCATCATGCGCGAGCACGGCATCGCATTGTTGCCTGTCCGGGCACGTAAAACCTTCGTCGCATGGAATGGGCTCGCAGGCGCCCATTGCATTGCAGCGAAAATCGGGTCCGCACGAATCGACGGCGCACGGCGGTTTGCATTCGGAGCCGATACCATCGGGACTGCAATGGTCAACAATGGCGTGGCAAAACGTGCCCATGGGGCAATCGGCATCCTTCCAGCATTGCTCGCGCGGAGGAATACCGCAGACGTTGGGGCGATTGGGGCCATAACAATAAAGGTCGCTGGCACAATCGTCGTTCGAGCGGCAAGCATCGCCTTCGGCGCCGCCGAAAACGCCACCTCCTTCGCACGACGAGAGCATGACGACGAAAAACAGCCCGAGGATGGATGCTGCAAAGCTTGCCTTGAAAATGGATTTGCGTTCGATCATGATGTCCCTGCCCTTCACGACCACATCGTACCATTGCATGACTCGCCCTTCGAGGGAGCACGCGCATGAATATTTTCATCATCACACTCGGCACGCGCGGCGACGTGCAACCGTACATCGCGCTGGGGCTCGGGCTGCAAAAAGCAGGGCACCAAGTCACCCTTTGCACGACGGTGAACTTTCGTGACTTCGTCACCGAGCATGGCCTCCGTTATGGGTACCTGAACGACGACGCGCTGAAGCTCATACACACGGACGCTGGGCGCTCGGCGCTCGATGACGACAGATCCATGTGGAAAACAATCAAGACGTATGCCGAGCTCACGAAGCTGGCAGCTCCCATGCAAGCGGCTCTCTTGGAAGAAGGCTGGCAAGCGGCGGAAGCCGCGAAACCCGACCTCATTTTGTTTCATCCCAAGGGTCTCGGCGCTTCGCACTACGCAGAAAAACTCGGCATTCCTTCGATCTGTGCGTTGCTCATCCCGATGCTGGTGCCCACCCGCGAGTTTTCGGGCTTTGGGTTTCCCGAATGGAAACTGGGCGGCTGGTACAATCGGCTCACCACCAAGTTCACGCTCGCTGCCATGTCGATGGGCTTTGGCAAATACGTCGACGCGTGGAGGAAAAAGCATGGAATGCCTCGACGTCGCAGCCGAGACTTTTTGCATACATCGGATGATCGTCCGATTCCCGTGATGCATGGCTTCAGCCCGAATGTCGTGCCGCGACCCGCCGATTGGCCCGACCACGTCACGGTCACCGGGTATTGGTTCTTGGACAAACAGGAAACATGGAGCCCGCCGTCTTCGCTGGTGGACTTTTTGAACGCCGGTGACCCGCCGATTTACATAGGGTTCGGCAGCATGACGAATCAAAAGACGGAGCGCGTCAGCCGAGTGGTCGTGGGAGCATTGCAAAAAGCCAAGGTGCGAGGGATTTTGGCGACGGGATGGGGAGGACTCGAAGCAAACGATTTGCCCGATTCGATTTACAAGATCGACGCCGCTCCTCACGATTGGCTTTTTCCACGTATGGCGGCGGTGGTACATCACGGGGGCGCTGGTACGACGGCGGCAGGACTACGCGCGGGTCGACCTACATTGATATGCCCATTTTTTGGCGATCAGCCATTTTGGGGACGTCGCGTGCAAACGCTCGGCGCGGGACCTGCTCCCATTCCTCCGAAAAAGCTTGCCGTGGACAACCTGGCAAAGGCCTTGCGAGAATTGGTCGAGAATGAAGCGCTTCGCCGAAATGCGGAGGCCATCGGAGAAAAGTTGCGGCAGGAAGACTCGATGAAGAATACGCTGGCGTTCATCGAGCAGTCGCGCCTCACCCCCTAGCCCCCTCTCCCCGTCGCTTCGCTCCGCGGAGAGGGGGAACTACAGAATCGTAACGCTCTTTCTTTCTCCCCCTCTCCGCCGCGTTTTACGCGGGGGAGAGGGGGTCGGGGGGTGAGGCGGGTGCCCTTCACATCCCGTCGACAATCGCATTCAGCGTCGCGCTCGGCCTCATGGCGGCCGTCGCTTTGGCCAAGTCGGGGTGGTAATACCCGCCCATGTCGACCGGCTTGCCTTGAGCCCCAATGAGCTCGGCATTGATTTTCGCTTCGTTTTCCGCCAATTGCTTCGCGACACCAACGAAACGCTTTTGCAGCTCGGCGTCCTTCGTTTGCGCAGCCAATGCCTCGGCCCAGTACAGCGCCAAGTAGAAATGGCTGCCGCGATTGTCGATTTGACCGACCTTGCGCGCCGGTGACTTGTTGTTGTCGAGGAATTTGCCGATGGCCTGATCGAGCGTTTCGCCGAGCACCGCAGCACGCTGATTCTGGAACGTCAGCGCAACGTGCTCGAGCGACGCGCCAAGCGCCGAAAACTCGCCGAGCGAATCCCAGCGGAGATACCCCTCCTTCTGGAATTGCTGCACATGCTTCGGTGCCGAACCACCGGCGCCGGTCTCGAAGAGCCCTCCGCCCGCGAGCAGCGGAACGACGGACAACATCTTTGCTGATGTGCCAATCTCGAGAATCGGGAAGAGGTCCGTGAGGTAATCGCGGAGCACGTTGCCCGTCACCGAAATGGTGTCTTGACCTTTGCGAATGCGCTCGAGCGAATACTTCATCGCTTCGACGGGCGAAAGAATGCGAATTTCGAGGCCCGTCGTGTCGTGCTCTTTCAAGTACGTCTCGACCTTGGCAATGACCTGCCTGTCGTGCGCGCGATTCTTGTCGAGCCAAAACACGACATGCGCGCCCGTCGCTTTGCCGCGACGAACCGCGAGCTTGACCCAATCACGAATGGCAATGTCCTTCGTTTGGCACGATCGGAAGATGTCGCCCTTGTCGACCTTTTGCTCGAGAACCACGTTGCCCGTGGATTCGTCGACGACGCGAATGGTGCCCGAACCGGATGCAATGAACGTCTTGTCGTGCGAACCGTATTCTTCGGCCTTTTGCGCCATGAGCCCCACGTTGGGGACGCTGCCCATCGTCTTCGGATCGAACGCACCATGCTCGCGACAATCGTCGAGGATCACGCTGTAGATGCCGGCGTAGTTGCGATCCGGCACGAGCGCCTTGGTGTCGTGGAGTTTGCCGTCGGGGCCCCACATCTTGCCAGAATCACGCACGACGACGGGCATCGACGCATCGACGATGATGTCGTTCGGCATGTGCAAATTCGTGATGCCTCGATCGGAATCGACCATCGCAAGCGGTGGACGCTTGGCGTAGGTGGCTTTGATGTCCTCTTCGATTTCAGCCTTTTTGTCGGCCGGGAGCGATTGAATCTTGGCGTAGAGATCCGCCAATCCATTGTTCGGGTTGACGCCAATTTCTTTGAACGTAGCGGCGTGTTTGTCGAATACGTCCTTGAAGTAGACGCTGACGAGGTGCCCGAACATGACGGGATCCGAAACCTTCATCATCGTGCACTTGAGGTGCAATGACAAAAGCAGCCCATTGTTCTTCGCTTCGTCGATTTGCTCGGCGTAAAACGCTCGCAGGGGTTCGACGTGCATGACCGACGAATCGAGGATTTCGCCTTCTTGCAATGCGAATTTTTTCTTGAGCACGGTGGTCGAGCCATCTGCCGCGACGAATTCGAAGCGGACGTCGGTGGCTTTGCCGATGATCGTGGACGTTTCGGTCCCGTAGAAATCGCCGCTGGACATGTGCGAAATGTGCGACTTCGATTCTTTCGACCAGGCGCCGAGTTTGTGCGGGTGCTTGCGGGCAAACTCTTTGACGGACAAGGGCGAGCGGCGGTCGGAATTGCCTTCGCGAAGAACGGGATTGACTGCACTTCCGAGAACTTTTGCGTAACGTGCAGCAATGGCCTTTTCGGCGTCGTCTTTGGGCGCTTCCGGATAATCCGGGATCTTGTAGCCTTGCGACTGCAGTTCGGCGATGGCGTCTTTGAGCTGCGGGATCGAAGCGGAGATGTTGGGGAGCTTGATGATGTTGGCTTCGAGCTTGTGGGTCAGGTCGCCGAGGTACGCGAGGTCATCCGGAATGCGCTGCGCTTCGGTGAGGCTTTCGGGAAACGTGGCGATGATGCGGCCCGCGAGCGAGATGTCTCGGGTCTCGACGGCAATGCCCGTATCTTTCAGGAATGCCTCGACGATGGGGAGAAACGACAGCGAGGCCAAGGCCGGTGCCTCGTCGGTGTGGGTCCAGTGGATGGTCGACGTGGTGTTCTTCATCGTTTTCTGTTGTGAGCTGCGGGCTGCTTTGCGCAGGAAACCATAGGTGAAGGCGGGCGAGTCCGTGCATGCGCGCTCTGCGTCCGCCTCGGGCGCGCGCACCTTAGCCGATTCGGAGACGAAACGGAAGGGCGGTCGTAACGATCGCGTCAAACACCGCACGGGCCTGCGAAGAGACTTCTTGACATTCGCCTAGAGTTGTACGCGTGATGCAGTCGTAGGCTCACTGCTGGGAGCAACAAGTGGCTTCGTTGGGCCGTGTGGGAGAAAGCTGAGGCATGAATATTTTGAATTCAAAGCATCGCGCGTTCGTGGGTATGTGTTTCGCAGCACTTGTCGTCGAAGCGTGTGGGGGAGCTCCGGCGACGTCGCGCGGCAGTGCGGTGCTGGAATTTCCTGGCCGCGATGTGCTCGGTGCGATTGCGGCCAAACCGGTCGGCAAGGTTTCGATGCGCAAGACGGCGGATGCGGTGGATGCGTGGACGATCGAATCGGCGCCTGAAGCGGACAAGGGGCAGGAGGCTTGGACGCCGGGGAATTCGTGGGAGACGATGTTCGAGGAGGTTGCGAAAGCGAAGGCTCCGAAGGCTCGGCTGACGCGCGCGATGGCATGTGTTGCGCACGAGCTTGGGAGGTTTTACCTGGAAAAGAAGTCCGAGCCCGATGATGGGTTGCGGCGTTTCATGACGGGTGGTTGTGGGAATTTCGTGCCGGATGTGGGCGGCGGATATCTCGTGGATGAAGTGCCCGCGGACGTGAGCGACGAGGATCTTTTGAAGAATGCGGGGCCGAACATTCGCCAAGCTTTGGGCAAGAGTTTGGGTGGAAATCCCGATTTGGTCGGTTTTTGGTTTGGGCGAAAGGACAAACAAATTGTCGCGTATGTGGTGCAGGCGCGGGAAGAGGCGACCATCAAGCCGTTTTCGCTGACGCCTGACGAACGCGGGGAAGTGGTGATCGAGGGTCAGGTCTTGCAGCCGACGCAATATTTCAATGCATACGTCAACAAAGGTGCGACGGCGGTTGTCAAGTGCGAAATCGACATGTCGATGGTGCGGCCTAATTTCCGCATCATTTGCCCGATCGATGCGCAAGACGATACGGCATGGATTCAACTGCTATCGGTGCCGCCGAAGCGGGCGCTCGGTTCGGTGTTCGCGCAAGCGCTGGTGCGGAAAGAGGCGAATGTTTCGCCGAAGTACGCGGCGATTCGATATGGCGATGCGGCTCCGGCATCGACGCCGGAAAACTTCACGACGACGGTGATTCAAAACCTGAACAAGGCGCGCAAAGAGGCTGGTTTGTCCGAATTGACGCTGGCGCGTGAACAATCCAAGACGGCTGCGGCGGTTGCACCTCATTACTTTACGTCGATGTTCGACGAAAACCCGAATCCGGGGCAGGTGGACACGATAGCGCTCGCTTTGATGGCGGGCTGGGACGTGAAGGGAATGATTCGGGATGCGCAAATGGTATCGACGACGGCTGCGACGCTGGATGTGAGCAGGTGGCTGACGTCGGCGCTGGAGATGCCGATAGGTCGTCACACGTTATTTGATCCGAACATCGAGCAATTGGCGCTCGGGCCGATGATCATGCAGGACCAGGGGATGCTTGGATCGGTCGCGGTGGGATATCGGTTTCATCACGGAGCGGATCATGCGGACGACGAGCAGTATTTGCTTTCGCGCGTGATGCAGACGCGCAAGCGGCTGAATTTGTCGCCACCGAAGCGCCTTGGCGGGGTCGACGCGATTTTGAACGAGGAGCTGATGCGGGTGCACCAGAGCAAGCAGAGCCCGGTGGATGCAATGAACGCGGTGCTGCAGCGGTCGGTGGAGTCGTTTCAGCAGAGCATGCGTGGTTATGCGATACAAACGACGTCGCTCGAGGAGTTGACGCTTCCCGATGAGGTGTTGCGGCAACCGACGCTGCATCTGGACATTGGCGTGACGCATTTCAAGCCCGAAGATGGTGCGTGGGCGCAATATGCGATCATCGTCGTGTACGCGAATTGACTGAATCCAGGCCAAGATTTGCACGCTCGCTTCGCGCGCGTGGGACGCGCGCTTCGCGAGGCTAGTTCACGATGGGGGGGCCGAGGCTCGCCTCCCGGTGTTTTTGCGCTGCGCACAAAAACACGGCGAGGCTCGGCCCCCCCATACCCCCCGATTTGGCCTCGTTCCAAACTGAACGGGGCACGCGCGGGTTTGACAAACCGCACGAACACGGGTATGTTGTGGGCGAATTGCCTGGGGATGCTCGTCCCCGAAGGTTCGACCACGAGGCTCATGATCATCGCACGCAGTCCGTTACGAATCAGCTTGGGGGGCGGCGGGACGGACTTGCCGTCGTATTACCGGCAATATGGTGGGTTTCTCATCGCCGGCGCGATCAACAAGCACGTCTACGTGTCGGTGCATCGCACGTTCGAGAAACGCATTTTGGTGCGGTATTCGAAAATCGAGCAAGTGTCGACGAACTCGGAGATCCGGCATCCCATCGTGCGTGAAGCTTTGGAGCTTCTTGGAATCCGCGAACCGCAGCTCGAAATCACGACGATGGCGGACATTCCTGCCGGCACGGGGCTGGGGTCGTCGGGAAGTTTCGGCGTGTCGCTGCTGAAAGCGCTCGCTCGGTTTTCGCGCAAAACACTTTCGCAGCGCGAGCTTGCGGAGATGGCGTCGCACATCGAAATCGACATTTTGCGCGAGCCGGTGGGCAAACAGGACCAATATGCGTCCGCGCTGGGCGGCGTGAATTGTTATGAATTCCGGCCGGATGAATCGGTCGTCGTGACGCCGCTCGCCGTGGACGAACCGGTGCTCGTGCGATTCACGCAGCGGCTGCTGCTTTTTTGTACGGGCATCACGCGTGAAGCGTCGTCCATTTTGAAGGAGCAGGACGACAAGAGCCGCGCGCAGAGCAAGGAGATGATCGACAACTTGCACTTCATCAAAAACATCGGCATCGAATCCAAACGAACGCTGGAGCTGGGCGATTTGGATGCTTATGGCCGGCTGCTCGACGAGCATTGGCAATGGAAGAAAAAGCGTTCGTCAAAAATGACGAATTCGGACATCGATCGCTGGTACGACATCGGTCGTGAGCACGGCGCGATCGGGGGAAAACTGATTGGTGCAGGAGGTGGCGGTTTTTTGATGTTTTACACGCCCGACCCGACGCCCGTTCGTCGCGCCATGGAAGCCGAAGGGCTCATGGAGCTGCATTACGACTTCGATTATTTCGGTACGACCTTGCTCTAGCTCGTCGAGGAAACGATGCCCACACGATACTTCATCACAGGCGGCGCAGGATTCATCGGGTCGCACCTCGTCGAACGGCTGCTGGCCAAAACCGATGCGACCATCACGGTCTTCGACAACTTTCTCACGGGCACGGAAAAACACCTCGAAGCGGTGCGAAATAATCCGCGACTGACGGTGATTCGAGGTGACATTCGCGAGCCGGAGCTGCTCGGGCGATCGATTGCGGGGCACGACATCGTGTACCACTTCGCGTCGAATGCGGACATTGCGCGGGCCGTGGTCGAGCCGGACATCGATTTCGACAATGGGACGCTTTTGTGCCGCAACGTGCTCGAAGCGATGCGCAAAACGGGGGTGCGGCGGATTCGATTCACGTCGGGCAGCGGCGTTTATGGGGACATTCCGCCGACGCCCATTCCCGAAGATTGGCCGACGATGATTCCCGTGTCGACGTATGGCGCCGGAAAACTCGCAGCCGAAGCCCTCATCAGTGCGTATTGTTTCATGTTCGATTTCGAGGGGACGGTGTTTCGATTCGCCAACGTGGTGGGTCCAAGACAAACCCATGGAGTGGGCTACGACTTCGTTCGAAAGCTTCGGGCCAATCCGAATGAGCTGCTCATTTTGGGCGATGGTTCCCAGAGCAAACCCTACATTCACGTGTACGATGTGCTCGATGCTTTCGACACACTGGAACGCGAGCGCCGCGGCCCGTACGAATACTTCAATGTTGGAACGACGGACCACATCACGGTACGAGAAATTGCGGACATCGTGGTGCGGGAAATGGGGTTGTCCGATGTGAAATACGAATTCACGGGGGGACCTCGAGGGTGGAAAGGCGACGTGCCGGTTTATCGGCTGGACACGTCGAAAATCCGATCGCGAGGGTGGTCGAGCAAGTATTCTTCGGAGGGTGCCGTCACGGATGCGATTCGATCGATGATACGCGAAACTGCTTAACAAAAGGGGAAAACGTCATGCGCTACTTGGCTTGTGCGTCAATGGTTTCGATGGTGGCTCTGTTCGGATGCGATCCAACCGTCGAAGACAATAGCTCGTCGTCAACTTCGTCATCTTCGTCCGGCTCGTCTTCGTCTTCGAGCTCGTCTTCTTCGAGTGGAATGGGTGGAGGCGGAGGCTCGGGCGGAGGTGGTGGAATGGGCGGCGGCGGGGGCATGAATCCCGCACCGGGCCCCGAATGCACGAAGGATTCGGATTGCATGGTGGTCAATGACTGCTGCACGTGCGCTGGCATTCCCGTTGGCAGTCCGGCTCCGTCGTGTCCCATTTCGGAATGTTTTGCACCGGCGTGCGACGCGTCGGGGTTGTCCGCTGCTGCGCCCTTGTGCCGCGCCGGCCGATGCGTCATCGACGCCGATTGCAATCACGACAACGCGCTTTGCGACAGCCTTCCGCCAGCATGCCCACCAGGACAAACCGCTCACGTCAACGGACCATGCTGGGGCGGGTGTGTTGCGGTGGCGGAATGCCGCGAAGTGGGCGCGTGTAGTCAATGCACGAAGGATCAAGCGTGCATTGAAAACGTCGCATTCGTGGTGGAGCGGCATTGCGTGGACGTTCCGGCAGCTTGTGGGGGGCAAATCGATTGCAGTTGCGTAGGAGCGAGCTCGTGCATCAGCCCGTACGGTGTCTGCACGGATCCGCCCGATCCGGCGGTATTGAGCTGCGAGTGTCCGAATTGTTGAGGCTGCTGCGCCGGCAACGTCACAGAAATCGCGACGAACGGGCCGAGTTGTGCTACTGAGGCGCGAATGCGTGCTCGTCATCACCTCGTGGCGCTCGGCCTGCTCGCTCTGGCTGCGCTCTTTCCGCGTCCGGCCGAAGCGATCGTCGTGGAACGAATCGTCGCCATCGTCGGAGATGATCCCATTCTGCTGTCGGAGCTGCGCGGCCGCGCAAAGCCGTTCCTGATTCAGATCCAGCAGCGCGTACGGCCCGGCGCCGAACAAGCCGCAGCGGAGTCGGAAGTCTTCAAGGACATGCTCACGAAGATGATCGACGAGCGGCTGGAAGCTCAAGCAGCCATGCGTGCGGGTGTGTCGGTGACGAACGAGGAGATCGACAACGCCCTACGCAACATTGCCGCAGCGCAAGGCATCAGCGTTTCGGCGCTCTTGCGCGAGGCAAAGGCGCGATCGGGCATGCCGGAGCAGGACTACCGCGACGAGATCCGACGCCAGATCCTCGAAGGAAAGATGTTGCAACTGCGCGTACGAGGGCGCGTGCGCATCACCGAGGAAGACGTACGCACGATGTACGAGCGGACGGTGCGTGAAGAGAAGAAGCGGCGTGATTACCACCCTGCGTGGATCGTGCTGCAGCTCGTGCCGGGAGCGAGTCCTGCGGTGATCGAGGATCGCAAGAAGCTTGCGGCCGAGATCGTGGAGCGAGCGCGAAGCGGGGAAGACTTCGCGATGCTTGCGCAGGCGTATTCGGATGAGGCGGCGACGCGTGATGCAGGCGGGGATCTCGGCCTTCGTACGCCGCAAGGTTCGCCCGCGGCGAAGGCAGGTCAGCGGCCGGTGCTCGCGCCGGAGTTCGAGAACGCGGTGATGACGCTCGAGCCGGGCCAGATATCGGAGCCGATCGCGGTGGACCGAGGCATCGTGATCTTCAAGCTCATCTCGCGGCAGGCGTCGCGCTACAAGAGCTACGAAGAGTCGAAAGACGAGATGGTGCAGCGGCTTCAGACGGAGATTTTGGAGAAGGCGAAGCGCAAGTGGCTGGAGGAGCTGAACCAGCGCACGCGCGTGGAGCAGAGGCTGTAGCTAGTCCTCAGACAAACCGCGAACGCGTCCCAACCAATAACCTTCTCGCCGTTTGGTATGTGCAACAGCGAGAATCCGCGCTTCGGTACCGAGCAGAACAAAGACCACAGCGTACGGAAACCGCTTCACTACCGCACGTCTGAGCTCAACTTCCGAACAGATCATGAGCCTTGGAAACAGCAGCGGGCGTTCACGCACGTGTGTGAGAGCTGCATCGACTTCGTGAAGAAATTGCGCCCCTAAGCCTTTTCGCTGCCTGTCGTACCATTCGGCAGCGTCGGTTAGTTCGGCAAGCGCTTCACGATCGAACGAAAGGTTTTTCAAAACGAACCAAAGCGCCGTTCGAGCGTTGCCCGTGCATCACTCCAAGGCACCCCGGGTTCGCCTGCAAGTGCACGCCGAGCGCGACGCTCGATTTCGGCACACCACTCGTCGTCTGAACGTTCGTCGTCGGGCACGAGAGATGCCAACAACGTATCGGCAATCTCGCGCCGATCTTCGGCGGAAAGCTCGAGCACTTCCTGCATCAGACGTTCTTTCTGCGCCATGAAATGCACCCTAGCACAGCCGCGTGTTCACTCGCCATCCATTCACGGCTTCGCCGGCGCAGGCACTTCGACCGCTTTCGCATCCTTGACGACGGCGTCCTTCGCATCCTTCGCGGCCTTCTCCTCCGCCTTCTTCGCTTCAGCCTCGCGCTTCTCCATCTCCTCTTCCTGACCGAGAAGCTCGATCAACTTCTTTTCGTCGTCGGCCCCGCCCTTGCCGAGTTTGTCCACGTCGAACGTCAGCATGGGCAACGTGCCTGCACCATTCATCACGGGGAGGCGTCCGTTCCACCTTTCGAGCGCTCGGAATTGCAGCACGCTCGGCGTCATCGAGTACTTCAGGATGAGGTTTGACCGCGCTTCGGCCTTGGCCGTGATGAGCTTTGCGTCGGCTTCGCCTTTGGCTCGCGCACGCGCCGCGGATGCTTGCCCCTCGGCCTGCGTAATCGCTTGCTCCGCTTCGGCCTTCACCTGGCGCACGCGATTCTCCGCTTGGATCGCGTTCTGCGTCGCCTCCATCGCTCTGTTGATCGCGCTCGCCACGTTCTCGGGCAAACGCAGCGCACCGTTGATCGTGAGTTGGTCGATGACGAACCCGTCCTTGCCAAGCTGATCCTGCATCCGCTTCTGCACGTCCGCCACGAGCTTCGATTTGCCAGCCCCGTAGATGTCTTGCACGGGCATCTGCGAAGCGACCATGTTGAACCCTTCACGCATGGCGTTGCGCACGTAGCCGTTTGCAAGGTCGACGAGATCCGACTTGCGGAAGCGCAAATAGAGATGCGGCGCCATCGACGGCTCGATGTGGAACGAGAAACCGATGTCCGCGTTGATGTTCACGCCTTCTTGCGATGAAAACGTGATCGAGTCGTCCCTGCCCCCGCCTTCGTGCGCATCCCGCGTCCAAACGACGTTCTGTACGCTGGTGGGAAACCGGATGAGCTGCTCGGTGAGCGGGTTGTAGAAGACCCATCCGGTGACGACGGGAATGTCATCGACGCCGCGCGAGCTGCCCGCAAGCTTGACGCGAATGCCCACGTGTCCCGCATCGACACGGATGAGGCACGACGAGAGGACGATGGCAGCAACCGCGAGCACGATCGCTGCGGCGATGATGCGTTTGATGAAGTTTCCAGGAGGAGGGCTCGAGAAAGGACGGACTGTCGCCATGACGAGCGACTACCACACCCAGCGCGCGCACGCTCGGGATCGCGCGCGTGCAAGGTCGTCTCAAGCGGTCACGAAGCGACGCCTTGCGAGAGCCGCGAGCGACAAGAGGCCCAAACCGACGAGCACGACGAGATCGCCGCGCCTTCCTGGACCCGACCGATCACCGCTCTTCGCAATGGGCGCAACGGCGCCACCATCACCGCAGATGACCTGCACGTTCTTCGCGATCGCCGCTATTTTGATGTTGTCGACCGAGGATTGCTCGGCCGCCGCTTGCACGATCAAGTCATTGGCCAGCGCCGAGCGCGGCAAATCCGCCTCGATGCGCGTGAGCCACACATCTTTGGGGTGCAAACCATTCAACGCGACCGCGACATCGTCGAGCGCGCCCTCGATGTTGTCCACCAGTCCGCACGCGAGCGTTCTCGCGTCGATTTCGCCAGCTCCAACCGCACCGCACGAAGGATCGTCGTAGGGTTTGTCCAAAGGACACGGGTTCGTCACCATGAGCCCGCTCGCTGAAATGTTCGTCATGGCTTGAATGCACTCTTCGCCCGCGGCTTCACCGTTGTTGATCCCTTGCCGCACGTAAGCCGAGGCGATCGTGTTCGATAGCCCCAACGCTCCAGGCGCAGCGTACGTTCGCGTCGACGTACCGCCGAAGCCGTTCAAACCCTGCAGTTGAGACAGTAGGCCTCCTTGGAACGCAAACGACGTGAGCCATGTCGCGCCATCGTTCTGTTCCAGCGCCTTTGTCCGAAGCTCGCTGTAGTTGGAAGAAGTCGTCGCAAAATCCCAGGCGATGAGGTTTGTCGGAGCGACGGTATTCTTGAAATTCTTTGCTTCCCAACGACCTTCGCTGATGAGGAAAAGCGTGAGCGCCACGTTGGCCCCCGTGCCGATCGCCACCATTCGCAGCGGAAGCGTCGGGTTTGCCCCCGGCTGCACGACGCGTACGGGCTTCATCGCGCTCACGTCCTTTTCCGGCGCAAGTTTCAGCGCGATGAAGTCGAAGCCTTCGGCCACGTAGGCATCGACCACCGGTTGCGTCGATGGATCGAGCGCAAAACCGGCATTGGTGAGCCACGTGTTGAGCGCTCCGGGCACTTCCGTGCTGAGCGTCACGGTTTCGTAAGGACCAACCGATCCGCGATGAACGACGGTCACGGCAGGCCCGCCGCCTCCACCCGTTCCTTCGCCGGCAAAATCGGCGCGGGTCGCAGCGTCTGCCGACATGCCGCACCCAAAGCTCGGGCTGCTGCCGTTCGCACACGTGATTTGCGGCTGAAAGATCTGCGTGGTCGTCGCCGAATCGAGCGTGTCGAACCATGCATCGGTCGACACCTGAATGATCGCGCCAGGTTTGACCGGCAAAACCCACGCAAAACTCTCGGGCGCCCCGGCGTATTCGATTTGATCCCAAAGCACCGTCTGCTTGGGCGAAATGGAAAGCGCCATACGATGACCAGTCACGACGGTGTTTTCCTTGGGCGGGGGAACGCACGCGCCGCAGGCATCAGCATCGTGCGTCAGTCCGAAGGTGGAAAAACAGGCCGCAACGAGCGCAGGAAGAACGAAACGAAGTCGCATGGCAGTCTCCTTTCGAGAGTCCGACGGAAGGATATCCTGCGTCGGCTGAGCAAGAGCGATGCCGGGAGAGCACCTGGCCCGAGGGGTTCGGAACGCGGCCAAAGTGTGCCAAGCAAGGCAGCCACGTCCCGGATTACGGAGTCGTCCGCGCCACGTCGACGCGGCACTGCACGGGCAAGGTCAGACCGACTTGCTCGATGGAGATGTGTGTTTGCGAGATGCCCTGCGGCGGCTCGCAACTGACGACGTTGAGCGGCGCTTTTTCGGATTCCGCGGTGCGCGCGAATGCACGCGTGCGCTCGACCCAGCGCTTGACGAGCTCTGCGCGGTGCGCTTCGGGGTTGCGCAGCTTGACCTCGGGAGCGCCGAAGGCCGTGTCGAGCTGCGGTTGATCCTCGGGCGGAGGCGGCAATAGCGGTTTCGAGTCGTTCGATGCTTCCACGAGGGACGTCAAAACGCGCGCGCGCGCCCAATAATTCGCTTCGTTCGCGAGTGGCACTTCGACACTGCCATCCACGGTCACGACGTACTTCACGGGCGCGTCGTCTTTCGCCTTGCGGCCCGATCCGATGCTCGAAACGTTCGCACCGAGCATCGTCGTCGTAGCTTGGCCGCCGGTTGCAGCGGCAAACCGTTCCTGCACGACTTGTGCTGCTTTTTCGAGACTGGCGAGCACGGCTTTGACGTCGGTGCCTTCGAGGCGCAGGACAAACGGTACACACACGAGATCCGGGCGTACGACGAGGTCACCGCGCGTGTCGTGGCGCGGGATCGCGGGGGAGCTCGGGCCGGAAAATGAAGGCGATGACGGCGCTGAATACGACGAGCTCGACAGGAGAGATGGTGTCGAAGGCTCGGCGTACTGACTGCCCCCACAAGCAGCGACGGAGAGCGCTGCGGCGAACATGACGATGGAACGCGTGTGCATCATGGGGGCGAGTTTACGAGCAAAACGGCGCGGCGCGCTGGCACAACGGCGAACGTCGTGCTCTAACGTGCGACGCGTTTCGAGGCCCCTGCCGTGTCCGCCGTGCACCAACGATTCCAAGAAATTTTCGCTTCTCGCCCCGTGATCCTCGCGCCGATGGAGGACGTATCGGATGCCGTGTTTCGCGCCCTGTGCCGAGAGCTCGGCGCCGAGCTGTGCGTGACCGAGTTCGTCAATGTGGAAGGGCTCTTGCGAGGGTGCCGAAACGCCAAGCGCAAGCTGACCCTCGGCGCGGACGACCAACCCACGGCCATCCAGATTTACGGATCGGACCCGGACCGTTTGGCGGAAGCGGCCGAAGTCGCCGAAGAAGCACGGCCGTCGTTCATCGACATCAATTGTGGATGTTGGGTGCCGAAAATCGCCGGGCGCGGCGCTGGAGCTGGTTGGCTGCGCAATCCGGGGGCCATGGTCGCGATGGCAGACATGGTCGTGAAACGCGTGTCGCTCCCAGTGACGATCAAGACGCGTATTGGATGGGGACCGGAATCGGAGATGCCCATCGTCGATCTCGCCCGGCGGCTCGAGGACGTAGGCGTGGCAGCCCTGACCGTTCATTGCCGCACGGCCAACATGGGTCATTCGGGAGCGGCCGATTGGCAATGGGCGCGGCGAGCTCGGGAAGTGGTGAAAATTCCGGTCATCGTCAATGGCGATATCAAGACTGCCCAGGACGCACGGCGCGCATTGGACGAAACGGGTTGTGCTGGCGTGATGGTCGGCCGGCGTGCAATCGAGCATCCGTGGATTTTTCGCGAGGCCAATGCGCTATTGCGAGAAGGACGTGAGATCGATCCGCCCACGGCCGAAGAACGAATTGCATTGTGCAAAAAACACCTGGTGATGAATACGCGAGGGCGTGGAGAGCCGGCGGGTGTGCGGGTTACGCGGAGACATTTGGCGGGTTATCTGCACGGATTGCACGGTGCGGCGGCATTACGTCGCATGCTGAATGAATGCGATTCGCTGGACGGATGTTTGTCCATTCTGGACGAAGCGCTCGCCCGACGAGCGGCCTGATCAGGTTTTTCCGGACGAGAATTGGACGCACTTCCCGATGGTTCCGGGCGGCTCGCCGTGGCCAACTCCGCCTTCGAGGTACGTTCGGAGGACCCCATGCGCGATGCAAGTGAGCCTCGGTCTGGACGCGACAAACCACGCCGACAAACGCCCATGCGAATTTTGGTGGCGGACGAAGATCCGACCCGACGGCGCCTCATGGCATCGCTCATCGTGGACAAACTCGCCCCGGCCGTCGCGATTGAAGCGGGCGATGTGCCCTCGGCGCTCGAAGCATTGCTGACCAGGCATCCCGATTTCGTCTTCGGCGATCTTTGTTTGCCCGGACATTCGCAAGGCGGCTTTCGCCTGATCCTCGACGCAGCTTCCCTGGGCGTACCGGCGGTCGTGACGAGCGGTCCGATTGCCCGAGCGCTCGAATTGCGTCTGGCGGAATTGGGTATTGGCTGGGTGCCGAAAGGGGCATCTGAAAGCGCCTTGTTTGCGGTCATCGATCGTGCGCTCGAATTGCGACGTCATGCGCGATCCGATAGCAAGCTTCCGATGATGGAGTCATCCCGGCCGCGAATGCACACGGCGTAGGCCCGCGGAGGATGGCATTACCCCAAGCGCGAGGAAACGTGCGTACGCCAGTCGAGACTGCGTCGAACCTCGACGAGAGCGTCGTGGCCGAGGGGCTCGACGACGAGCTCGTTCGTCAACTGAGCCGACTGCTCGAAATCGACCCCGAGCGGGGGCAAATCGAGCCAGGTACGACTGAAACGGCGCTTCGGCGTGCGCGGACGCATCTGACGATCGCTCGGCTTTGTTTCGAGGCGGGATTGTCGGATCGCGCCGAGGCGGAAGCTCGCGTGGCGCTTGCGCTCACGAAGAATGACGAGCCGGCATTGGCGCTTTTGGCAGCCATTCACCATCAGCGAGGCGAGCTTGGAGCGGCCATTCGACTGCACGCAGAAATGGCAGCGCGCAAGCCGTCTGAGCCATCGGCGCTTGCCGAATTGGGGCGGCTTTTCGAGGCGAGTTTGCGGGCGGATCCAGCGGCTCGCCCGACGACGAACGGGTCGGATTCGGGGTCGACGCCACCGGGCATGTCGGACCTCGAACATGCTTTTCGTTTGAGTTTTTCCGGGAACCTTCAGCAAGCACTTCGGATCGTCGATCGAGTCGCGCTGCGTGCGAGAACCGAAGCGCGCTCGCTCTACAAGCTTGCGATGCTCGAGCGAGCATTCTTGCTCGAACAAGCGCATGACATTCGCGGAGCGATCGTGACGCTCGAGCGGCTTGCGGACGAACCGGGTCTGGCGAGCGATGTCGAGCGGCTTTTGTGTTTGTCGATGCTCTACGAACGCGAAGGGACCGTGGAGCGGATAAGGCGGGCGCTGCGAGCGGTTCGGCATGCGTATCTCGCGACGCGAAGGCCGACGCTGCTTCGTCGTATTGCGCGGCTCGCGAGTAAACTTGGACATGTGCAGATAGCGGAGGCGTTCGAGGCGAGGTATTTGGAGGTTTTTCGTCGTCGCATGCATGCGCTCACGCTGCGTGAAGTCGCGAGTGTCTTGCGGCTCGTCTACATACCGCCGGAGCATTTGGATCGATTACCGTTTGGTTCCAAAGCAATTTTGCATTTGGCGTCGCGTCATCATGATCGTAAGCGCATGGAACACCGGCGACGAGCGGCCATTCTGACGCTCTGGGCCGGCGACAGTGCACGCGCAGAATCGCTTTTCCGGGCGCTCGATGACGAAGGGCACGCAACGCCGGTTGATCTTTTGTACTACGCGGACGCGCTCGAGAATCGCGAAGAATCGGCGCGCGCTTTGGCAACGCGAAAGCGCGCCATCGCAGCACTGGACAAACTCGACGCCGCGGCGCTCGTTCGCTTTTGTGGTCGCTCGGATGTGACGGCAGACGACGTTCTGGCAGCACTTGGCGATGACGCGCGTATCGAGGAAGCGGCGCGGCTGCTCGATGCGCGGCACGCGGTTTGTCCTGACGATGCGGCGACGCTCGTGGCGCTTGCGCGCGTGGTGGAAGCGCGAGGGCATTTGGAAGAAGCGTCGGTGCACGAAGCGCATGCAAAGCTCGTGGGGCGGCGTGAATCGGCGCCAAGGCACGTCGTGCTTGCTGCGGCGGCCTTTCGTCGAGGTGGCGAAGTACGTGGAATCATTCACGAACTTTGGGTGGACAGCCGGCGCGTGAGAACGGGCCGCGGGGGGCTCGATGCAGACGACGTGCTCGGATCGGTTGCGCCGGATTTGCGCGCGCGAGCGGTGGCCATTTTTCACGCCGTACGATCGTTTGTCCGGGCGCGGTATCCTCACCGTGTGGTGCGGGATTTGGACGATCGGCGCTACTTCTTGCGCATCACCAAAGACGACGAACCTTCGTCCGGAGACAGTGCGGGTTTGCCCATTGCAGTGGCGTTCGCGAGCGCCATGCTCGGGTTTTCTCCACCAAGGAACATGGCATTTTCCGGCGCGCTGATTTGCGATGCGCACCATGTGCTCACGATTGGCAAAATTGGCGACGTGGATGCAAAGATTGAAGGGGCGTACGAGCGACGGCCGTGCAAAATCGTGCTACCGGCGGACAATCGTGACGACGTGACGTTCGCTGAACGAGTACCGCGCAAGATTGCCGAGGATACGGTGATTTTCGCGAGCACGTTGGATGAGGTATTGCGGATGTTGATGCAAAGAAGGGGTTGATCCGAAGCCAGGCCCGGATTTGTACGCTCGCTACGCACGCGCCGCGGGAACGCCTTGGTGAAGTAGGTACGAGCTCGAATTTTCTCGCGCTCGTGGTGGGTCCCGCTGTTTGAGCGCGCGAGTTCGGGGGAACCGCGAGCGCGAGAAAATTCGGGCTCGTACCGTGGCTCCATAAACACGAAAAGGGCAAGCCCCGATTGTCGTACGACAACCGGGGCTTCGATGCATTCAGCGGGATTGGGAGATCAGATGCCGAACGGGCGCCAGCCACCGACCATGGCTTCGTATTGTTGCCGCGCGAGCAGCGCCTGGAGGCGTTGACGCTCGATTTCGGCAGCGTACGGCGAGATCTGCCACGGCGTGGTCGGCGTGTGGCTGAAGCCGACTCGCTCACGGTTGAACGGATCGACGAACGTCTGGGGAATTGCCCCAGGCGTCGATTGCCAGCCCGGGATCGTATTGTATCCAAAAGGATACATGCCGCGATAATCATACCCCGAATGCGAGAATCCGGGATACTCCACGACGGAGCGCGGATCCACCGTCGGCACGCCAACGCCGAAGGGGCTCGTCACGAACGGAGTATGGGACAAGCCCATGCCGGTCGAGGGCAAACCAATGCGCTGAGCGCGGGCGAGGACGGAGATCGTCTCGCAGAGACACTCGTTGAGGCAATTGAGGCGATAGATTTCGTTCGTCTTCAGGTCCATTGTCATACCCCCCTGTACCAGGGATGTTTCGACTGCTTGACGCCCCGAAGCATCATTGCTCCGTGACGGTACTACCATTCCAGCGCTCTCGCGCGGGAAATCTTGTTTGGCGGGGGCATCCCCCCCGCGGTTTGGCAAGGGCACACCAGTCCCCGCCGGGCGGCCGCGCGCCGTAGATTTGGCTTTCGTCACTGCCGCTCACTTGACCTCGATGGGAATCTCCGTATTGTCGCCGGCAGTCCCATCGGTCGGAATCGATATCGTCAGCACTCCATCGCGCAAGAGCGCCTCGATGCCGTCTCGTCGCGCACGCGGAGGCAATGCGACCGAACGAAGCATGGCGCCTTTTCTCCGTTCTTCGAGCCGGCAGGTACCATTGCCATTGCCATTGCCACTTCGAGTGTTCGTTCGCTCCGCACGAATCGTGAGCGCGTCACCCGTGATGGACACGTTGACTTGCTCCCGCGCCGTACCCGGCAAATCAACGAGCACCCTGACCTCCCGCTCGAATTCGAGCACGTCGATGGGAGGCGGCACGGGCGCCACGGGTGTGACTTTGCGCGGATCGCCGCCATTTTGCATTCTCTGCTCCATCAGGCGCTTGAACTGCCTGTAATTTGCCTCCGCTTGTTCTTGCGGATTGACCTCGGGCGGCGATTCGCGCCCGACCGGTGTGAAGGGTCGCCCTGTCAATGCTTGATATGCACTCGCCACTTCGGCAAACGCTTGCTCCACGTTCAACATCGGATTGTCCTTCCGCCTCGAGGCCGCAATGAGATGATTATCGAACATGCCACCATCGGGCGGGGCTTCGATTTGCAAAACGCTCATGAAGCGCCCCCGAACCACCGGAGCAGCGTCATTGCGTCGCACGCAGCCCGCCTCAACCGCGACGACGACGGACAATACCCATTGCTCTGGCCCTTGTCTGTCAGTCCAGTCGGTGAGATCGGATCAGGAATTTCCCGAAGTAAACGCGATCTGCAAAAATCGCCCTTCGAAGAAGGCCTTGGCAATCATCCTGCCGAGCACGCTCGGGCAAAAAACGCGCACCTGCACAAATCACGGCGTTTCTTGAACGCCATGATGGAAAGCTGGGAAATCGTCCGCCCATTACGGATCGTTTGCTTCGGCGTGCTTCGTCATGCGCGTGCATGACCGCTCGCTTCGTGCATCCAACGCGCGAAGCGAGCGTCCAAGGATTGGCGGGGTATCAGCTCAGCATATCGTCGAGCGGTGCGTCGACGGGCAGCGCATACTTGTCGCTCAGCGCGGCGCTGATGCCAATCTTCTTGCGCAGCGCTCGTTGAATGTGCGCCGGCAAAATGCGCGTTCCCGCCGGATCATCGTATCCGAGCAATTGTTTCGGATTGCTCTTGCTCACCGAAAGCGGCCGCATTTCATCGTCCGTTCCGCCAATCACGGTCCCGCCCGGAATTCCCGGGCCCGCAAACAACATGCTCGTGACGTTCCAATGGTCCTTGCCGAATTGCGAGTTGTACGTCGGCGTTCGCCCGAAGTCCGATCCCACGACGACGTACAGGTCATTCGACAAACCCATCGAATCTGCCAGGGTCATCAAGTACCTGATGGTGAGCATGAGCCGCCCGAGCTGACGCGGGTGATCGATGTCGTGGAAGGCATGCGTATCAAATCCGAACGTCGCGAGACTCGCGCTCGTCGCCTGCCCCGACTTGAATGCGCACAGCGCCATTTGAACCGCTTGGAGATACCGCTCGAGCTCGTTGTCGTTGTATCCACCGAGGTTCGGGAACGCCTCGCCAACCTCGACGAGTTTGGCGGGAAGAACATTGGCAAGAGCGGCAAATCCAGCCGCTCCGGCGCGCGCCTCGCTGAACGTGCGAATGGATTCGGCCATGCGCGGCGTACCGGGAGCTTTTGCGAGCTGTTCGAGCCGCGTTGCGCGAGCGGCCGTGAGGCGGTCGTACGTCGCATCGCTGAAATACGGGCGCCAATTGGCTTGCTGTTCGCTCGGATTCGTAATGCTCGGCCGCGCGACACGCAAAAGGTTGTTTCCGCCCGAAATTCGCGTGAGCGGTACGAGGCCATCGGTGACGTCATACCCGCCCGAGCTGATGTACGAGACGGGCAAGAGCTGCGTTTCGGCGACTCCGGCAGCGAGCAACGCCGCAATGCTCGGGAGCTCTTCGAATGTTTTACCGCTCCAAACGTGCTTGACGCCGGTGTCGTGATTGTTCGTTTGGGTGTCGATTCCATTGACGACCAAGAATCGGCTGCCCAAATCGCTAAAGAAGTTTTGCACCGTATCGAGCGTGACGCCTTGGTTTTTGCACTCGAGCGGCGCGATTTGCAGTGCACCATGCTTGATGGGATCTCCGTAAAGATTTTGTTGAATCTTCGCGGTCGCCTTTTTGGCGTCACAAAAAAGCGTCGTATCCCAACCTCCAGCCGCGTGAAGCGCAATCACGTACGGCCCACCATAACCACCGGTTTCGGCTTCGCTCCGCCACGGCAAAAACATGGAGAGCGCGCCGAGCGATCCGAGTTGCAAGAGTTGTCGTCGTTTCATGGCTTGCTCTTTCATTCGTAGATGAAGCGGACGTCCGAAAAGATGTAAGCGACGACGGCCATCCATGGGCCAATCGTGTATTTGTCGTCGTGATCGATCTTTTGCCCCTCGGGCAGTTCCTCGTCGAATGCGTAGCAGGTCGGATCGTAATCCAACCAACCGGGCGTTCCGCAAGAATAAATCTGCGACGACTTCCTGTTCCATATTCCGAGGCAATCCCAGGGGAGATACCACGCATCGCCCGCCGTCGAGATCTCCTGGTACGTATCGCGGAAAATGGCATATGCCGCGTCGATTTCGGGATCGTCCGGCCCGTGTGTTTCCCCGAGCGCTCGTTCGAAGAGCTCCACGATCGTCGCGCGAATCTTCGCCTCGCCATTTTCGGGTGTCGTGTCCCGCTCGACGCCTTTGAGCAGCGTCCTCGATTCTGCCGGTTGCGTGAATTCGAACGCCACCGTGCGACAGGCGATTTCATTCGCCATGCGCTCGGAAATGTTCGCCACGAGCGGGTTGGCGCTCGTGAGGCGCGTGGTCACGGCCAGCGAATCTATACCACCGTATAAGATCATATACCGTTCGTATAAATCGTGTGGACGTTGCCCCTTCGAGCCCCAGCCGCCGATCGACCACGGAATGCCCGCCGCCGCTTCGATTTTTCTATCGAGAATTTCCGGCGGTAAGAGCCTTCCCGCACCGATTTCCAAAGCAAGTTGAGGATTGCCCACCTCCGTTCCCTTGAACCGGAAAAACGCGCTCTTCACGATGGCGCGAATGATTTCCTTGTAGTTCTCCCCCGACGTCCTGAAGACTTCGGCGAGCGAATGGAGGAATTTGTCTTGCGCGTCCCACGCAGCGAGTTTTTCTTTGAATGCCGGATCGGCAGGGTCGTCCGGATACCGTAGGACTTCGCGGCCCATGATGCCCTTGTAGGCGACTTGCGAGACGCTCAATGCGAAGCGACTATCCGTCGTGACCATTTTCACGAGCGCCGGGAGAAGGGCCGATTCTTGCCCAGCAATTCGTTCCGTGCCGAATCCCGGCGGGAGCATTTCTTGGTGCGGAATCGTCGCCGCCGTGATTTCGGGATCGTAATCGAAATTCGCGGTGTCCGAATAATTCGAAAACGACGTCGCCACCGGATCGATGAGCGTATGGCAAACAGCGCACGCAGGCGCATTGCGGGTCGGATTGGCAATGCCCGTGAGCGCCGTCGTGTCGACGGGCCTTTGCGCGAGCGCGAGAACGTTGGTCGCAAGAAACGCCTTGTACACCATTCTCGCCCGTGCGCGGTTTTTATTCGTCTCCGTGCTGACCCACCGCCCAAGGAACGCGGGTGTCGTGAGGACGCCGGCATGAGGCACCGGCCCGCGCTCGTTACCAACGACTTTGATTTCTTTCCACTCGCCAAAGTTATCGTACGTCGGCGCAGGAAATTGATTCGCGGCGTTGTATGCAATGGCCGACCAAGGATTGGCCATCGTGTAATCGGCCGTGAGGATTTCACTGAACGGGGCGTTCTTTTGAACCACGTTGGCAATCAAGGCCAATGGCTCTTCGATGAGCGCATCCCGGACCGTCCCCCAATGAGTATAATACTCGTACACGCATTGATCGTAATCTGGCTTGAAGGCGCACTGCGGATCAGGTCCGTCGCGCCAAACGCTCATGGCGGGAAAGTCTTCGAGCCTGAATTGGAACGGGCCGACCTGCACATCGCCGCCTGCATTCGTCAAAAGCACGTCGTTCCACGATTCTTTGACGTGCCGCATGAATCCAGGCTCGGTCATGAGCGCGTCGAGCGCCTTGTCGAAGCTCGCTTCGTCGGAAATGCCTTTTTCGCCGTCCGCCGGCAATCGCCCACCCAGAATGATGGCGGCACGGCGAAATGTCGTCGCCCAGCCATCGACTTCGACGCCCGCGAGCGGATCGACGATGGTGCCGCCGCACGTGCCAGCGGTCGCCTGAACTTGTTTCGCCAATTGCTCGAAGAGCTTGTATTCGGCGCTGTCTTTCCCAATGACGGCACCGCCGACGTGCGTATCGCCGCCGGTTGGCTTGACCAAAAACTTGGGTACGCCGTCGATCTGCTCGCTCACCATACGGCTGACTTGGTCCAAGTTCACATCGAGAAAGTCCGGGTACGCGTCCCATTCGAGCACGAATGCCGCAGCGCGCGATTTCGGGTTGTCGCCCGTGGCAGCAGACCCGCCTGGAGCATGGCACCCGGTGCATTTCGCATTCAGGATGGGCCAAACCTGCTCGGCGAAGAGCTGTCGCGTCTCGGCGCATGCTTGCGCAGCCGTTACTTCGTCGCTCGTGCAGCCCGGCGCCGTCGCGCCCACCGCGAAAAGTGCCGCGGCAGCAAGGACCGCGCCCAACTTCCGTCTCGTTCGTTTTCTCGTTTCGGATGTATCGAGTCCGCTCATTGGACCACGATATCAAGAAATGCGCGCGTTTGGTAACTCCATTTTGCCGACTTCACAGTATCACCCAGGCTTTCATTTTTTAGTGCGAGTAGCCGCATCATTGTTTTGCAGCGTACTCATGTGCTCGCCCCAGTTGCAACCGGAGCCGAGTTGTGGAATCACCATGCTCGACCGAGATGATCGGGACATCGAGCAAAAGGAAACCTCATGGAACCTCTCGTCAGCACCGAATGGCTCGCCGCTGAATTGGGCAAGGACGACCTCGTCATCTTCGATGCGACGAAGTATCTCCCGAACGAAAATCGTGATGGTCGCAATGAATTCATCGCGACGCACATTCCAGGTGCACGTTTTTTCGACATTGATGAAGTCGCAGACAAGGACACTCATTTGCCACACATGGTGCCGTCCGTCGGTCGATTCGAACGGCTCATGGGGGACATGGGCGTGACGAATACCATGCGCGTGGTGTTTTACGATCAAAAAGGCATTGCTTCTTCGGCGCGAGGGTATTGGCTCATGCGACTTTTCGGACACGATGCCGTCGCCGTGCTGGATGGAGGGCTCCCGAAATGGCGTAACGAAGGGCGTGTGCTGCAATCGGGCGAGCCATCTGCGCCGATTGCCACGAAATTCTCGGCTGCGTTTCGTGCGCAGCGCCTGCGAGGCGTGGGGGACATGCTCGCCAATCTCGCGACGAAAGCTGAAATCGTGCTCGATGCGCGTGGAGCGGGGCGATTTGCAGGGACAGAGCCCGAACCGCGCCCGGGCGTCCGATCGGGTCACATCCCTGGAGCCATGAATTTACCTTATGCCCAATTGCTCGGCCCGGGCGGCACGTTCCTGCCGCCGGATGCATTGCGGGAGCGATTTGCAAAGGCGGGTATCGATGGAAGCAAACCCGTCGTGACGAGTTGCGGCACGGGCGTCACGGCCTGCATTCTTTCGCTCGGAATGAGACTCGCCGGTTTGCCCGAAGCACCCGTGTACGACGGCTCGTGGACCGAATGGGGCAGCCGAACGGACACGCCGATTGAAACGGGGTGAGCCGAACCGTCACGGGGCACCTTCCGCCCCTCGATCACGCAATCGATATCCAACGCCCGGCTCGGTCACCAGCAATTTGGGTCGTGCTGGGTTCGATTCGATCTTCTTCCGCAACTCGGCCATGTGCACGCGCACGTAATGCGCCTGA
The DNA here is from genome assembly GCA_016715885.1 of Polyangiaceae bacterium. Lineage (NCBI taxonomy): Bacteria > Pseudomonadati > Myxococcota > Polyangiales > Polyangiaceae > Polyangiaceae bacterium. Next base: position 304,791 of record JADJXL010000028.1, read on the forward strand.
TTTGCATACACTGGCCCCCATACTTCTTTCAAGATTTGCTGATGTGTCAATACCTTGCCGGCATGCTGAGCCAGTAGCACGAGCAACTTGTATTCAATGGGCGTAAGGTGCACTTCACGACCAGCAATCGTTACCTCGCGGCGCACCAAATCTATTTTCAATTCGCCAAACTCCAACACTTGCACGGCCTTCGTGGCGCTCGAGCCTCGAGCGTGGCGCAACGCAACGCGCATACGCGCCAATAGTTCGTTCACGCCGAAAGGTTTTGTCAAGTAATCGTCTGCGCCGGCATCGAGCGCCGCCACCTTGTCGTCTTCTCGGCCGCGGGCAGAGATGACGATGATCGGCATGCGGCTCCATTCACGAATTCGCCGCGTGACATCGATTCCGTCGCCGTCGGGGAGCCCGAGATCGAGAAGGACGAGCTCCGGGTTATGTGTCGTCGCGAGCATCAATGCTTCGGCCGACGTGCTTGCCTCGAGCAACCTATAGCCGTGCGAACCAAGCGTGGCGCGCATGAATCGCAGCATTTGCGGTTCGTCTTCGACGACCAATACCAGCGCGCGAGGATCGGTCATGGGGATACCTCGTCTGCGGTCGATTGGACGGACTGAATGGAGGGAACCTGCCCGACCTGCGGCAGAACGATACGCACGAGGGCGCCGCCGCTCGGGCGATTTTCTGCAGAAATGACGCCTCCATGTGCTTCGACGATCGCTCTGCAAATAGGAAGCCCGAGTCCAGCGCCTGATTTGCCGGCATGTTCGCCCCGGAAAAACTTCTCGAAAACGCGTTCCTCGGTCCCCGGGACAAACCCTCGACCGGAATCTCGTATTTCGAGAACGACAGCATCATCGACCCTGCGCGCTGCGATTTCGACCGGTGATCCCGCGGGAGTGTAGCGCGAGACATTTTCCAACAAATTGACGAATACTTGCTCGAAAAGAACCGCATCCACCGAAAGCAGCGGAAGCGAATCAGGCAAATCGATTTGTATGGGCCTTTCTCCAAGATATCGTTCGAGGCGGTTCAGTGCCGAGCCAACCACTTCTTCGAACGGGACCCACTCGCGTTTCAAAGCGACGGGACCGGATTCGAGCCGCGTCATGTCGAGCAAATTGGCGACCAGGCGCTCGAGGCGTTCGGCTTCGTCACAAATGGTCTCGAGCAGCTCGGTGCGACTATTCGCGCCAAGTCCTCGATCGTCGCGGAGCGCAGTTGCGGCGCCCGTAATCGAAGCGAGCGGTGTTCTGAGGTCGTGCGAAACTGCGGACAGCAATGCGCTGCGCGTTTCTTCCGTTTTTGCGCGCAATGCGGCGGCCCTCGCTTCGGTCGAAAGCCGCACGCGCTCCAGCGCAAATGCCGATTGACGACAGAATGCTTCCAAAAACGCCCGTTGCTCCACCCCGAGCGGCGACGTTGGAGCGAGCGCGAGCACGCCGAGGACCGAGCCGCCCACGCTGAGCGGAGCGCATACGATTTTCGAGCCGGGGAGCGTGTCCGTTCCAAAACCACATAATCGCCCATGCTCGAGCGCCCAGCGTGCCACGGTGAGCTCCTTGGTATCCGCGACGGTCGAAGCCGGCTCGGCTGCCAGCGTATGCAGCTCGCCACTTTCATTCACGCGCAGAACCATCGCGGGCGCACCGAATACCCCCGCTGCCTGATGCGCGACGATCTCTGCAATCCCGAGCTCGTCGGCAGCAGCCGCGAGATTGCGACTGAGCGCATAAAGCGCCGCCGTACGCTCCTCGCGATGCCGAGCATCTTGCTCCTGCCTGCGAATGCGCGCGGTCAATTCACTGATGAAAAATCCCACGCCGAACATCATCAAGAAAGTCAATAAATATCGCCCATCGGCAACATCCAACAGGTGAAACGGTGGCACGAAAAACAAATCGTACGCGACGACCGAAAGCGCCGCGGCGAGAATCGAAGGCCCTCGCCCCAGATATGCCGCAGCCACCATGACGGCGACGAAATACAATACTTCGATATCCGGCACCGCATACACGGCCTTGGCCGTGGCTGCAATACCCGTCGCCGCAGCGACGATGAGCGCCGCGAGCACATACGACGTCATTGCCGCGGGCGGCTTTTTTACAATGATTTTTTCCGTCTTCTCGTCCGCCGTGGGATTGCCGCTGATGACGTCTCCACTTCCTCGAGCGCGCTTCTCGAGAGCCTCCGCTTCCTTCGCGCGACGTAACAACACATCGGGATCGGGTCTCCCATCATCCTCGGTCGGTGCATCTGTGGTCGAATTCTTCATCGCGAAGTGCTCACGGTCGCTCGTTCTTCGTAAGCTCATCGCGGGCAAGATTCAAGGCTCGTCGTAACGGCAGCAAGAACGACGATTACCGCTTACAAATCAATCTGCATGCCGAGCTCGACCACGCGTCCCGGGGGCAAACCGAAGTACGCCGTCGCCGGCCGTGCATTGCGTGAAATGAACGCAAAGAGCGCTTTTCTCCACTTCATCATGCGCGAGTTTCCAGTCGTCAGCAATGTCTCGCGCCCGAGGTAATAACTCGTGTCGTGAAGCTCGACGGTGAGCCCGTGCTCTTTGCATGCGACGAGGACGTTCGGAACGTTCGGCGTTTGCATGAATCCGTAAAGTGCCTTCACCCGGTAAAACCCGTGCCCCAAGTGTTCGACCGTAATACGTTCGTCGGGTGGTACCTCGGGCACCTTTTGGTTCACGACCGAAAGAAAAACGATTTGCTCGTGAAGTACTTTGTTGTGCTTGAAATGGTGAAGGAGCACGGGCGGAATGCCATGAGGGTTCGACGCCATGAATACCGCCGTTCCCGGAACGCGTTGCGGTTTCGTTCGCTGCACGTCCTCGATGAACGCGTCAATGGGAAGAATGTTCGATTTGAAAGCTTGAGCGAGGAATCGGCGACCTGTTTTCCATGTCGTCATGACCGTGAAAATGACGGTCCCCATGGCGATCGGGAACCATCCGCCGTGAAATAATTTCGCCGTATTTGCGGTAAAAAAGGCAAGGTCGATACCGAGGAAGAGCATCACGGGCGGCAGCGCCTTCCAAAGGGGCCAATGCCAACGCTGCGTCACGACCACGAAATAGACGATCGTCGTGATTGCCATCGTGCCCGTGACGGCGATTCCGTACGCCGCCGCCAGCGAGCTCGACGTTTTGAATTCGAGGACGAGCCAAATGCAGGCGACGAGCAGCGCGCTGTTGATCTCGGGAATGTAGATCTGCCCTTCGGTTTCTTTCGATGTATGAATGATGGTCACTCGAGGGAAATACCCGAGCTGCACGGCTTGCTGCGTGAGCGAATAAGCGCCCGAAATGAGTGCCTGCGATGCGACGATGGCGGCAGCCGTGGCAATCCCCACCGTGGGATAGAGCGCCCAGGAAGGCACCAGCGCGTAGAATGGATTCGTCACGGCCGCAGGGTTCTCGAGCAAACACGCGCCTTGTCCAAAGTAATTGAGCAAGAGCGCAGGAAATACGACAACATACCAAACTGTACGAATGGGACGGCGGCCAAAATGCCCCATGTCGGCATAAAGCGCCTCGCATCCTGTAATGCAAAGCACAACCGCGCCGAGGAGCAAAAAGCCGTGCAGCCGGTGCGCCATGAAAAATGTAATGGCATGGACGGGATTGACGGCCGCAAGAACGCTCGGGTGCACCACGATCCAGCGAATGCCGAGGATGGCAATCGTCACGAACCAGAGGAGCGTTATCGGCCCGAATACTTTTCCAATGCCCGCGGTGCCGTGCTTTTGCATGAGAAAAAGCGCCAACAAGATGAACACCGTGAGCGGAACTACGAACGGTTTCAGCTCGACGGTCGCCACCTCCAGCCCCTCCATGGCGGAAAGCACCGAAATGGCCGGCGTGATGACGCCTTCGCCATACAGCAATGACGCGCCGAACAGCACGAGCAGCACGAGCGGTCCGGTCGCCGCGCCTCCACCTTTGCGGCGCGGGACGAGCGCCAAAAGTGCCAAAACTCCGCCCGCCCCGTGATTGTCCGCCCTCAAGATGAACGTCAGATATTTGACCGTCACGACCAGCGTCAACGACCAAAAAACAAGCGACAGAATGCCAAGAATGTTGGCCGGTGTGGGGTCGACGTAATGCGAGCTGTGCGGACTGAAGCATTCCTTGATGGCATAGAGAGGACTCGTGCCAATGTCCCCAAAAACCACGCCAAGCGCTCCGAGGAGCAAAGGCAATCGAGCTGGATGGGCCGGTGCATGTGCAGCGGCATCGGGGGACTTCGCGTGATCGGCGTCCATGACGGGCGCATGGTACTCTGCAACAAGCCGTCCAGAGCACCGAGGCGGAAATCTTGATACAATCTTGATACGGCAAAAAACCGACAATGGGTAATCGGGGGCGTCGTCGAGGCAGCTCGTTCAATCGTGGGAGATATGCCTCGGCGTACGCCTGCCGCGTGCGCGTCAGGTGCGTTCGCCGGCGCGAACCCTGTCGATCCACGCGCGCGCTTCGGCTTCGGTGTCGGTGAATCCAACGACCAGCGAGCCGTCACGCAGCAGTCGCACGGCTTTGGCAATCATCGTAATCATCGTGCGCACATGGAACGGGGCGCCGAAGCTGATGAATGCACCCACCCTGCCCGATTCCACGTGTTTCAGAACGTATTCACGTGCCCTGAGCGTGATGAGGCCCGATTTCCGAGCGTCCCGAAGCACATACACCTTCGTCGACGATGGGAGCTCGCGGATTGCAGCGACGAAAGCTTTGATGTGTTCGAGATCGACATCGCCATCGATGTGCAGGTAAATCAAATCCGGCGGCTCGATCGTCAGCCGATGTCGCCCTACCTGGCGCTGCCTGTCCGCTTCTGAACCCCCGTCGACCATACGAGCATGCTACATGGGTTCGACCATCTGGGCAACGGGCGGCTCTGCTGCCCCCTCACAACGCCGCCACGCGCCACGGCTCCAAATCCAAAAGCGCCCGCGCCGCCATCGCCTCGTACCGAGCTCGTTTGACGAGCTTTCTCTGCTTTGGGTCCTCGAGCGGCGGAATATGCGCCCACGTAATGTTCGACGGCTGATACTTGGGCTGCTCGCGACCAAGATGCGTCAAAATGCCACCCAATGCCGTCGTCGCTGGAGGCGCTACAATGGTTTTTCCTGCCAATCGATGCGAGAGCATCACTGCACACAAAAACCCCGCCGCAGCGCTCTCCACATACCCCTCCACCCCAGCCACTTGCCCAGCCACGAAAACCCCAGGCATCGCCTGAAGCTCCATCCCAGGACCAAGCACCTTGGGCGCATCGACGAACGTATTTCGATGTACCGAGCCAAACCGTAAAAATTCGGCTTGTTCGAGACCCGGTATCATCCGAAATACCCGCGCCTGCTCGGGATACTTCATCCGCGTCTGAAAACCGACCAAGTTGTACGCCGTCGCCGCCCGATCCTCAGGCCGAAGCTGCACCACCGCATAAGGACGCCTGCCCGTATGCGGGTTCACCAAACCCACCGGCTTCATCGGACCATACGCCAGCGTCCGCTCGCCACGCTCCGCCATGACCTCACACGGCAAACACCCCTCGAAGTACCGAACATCCTCGAACGACCGCGCCTCCATCTTTTCCGCCGCAACGAGCGCCGCGACGAAAGCTTTGTATTGCGCCTCATCGAATGGACAATTTACGTACGCTTCATCACCAGACTCTTCCGCGTCCTCCGCCATCATCTTGCGCGCCGGGTCCCGCTCGCCCGTTCCCTTGCCCCAGCGCGACTGCTTCCACACTTTCGTCTGGTCGATCGAGTCGGCAGCCACGATCGGCGCGATGGCGTCGTAATACGCCAAATGAGGCGCCCCAACGGCCGCTGCGATGCTCTGCGCAAGCGCATCCGACGTGAGCGGCCCCGTGGCCAATATCACTGGACGCTCGGCCGGTATCTCCGTGACCTCGCGGTTGTCCACCGTGATGCGCGGATGCTCACGCATCGCCGCCGTCATCTCCGCACCAAACTTTTCCCGATCGACCGCCAGCGCACCGCCCGCGGGCACCGCCGTCAGGTCCGCGTTGCGCATCACGAGCGACCCACAGCGACGCAGTTCTTCCTTGAGCAGCCCCACGGCGTTCGCGAGCGCTGCTCCGCGCAGCGAGTTCGAACAGACGAGCTCCGCGAAGTGATCGGTCGTTTGCGCGGGCGTGCGCTTGGCGGGCTTCATCTCGAAGAGACGCACGCGAAAGCCGCGCTCGGCGAGTTGATACGCAGCCTCGCAACCAGCAAGGCCAGCTCCGACGATGGTCACGTCGAACGAAAGCTCGGAGTTTGTCATGGCGAACCCGGGCCCCCCCGGGGGCCGCCCCCCCCCCCTCCCCCCCCCCCCCCCCCCCCCCGCGGGCCCGGGGGGAGAGAAAAAACAACACCCCCGCCTCTCCCCTCTCCCTTACGCAGGGAGAGGGGGCCGGGGGGTGAGGAGGGTGAGGAGGCTAGTCGGAGGCTCGCGCGCTGCGGCCATCACCAGCCTTGCGCTTGATGATCTTCATGCCGGAAGCCTTGCCAGCAGGTTTGGCTTCGGCCGCCTTCTTGGCTACGGGCTTCTTCGCCTTGGCCTTCGCCTTGGGTTTGTCGTCGCCCTTCGCCTTGGCCTTCGGTTTGTCCTTATCGGACGCCTTGGCCTTCGCCTTCGACTTCGACGACCCCTCGTCGTCTTCATCGTCGCGCGGAATCCGCGGAGCAAGCCCGCCCTTCGGCGCCACGATCGGCCTCGCCGCAAGATCTGCCTCGATCTCCTCGGTCAGCTCTTGCTTGTGCGAGCATTCCTTCGTTGCACACACGAGCATCGGCGTCTTGCCACCTGCACGCGTGAGGAACTCCGCTCCACATGCGGGACACGGAATGGGCACAGGCTTCGCCCAAAGCTTGAACTCGCACTTTTGCTCGGCGTTGAAGTTCGAGCATCCGTAGAACGTGCGGCCGCCCTTCTTGCGCGGACGAACCTCGATGAGATCACCTCCGCACTGCGGACACGCCACACCGAGCGGCACCGGGCGCGTGTTCTTGCAGCTCGGATAACCCGTGCACGACAAGAAGTCGCCGTAGCGCCCGCTGCGTACGACCATGAGTTTGTCGCACTCGTTGCAGTGAATGTCGGTCTCGCGCACCGATGCAGCCGAGGTTCCATCGACGCCGAGATCGCGCGTGCCTTTGCACTTCGGATACCGCTCGCAGCTCAAGAACCAACCGTTCTTGCCCCACTTCTTCACCATGAAACCATCGCCGCATTCTTCGCAGACGATGTCGGTCTTCTCCGAAGGAGGCTTCCACGATGCGAGCTTCTTCGACTTGTCGAGCTGCTCGCGGAAACGCTTGTAAAAACGCTTCAACAGCGCTTCGCGCTTCAGGTTGCCCGTACCAACCTCGTCGAGCTCCTCCTCCATCTGCGCCGTGAAGTTCGGATCCATGAAGTCGAGGTTTGAACGGACAAGCCCGTCCACGACAAACTTGCCGAGCATCGTCGGTTGGAACGCGCCGCCCGGGAGTTTTTCCACGTACGCGCGCTGCTGCACCTTGCTGATGATCTCCGCGTACGTCGAAGGCCGTCCGATGCCGCGTTTTTCCAGCTCGCGCACCAGCGATCCTTCGTTGTACCGCGGCGGCGGCTGCGTGAACTTCTGCTCCGTCAACACGCCCGGCGGACTCACGAGCTTCGGCTCGTCACCTTCGTTGAGCTCCGGCAAGAGCGCATCGCTGTCTTCTTCTGCAGGCGCTGCAACCGTCTTTTCGGTCTCGGGCGCTTCGGGAGCTGCTTGCGCGTCGGTCTCTTCGTCGCCCGCAAACTCGCGCTGCCCTTCGGTCACCTCGAGCCACCCGCTCGCCTTGAGCACGCGGCCCGTCGAACGAAGCAGGTACTCGCGATGAAGCGCATCCGGGCGCGTCGTCTTCGCCTGCATCTCGACCGTCGTTCGATCGTAGACCGCAGGCGTCATCTGCGACGCGACGAAGCGGTTCCAGATGAGCTTGTAGAGTTTGTACTGCTCGTCCTTCAGGTGCTTCTTGATCGAGTCCGGATGCAAGTCGACGTTCGTCGGACGAATCGCTTCGTGCGCGTCCTGCGCGCTCTTCTTCGTCTTGTAGACGTTCGGTTTGTCCGGAACGAACGCCTTGCCGTAGCGCTTTTCGATGGCGGTGCGCACTTCGGCGATCGCGTCGTCGCTGACGCGTGTCGAGTCGGTACGCATGTACGTGATGAGACCGACGGGGCCGCCGTCTTGCTTCAGATCGATGCCCTCGTAGAGCGCTTGCGCGATCTGCATCGTGCGCTTGGCGCCGAAGTGCAGAAGGTTTGTCGCGTCCTGCTGCAGCTTCGACGTCGTGTACGGCGCCGGCGGATTGCGCTTCTGCTCGCGCCTCGTCACGCGAGCGACCTTGAGCTTCGCGGTCTCCAGGTCGAGCTTCACGTCGGCAGCGCGCTCGCCGTTCGTCACCTCGATCTTCTCGCCGTTTGCGCCGGCAAGTTTTGCGCCGAAGGACGACCCATTCGGAGCGGACAGCGTCGCCGAAACGTTCCAGTATTCCTGCGGGACGAACGCTTCGATTTCCTTCTCGCGATCGGTGATCAGGCGCAGCGCAACGGACTGCACGCGACCCGCGGACAGACCGAACGCGAGCTTCGACCAAACGAGCGCCGAGACGTCGTAGCCGACGATGCGATCGAGCACGCGGCGCGCCCTTTGCGCGTCGTACAAGTTCGCATCGAGCGGCCGCGGATGATTCACCCCTTGGTCGACGCCGCGCTTGGTGATCTCGTGAAACTCGACGCGCGCCACCTTGAGCTTGTCGTCCTGGATCTCTTCGGAAATGTGAAACGCGATCGCTTCACCTTCGCGATCAGGGTCGGTCGCGAGAAGCACGGTGTCCGCCTTCTTCGCCGCCGCCTTGAGCTCCTCCAGGATCTTCTCCTTGCCCTCGATGACCTCGTACTTCTCGGTGAAGTCCTTGGCGACGTCGACGGCGTTCTGGTTCTTGGGCAGGTCCTTCAAATGCCCCTTCGAGGCAATGACGTCGAAGCCCGTACCCAGGTACTTCTTGATCGTCTTCGCCTTTGCCGGCGACTCCACGATGACGAGTGTCTTGGTCATCACCACCTACTGATCCACGCTGCGTAAAAACGAGGGAAAAAACCGAAGGGCCAAAGGCCGTTCGAGCGGCAGCCTCTAGCCCTGCCTACCGGACGCCCCTCCGGTAGCAGCCGGCGGGGCCCTCTACTACTACGGTCTGCAGTGTCAACGTCAAGAGTGCCCCAACCACGGCAGGCAGAGGGGCTCCAACGGTGTCACAAATTACATCTATGTGCATAGGTTCGTAACCTATAGCACTCAAAACGGTTTGCTCGAAGGTTCCAAGTTCCAAGTTGGGCGAAGGAGCGGTCTGACGAACCGCGTGCAGCAGGACTTGATCAGGTTCGCCCATGGTGGCAGGGAAGGACAATCGGGCTTGTCCGGATAGCGTGGTAGGGTGGGACATCGAGCGGTTTTTCGACGGTGGGGGCAGACCGAGGGTGTTGAGGACGTCGGCCGCGGACGTTACGGCACGGGCGCCTCGAGCGAGCTCTTCGGCGCAGCCGGCGCCGGCGTGGCTCCAAGGGGCATGAGGCACGACGCAGAGGGGTCGTCCGAGGCGGCGGGCCCAGGCGGCGGTGGATCGAGCGCCGCTGCGGAGGCCGGCTTCGACGACGATGGTGGCGAGGGTGAGGGCGGCGAGGATTTGGTTGCGGGCGAGGAAGTTGAAGGGGCGTGGTGGATAGGGATCGGGCAGGCGTGAGAGGAGGGCGCCGCCGGTGTCGAGGATGCGTTCGTAGAGGCGAACGTGTTCGGGTGGGTAGGGGCAATCGAGGCCTGCGCCCATGACGACGACGGTGGGAGTGCCGGCTTCGAGCGCGGCGAGGTGAGCGGCAGCGTCGACGCCGACGGCGCCGCCGGACCAGATGGAGAGGTCGGCGCCGGCGAGGTCGTGGACGAGCGAGCGGGTGAAGGCGGCGGCTTCGCGGCTGGCGGCGCGGCGTCCGACGATGGCGACGGCGGGCTGAAGGGGCAGCGTACCGCGCAGGTAAAGGGTGGGCGGTGGTTTGTCGGGTTTACCGAGCACGTAGAGGGAAGCTGGGTACGAGGGGTGGTCGGGCTGGAGGACGATGGTGGTGTGCACATAGGTCCATCGTTTCGGCGGCGGAAGAGTTGCGTGAGGCGTGCACTTTTTTTGGAAGGGGCTGGGAGGCGGGAGGTTTCACAAAAAGGGGTTGGGGGTGAGGCGTTTGTCTTGGCGGCATGGGGTTCGTTGGACGCAGCAGAGACAAACGCTCACGCATCGGTCGTCCGTCATTACGGCTGATACAAGAATGCGCTGCCCCCGTATTGCGTGGTCCATGTCTGTACGAGCGTCGTGAAATCCGTCACGACGACCGACCCCTTGTCGCGCAGCGACGCGATGGGCACCAAAACCGTCGTCTCGATGTTCGCAAGACCCCCCGGCGCCGTGATGTCCGCGGGCCTGATGTTCCACGATGCCGTGAGCAGTGCGTTCGCGGGAGCGGTCCCGCTGGCGTATAGGCCCACGAGCTCCTCGACGCCCGCCACTTGATTGTGCCAGGCCCCGAATGCGATGATGTTTCCGGCCGGGTCGTCAATGAAGAAATTGTCGCGGTCTTTGGGACGCCAGGCGCCGCTGACGAGCGGGTCATTGACGTGCATCGGGGTGCCGGCACCAATCAAGATATCGCCGCGCCAGCTCGCCATGGGGTATTTGAGTCCAGGGACCGGACTCCGAAAACGATCCCACTGTTGAAATTGCGGCAGTGCCGGATCCCAAATATGACCGCCAATGACGGTGCTCCCACCGACCTCGAGCAGCTCGAGCAAGTAGGCAACGTCGGTGTAATTGTAGCCGCCATTTTCGTGGGAATGCGGGTCGATGACCACGCCGAGGTCATCGTGCATGTATCGGAGGAAGTTCTTGCCGCCCGTATTCGCTGTCGTTTGTGCGTCCTCGTAAAGGCGTGCAGCTTCGAGGATTTTCCAATCGGGTTGAAAGACCCATTGAAGGTTGTGTTTTTGCGCAAGCTCCGCCATTTCGATGAGCTTGCCGCGCAGGCCAATGTATTGCTGCCGATTCTCTGGCGCCCCGAGCATCCCTCCAGGCGAATTGTCTTCGATGTGGGTGAAGAGCACGACATGGACACGGGCATCGCCACTTTGCCCGCCGCCGCTTCCGCCAGCACCGCCATCGCCCCCGGCGCCACCGTCACCGCCAGCGCCGCCGCTGCCGCCGGTACCGGTGCCGCTCGTCGCAGTGGACGACCCATCGCCGCAGCCGCTGGTGAGGAAAACGCAACCGAGAAGCGCAAGAGCAAGGACTGGATGCATGCAGTCATGCTCGCAGCGGGCGCACAGGGGTGTCAATGGGCGAGCGAAACGAATGCAACCGCGAACCCTCGCGCGATATGCAGTGCAAGTAGGCCGCCGGAAAAGCGTCTTCCCTATTTGCCAATCACGCGGCCGGACGCGAATTTGAAGTAGGAAGAATACGCCGCAGCCTCGAGGCAGGTAGCGAAGTCGACGCTCTGGTTGTTCGCATCCCGACAGCCGTCGACGATCTTCGTCATACCGTTCGCCACGAGCGTATATGGGCCGCCCGCACCCGCGACCGGCGCGCTTGAATCAACCTGATCGGGCTGGGTTGGGCTGATAACGCTGACGATGCCGAATACGTTGCATCCGCCAACGATGACGTCGAGCAACGAGTTTTGCACGGTGTATCCCTGATCGCAGGCGAGCTGGCCCCCGGACGCGAGGTCCGCCGGTATGGGCACCTTGTCGAGCGACGTCGCACCAACATTGCCGCATAGCTTGCCCGCACCCGTGTCCTCCGGTTGCCCCGTGCTCGCATACGTCTGCAGCGCCGGGTCGAGGTTCTCCGATGCAAGGTGGCCCGGCGTCGTGCCCGCCGACATAAGCGGCGTGCTCACCGCGCCAATGGATGCCGTCAATCGCGCGCCGCTCATCCTGAGCGTCGCAGGCGTGCCCGCGAAGTTGATGGCGAGCGTGAGGTTACCCGGACCCGCATGCAGCGTACTCGCCGAAACGTAGCCCACGAGCTTGTCGAGCGGATTGCGGTTCGCATCGATGGAAAGCTGGCTTATCGTGTACCACCAATCGAGATCGCTCGTGCCGTCGTACATGGCGCCCATGACGGGCGATCCGGCCAATACGCCAACCTCGACCTTGGGATCGGCCTTGCCGCTGGCGTCGTCGAGGCCGAGCGTTTTGAACAAGACGCTGATAGAACCGTTTTGAACGCCCATGTCGATCGAGCCTTGAATCTGGCCTTGCGCCGCGGCAGAAATGGCGCCTCCGAGCTGATTCACGGGGCAGAACGGAGCTTCTGTGCCAAATTGCAGCTTGAGCCACGTGGCGCGCTGTACGTGCTCGAATTTGCACGCGGAATCGCAGCCGTCGAGGTTCGTCGTATTGCTGTCGTCGCAATGCTCGCCAGCCTCGCGCATGCCATTGCCGCAGACCGATCCCGAGGGGAGCAGCGTGCAATCGGCTTGGCAGCCATCGCCATCGACGGTATTGCCGTCGTCGCAGGCTTCACCGAGATGCTGGACGCCGTCGCCGCACACCGTGGGCGAGCAGGCGCCACCAACGCAGACCGATGCCAGCGCGCAGACGTCGCCATCGCCAATGGGATTGCCGCAGGTATGCGTAGCGTCGTCGCACGTGGTGCCCATGCACGGATCGACGTTCGAGCAGTTGCGCGTTGGGTCATCCGAGACGCAACTGAACTGGCAGGAATCGCAGCCGTCGCCGTCCATCATGTTTCCGTCGTCGCATTCTTCGATTGCGTTGACATATCCATCGCCGCAGATGTCGGCAAGACAGGCGCCCGCAATGCAGATTTGGCCATTGCCACACGATGTGCCATCGTCCGCGTTTTGCCCAGGCGTGCAGACGTGGGCGTCGCTACACGTCTCGGGGCCATTGCACCAGTTACCGTCGTCGCATTTCACATTTCCGGTTTCTGGCGTGCTGTTGTCGCACGAGTAAGAGCAATCGGCCTCGCAACCGTCACCGCTCACGTCATTGCCATCGTCACACGCCTCGTCGCCTTCGACGACCGCGTTGCCACACTTCACACTGCCGCCCGAGCCCGTGGACGTGGTGGCGACGTCACCTTCGCACCCGGCGACGGACGCCATCACGACGAGCCCCGCGAGCCCCATACGAGCCATGAATCCAAGCGAATTCGAAAACCTTTGCACGTCATGCCTCCTAAGCGTTGCGGCCCGCATCGAGCGACGCCGCATCGCCATCCTAACCGATCCGTCCACGAAGGGGTGATTTCTCGCGATGGGACCGAAAGCTGCAACAGCGACCGGTTTTGTCCTGCGAAGCGGCCAAGAACGCGAGAAACGATGTTGGTGGGTGGAATTGCAATGGTAACGGGGCGCCAGGTAGGTTATGTCGACGCCGCTCATGGAGGTCATACCGTGCAAAACAAGACTGTCGTTTCGGAGAGTGAATTGCTTGCGGAAGCCGCCAAAATTGCAGAAACGTTGACCAAGCACGCTGCCGAACACGACCGAGAGGCTTCGCTGCCCGTCGAGGGGATCGACGCGATCCTCGCGTCGCCCATCAACACATCGCTTCACGATGGAGCAAGTTGGACCGCGTTTGCGCAAATCGTCGGCACCTTGGCGAAGGGCGATCCTTCCGCCGCGACGATATGGCTCATGCATCAAGGTGCCTCGTGGCTCTTGAAAAGCTTGCCGAACCATGACCTTGCAGCATCGTTCGAATCCAAGGTTCGTAGCGGTGCGTGGTTTGGAAATGCGTTGTCCGAGCCTACCGGTGGCAATCTCTTCCTGATGCCGCTACAGGCGGCCGAGCGAGTCGAAGGTGGATGGCGACTTTCGGGTGCCAAACGATTCGTGAGTGGCTGTGAACGGGCAGAGCATTTCCTCGTCAATGCGCTGTGCGACGGCGTGCCGGGATTCTTTCTCATTGACAAGGACGAGACCATCGGGATCGAGGACATTTGGGACACGATGGGTATGCGCGGGACACGCAGCCAGCTCGTTCATTTCAATGGGACGCTTCTCCCCGAAGCTCGTCGGGCAAACGTGAGCATGGACGCGCCGAATCCGATTCCGGTGGGACTTCCCTGGTTATCGATTGGAATCGCGCAGGCGGCGATGGAGTTTGCCATCGAATATGCGAAAAATCGCGTAATACCAGTGAAGAACCAACCGCTCTCCCACTTGCAATGGGTGCAATTCGCGGTGGCAGACATGGCCATCACGCTCGATGCGGCAACGGCGCTTGCGACACGCGCAGCGACGGCGACGGATACGCGGGACCCGCGCGCAGGAATTCTCCATTTCGAGGCGAAAGTGGCGGCGAACGAAGCAGCGGCAAAAATAGCTGCATCGGCGCTCAAGATCTCGGGAGGAACGGGCTATTTGAAAAAGCACCCCATCGAGCGCCATTTTCGCGATGCCGTGAGCGGTCAACTCATGGCGTGGTCGACCGAGGTCACGCGCGATTTCCTCGGAAAATTGCTCTTGGGCCTGCCGCCTGGGTAATGTGGCCCACCTTCTAGTGCCGGGTCAATCTCATCAGGGTGATGCTACCCGTCGGGTCCATGCTCAGCTCCACATCCTCACGCCGAAAACCAGCCTTGACCGCCAGCTCGGCCATCTTCTGCGGAGAGCGATACACGAGCCACCAATCGAGGAACCACTCCATCGACGCCTGTGACCAGTGGTGCGGCACATAATTGCTGGTAAACACCTGTGCACCGGGGCGGATGCCCTGATGGATGGCGCCCAAGATCGCCACGACGGCTTCCTCCCCGAGGTATTCGATGAGGCCCATGGAACACACCACATCGACCGTCGCCGCCGCCTCACGAATGCGGCGGATACCTTCCGGCGAAACCAGATTCTGCTGTTCGGTGTAAAACTCGGCGGGCACGTCGAAAGCGGCCTTGGCGTACTCGAAGGAGTTGTTGTCGAAGTCCAGTGCCGTGATGCTGAGCATGCCGTCAAAGCGATGCGCCAGGGTACGCTCGATGGCCATCGGTCCGGCACCGAGGTCGAGGATCTTCAACTGCCGGAGGCCCCGTTCATCGAGCATGCGGAGCAGCTTGCGCACCACCCAATAAGTACGCTGTCGCACCGCCTCAGTGCCAGCGTAGTCGAGGAAGCAGCGATCGAGGTGGTAAGCGAGGCCGGTGGTATGCACCTGGTTGCGGAACATGCGGTCCAGCAGCACGTGGTCGCCAGGATAACCCAATGGCTTCTCGAGCACGCGGTAGAAGATATTGGACTGCTGGCCATAACGACGGATCAGTTCATAGCCGCGCTGTTGCAGGCGTTTGGTCTGTTCCCTGTTCAAGCTGGGCGCCGCTTCGCGCAGGGTCTGCAGGGTCTCGTCGATGATGCGCCGTACATATTGCTGATGAGCCTCGGTCAGCGCATGCTGCGGGTCCTGGCCGAATGCGTGGCTGCCCAGCTCCAATTGGCGGCCGAATTCGTCCAAGCACTGTTCTACCCGGCTGAGCGGGTCGCTGCTGGCAGTCAGATTCAACAGGGGCGCCACGGTGGCAGGTTGTTGATCCACGAACACCAGGGTCAGCGCCGCGGGCTGCTCACCCGGCGCGCCAAGATCGACCATCGCGCTGCTGAGAATGTAGCGCTGCGACTGCACGACGAAATGCGTTTGGTACCAGCCCTGTTCGAGCGTCAGGCGCTCGAGGCGCACCTCGGTCGGTTCGATGCCAGCCTTGCGCAAGGCCTCCCGCATGGTCCACACCCGGGTGGCCGACCAACCATAGGGTTCACCACTCTGATAGGTGATGGCCTCGGCGCGGCGATAGTCCTCGGCACCGAGCAACAGAAACCAACTGTTGGCATCGCGCTCCTGCACCGGTTCGAGGTCGATCCCGACCGGACCCGTTGCAACGATAGCGAGCGACAACCCATGACTGTCGCTGATACTCACCTCGAGCCCAGCAATGACCTCTTGCACCGCGGCGGTCTTGGCCGCCAACATCGGTCGGCCATCGGGCGCATGGTGCACCTCGATCGCGTTGACGTCGATGTTGCGAATCCTGGCCAGCGCTTGTTTTGCTGCCTGAACGTTGTTGCGGCTGGTGTCGAAGCGGGCGGCCGACACCCGCTCCCGCAGGGCGGCGATCTCGTCGTCCTGCAGCCAGCCCGATGATGCCGTCTCGTCTTCGGCACGAAGCAGCGCCATGCCGATGCCGTGCAGGGACAGGCCGCCCAGGCGCCGCTCGATGGCAGTAGCGACGGGCTCCGGTTCGAACTGGCATTGCTGGATATTGAGCCCCTCGGCCGAGATGCGCAGGGTAATGCCCGCGATTTTTTCCAAAAGGCGGCCGCCTTTGTCGAAAATCGAGATATCGGCCAGCTTGCTATTGGCCATGTCGCTCAGGATGCGGCACTCACAAAACACCGACTCCCCTTCCGGCAGCTCGGCATTGATAAAGTAATTCTGCATTGCCGCCGGCAGATAGCCATTGGGCAGGGCCAGCGCTCCGGTTTGCAGGAAGGTATCCCGCACCACGGCGCTGACGTGCATGCCCTCTGGCATGAAGATACCCAGCTCCTCCCGTTTCGGCACGCGGATCTCGGAGATCACCGACGCACCGGCCTCGAGTTTGCGGATGTTGGCGATGCGGCGGAAGAACTTACCCTGAAACAGCGGGTAGGGATTGTAGCTCTCGGCTGAGAGCGGCAGCGGCGCACCGATGATCGGGGCACTGCCCTCGACCGGCGCGCTGTCGAACACGAATGTCGCGCTGTAATAACGCACCTTGTTGGCGAACAGCTCCACTCCATAACTGTCGCCCTGCCCTTCGCGTTTTCGCGCCGAGATCTGCACCCGCGTGTCGACGCCAAACGGCACGATGAGCGGCCGGTAAAACACGATCTCCTCGATCCGTGTCGGTCGCTGGTCCTTGTTGCGACAGGCCATCACCACTTGAGTCATCGCCTCGAGGGCCACCACCCCCGGCATCAACGGCGTGCCCTGGTAGACGTGTTCGGCGATATAGCGATCGACGCGGTGATTGAGCACGGCCTCGACGGTGATCGCCGCCTCGGGCAACCAGTCGCTGATCATTTCGATGAAGCGACCCGTTACCACCGGGCGACTGCTCATGATCACGCTGCGCTGCGCATCTGGCAGCGAACCGATGATGACATGCACAGGACCAGGGTGGGGAGCGGACATCAATTGCAAATAGGCTGCAACGCCCTGCTCGACGCTGATCGCCGACACGCCCCGCCGCTCCAGGGATTCGACCACACCGAGCTTGTGCCCTATGCCTGTGCCTTTCCACACGGAATAACCCAGGGTCAAGCAGTGCAGCTTTGGATACGCGTAGGCCAGATCGCGTACTGCTTCGTCGAGCCAGGCATTGGCATAGGCATAATCGGCCTGGCCGTGCATGCCCATCTTGCCGATGATGGAAGAGATGACGTGCAGCATTTTGAGGCGTGTCAGATCAACGCCGTGCAGGATGTTCCACAAGCCCTGCGCCTTGACCCTGAAGCAGCGCATGAACTCCGACTCGCTCAATTGCGTGAAAGGATGCAGGCCGCTGACCCCAGCGCCATGAAACACGCCCCGAGGTTCACCTAGGTCAGCCCGGACCTGTTGCAACGTCGCGTGGACGGCGAGGCTGTCCGCGACGTCGCACATATAATACTCGTGACGAATCCCGGCGGCGGCAAAACGTTGCAGACCGGCGACCACGTCGGGGTGCGACGCGGCAGAGGAGCCGAGCAGGGCCAATGTCGCTCCGCTCTGAAGAGCCAGGGCCATGACCAATTCAGCGGTAATGCCTTTCGCGCCGCCGGTAACCAGCACCACGTCATTCGCATTCAATGGGCTGAAACCGGGCGCTGCCGAGGTTTGGACAGGGGCGGTCAATTCAGCATGACGCTGGCCGTCTCGATAGACATAACCGATGTGCTGTCCAGCGGTTTCCAGCTCGGCGCACACGGTCTTGGCGAGCCAGTCCGTATTGCCGTCAGCGGGCAGAGCCAGCCACTTCATGGCCCCACCGTATTCCTGATGCAACGTCTTCAGCATGGCGGCACCTGCGCGCGTCAGTGTGCCATTCCCTCGCTCCAGACTCACCACCAGCGTCTTGCACTTGCGCAGGTCGAGCCGCGCGGCGGCCTGCTGCATGACGCGCACAAGGGCACTCGCCTCGGCAGCGATCGACGCTTGCGGATCGGCCGTCAGTGTTTCGACGAAATGCCGCGCCTCTCCTGCCGCCAATACAATCAAAAAATCCGCCACGATATTCGTCGTGGCAAGCTCAGCGGGCTGCAATACGTCGAGCTTTGCGCCGGCCCGACGCAGCTCCGCCTCGATGGCGGCCACTGCCGAGCCGTCCAACAGCGGCACCAGCAAGCCGTGCCGGTTACGCACCGCCAAAGCGGCCTCTTCCTGCTCCAGCGCACAGGGCTGATAGTCCATGCGATAGGTCTGAACGGGTTGGTCGACCACGTGGGCGGGGGCGTCGATGACCGGTGGCGTGTCGATCTCCAGCCGCTCGACGAATTCCTGCAGCGTGACATTGGACAGCGCGCTAGGGTCGCCAGCGAGCCGGGCATTCAAGTGTTGCCCCATGGCGATGGCCAGCTCGCCCACCTTGATGGAGTCGAGATTGAGGTCATCGCGCAAGCGCTTGCCGGGGTCGATGCTTTGCAGCGGATAACCCGTCCGCTCGGCGACCCAGGCCATCACGAAATCCTGCACCGATTGCGGCGTCTGCACCGGCCCGACCTTGTCGACCGTCACAGCGATTGGTAACGCCGCCGTTGCCGCCGGGCGGGCGGCGCTTGGCTGAGCATGTTTCAGGTCCAGAGCGATCAGCTCTCGCAGATAATCACCGCGCACGGCCAAATAATCGTTGAATGCCTGTTCGTCCACGTCCGCCGGACGCAGAGCGCTGAAGCGGTCACCGAGCACGATACCGGTCCCGTCCCCCACCTCGGGCGTTTCATACGGGCGCTCGCAGGGATTGACGATAAGCTCGGGTTGATAGTGTTCCAGGTCAAACGGCCGGTAGAAACGGTGATTGAACAGTTGTTCCAGTCGCACGGGGCAACCAATCACAAAAGCACGCGCCATGATGTTGTTGAGCAGCCGGCTGCCGTCATCGTTGCCAATATCGGTGGCGAAACACTCCGCACCATCCACCACGTCGTTGACGAACTGGCCGAGGACATTACCCGGCCCCACCTCGATCCACATATCCGGCTCGTCTGCCGCAACCTTGTTGATCGCCTGCACGAACTGCACCGGCTCGACAATCTGATTGGCCAGTTGCTCTGCAATATTGCTCGAGCTGTCATAGGTCGCCGCCGTCATGCTGGAGATCACCTGCCCTTGCGGTGCGGCAAAGCTCATCTTTTGCAGGCACTGGCCGAACGGCAACGCCGCCGGTGCGACAAACCGTGAATGGAAGGCGTGCGATACCTTGAGAAGCCGGTGCGAGATCTTGCGCTCTTCCAGCAGGCGTGCGAGCTGGGCGATCGCCGCCCTGTCATCCGACAGAACCGTCTGCCGAGTGGAGTTGTAATTGGCGATATGCACCTGCTGGCCGCTCTCCGCCATCAGCGCCTGAAGCTGCTGCACGGGGGCCATCACCGCCAACATCGCGCCGCCATCTTCTCCCGGCAATTGGCCCATGAACTTGCCGCGCTGACAGGCGATGCGCACCGCGCTGACATCGTCCATCACGCCCGCCGCATGCAGCGCCGCAATCTCGCCCAAGCTGTGACCAAGGACCACGTGGGGCTTGATCCCCAAGTGCTCGAGGATCTTTCAGGTTGGCGATCGAGGCGGCAATGATGCTGGGCTGGGCCAAGCTGGTGTGGCTGATGCGCCGCTCCAGCTCCGCCCGACGGTCGTCGTCGAGGGTATGGGTATCGACCAGCATGATGCTGCGCAGCCGCTCAGGCAGCAGGTCGGCCATGTTGCCTTCGATTCGTTCATAAAAATCGCGTACAAAGGGGTAACGGCGAATGAAGGCCTCGCCCATATTGAGGCGCTGCGCACCCTGGCCCGGGAAAGAAAGGCGATCTTTGGCTCATCCCGCGTGATCCCCGCGAAGATCCCCCGCTTTGATGCGTCCAGGGCGTGGATATCGTCACTGCCGTCCATCGCACCGAGGGCATACTCGACCTGTTTGGAAAGCTCCCAGGGACTTTCACTCACGAAGGCGATGCGATAACGGCCACGCTGTTCCCCGCTCAGCACCGCGGCCGAAAGGTCGGTGAGCTGGGCCCGACAGATCTGTCGTGCAACCTCGTGCAAACGCCGCAATCGCTTGTGAAGTGCCGGGAGCGAGTCGGCGGACAAGCAGACCAGCTCATGACTCTGCGCGCTGTGGATCACCGCGAGATGAGCTTCATTCACCGTGCTTTCATCGGCCTCTTCGAGCGTGATGTGGGCATTGGCGCCACCAAAGCCCATAGCGCTGACTCCGGCTCGACGCCGCTGCCCAGCCGGCTTTTCCCAGGCCGAGCCGTGGGTCGCGGGCCGCAGCACACCGAGCGGCCGACCGAATGCGCCATTGGGTTGCAGACACGCGACGGAGGGCGGGATGATCTTGTTGCGCAGGGCCATCACCGCCTTCATCAGACCGGCCACCCCGGCCGCCGCCTTGCAATGGCCGATGTTGCCCTTGATCGAACCCAGCCAATGCAGCCGCTTCTCGTCCTCCTGTTCGAGCATCGACCTGAGCGCCGTGATCTCTGTCTTGTCCCCAAGGGCCGTGCCGGTGCCATGGCCCTCGAACAAGTCCACCGTATTGATGGAATAACCGGCACGTTGATAAGCCTTGGCAATGGCGCGCATCTGCCCCGCCGCCACCGGCGCTGTAATGCCAGTGGAACGACCGTCAGTCAGTGTCCCCAGCCGCGGATCACAGCCCGTATCGGAAAACCGCGCGCACGGGCAAAGCTCTCACGCATCAATACCACCAGACCACAACCCTCGCCGGGCAACATGCCATCGGCATTATCGTCATAGGGGCGAATATCGGTCTTGGTCAGAGCTTTCGTCTTGGCAAAACCCACCACCTCGAAGGGATCCCGAGGCTGACATCGGCGCCACCGGCCAGGACGATGTCCATCTCATGATTGACCAGCGCCTCACACGCCTGGTTCACCGCGAGCAGCGACGAGGAACAGGCGCCGTCGACGGTATAACCACCTCCGCCGAGTGAATTGATGACAGATACGCCCGGCGATGGTGTTGGACATATTGCCAGCCAAACTGTCTTCGGTGATCCGCGGCAGAGGCCGCTGGTAATGTTGTTTGAAGTGTTCGACGATGCGTTCAACCTCGCCGGACGCCGTACCGAGTGTTGCGAGGGACCGGCGCAGCGCGCGTTCCACATAGGGCCAGCGAAATTGCAACACCGCGGACCGGAAAAACTCGCCAGCACCGGAATTGCCGAGGATCACCCCCACCTTGTTGCGATCGATCTTGGCCAGATCCAGCTCGGCATCCTCCAGCGCCTTGTCGGCGGTCCACAGCGCCAGCCAGTGCACGATGTCCGTGACGTTGTAGGTCACTGGCGGGATATTGAAATGAAGCGAATCGAAATGCCATCCCTCGATGACGGCCATCCGATTGGAATAGGTTTTTCCAGGCGCATTGGGGTCCTCGCTGAAATAATCCGCCATTGGAAGGCGCTCATCCGGCAGGGCGCGAAAATAAGCGCCGCCCCGCTACCACGTTTTCCCATAATGTCTCCGGTGACAAGGCACCCGGATATACACAACCCATTCCAACGACCGCGATTCCATTCGACATGTGACCTCTTCTAGTGCGCTCGAACGAACACGGCCACGTCCGAACCTTGCGTATCAAGATTTCTCGTCAAGACGGTTGGCAAAGTATCGCACCATCGTGTCCACGCGCACATCCCAATCCACTCCGCTTCGTCACACGGCATGGTGCTCACCTACGGGTAACCTTTTCCTTGACATGTGGACACACGCGTGCATCGACGCCGACAAACGCAAGCTCGACGTCACGCAAAACGCGTCACCGTACGGGGGAACCACCCCACCTCCCCCCGCGGCCCGGGCCAGACCACACCTTTCCACCACTGGCCCCCCAAACCGGGGCCCACAAACCAATCCGCCCCCCGGGGGGGGGCCCGCGCCCCTCGGGGCGGGGCCCCCGGGGGGGGGGGGGGGGGGCCCCCCCCGGCCCCGGGGGGGGGGGGCAACCAACCCCCCGCCCCCCCCCCCGCCTTCCCCCCCCGGGGGGGGGTGGTGGGCCCCCCGTGGGGGGGGGGGGGCCCCCCCGGGGGGGGGCGCCGGGCGCCCGCCCTTTTCCCCCGCCCTCCCCCCCCCCTTTCCCCCGTTTTCCTCCCCCCGGAGCCCCGCGGGGCGCGGGCCGGTTTTGTGGCTGCTCGGCTTTCTGATGCCATATCGGTCGAATTCGAGAGGTCGTTTTTATGAATGCGCGGAAGTACGGCTTCCGATTGCGTCATTGAATGTACGTGTGCCATATTTCTTGCGCCGACCAATTGTTTTACGTTGGTGCGCAGCTACTATAACCCTCGCTTTCGCGGGCCCGTTCATTCCAGTCAAATTGCAGCGCTTTCTGAAGTTTCAATCCTCCGGCCCCTGGATTTAAGGATCGAAACATTGTATTCGACGGCGGCCGGCCGCGCGTCCATTGCCGCCGAAGCCGCCCAACTTGGCGTCCGAGCGTAACTTCGATCCACGGGCTTTGGCTGCCTGCAAGCCGCCGCTCGATCCGTTCGAGACCATCTTCGAGCCGTTTCGAATCCGTCGTGCATCGCCGATTCTCTAGCTCGATCTGCGGACCGGCACAAAGCAAATGTCTCGGATCCCTTCGGCACAGCTTAAATTTCCAATCCGTCACGAATTGCCGTCCGCCCGCCGAATCCAACGCCTCACGCCAAGATTTCATCGCTGCTTTGGGCGTGCCAATCCAATACCGTCTGGCCGTTGATTCAAGCCATTTCATTCGCTTCGCTGCCCATCCCGCGATCCATGACCCAACGTTTGCGCGATGCCAAATCTCCGTCCCGTACGCCTCGACGATTTCTTTGACCGTCGTCATGTCTACACGGTTTCCGGGGAAAACCTCGTAGCCAAGCGGAAGTCCTTCACGCGTGACTACGAGCGCGATGCAAACTCTGCTTGCAATCCGAGCAGGGATCGCGACTGAATCCGCGGCGAGGGCTCGTTTTCTCCGCAAGCCCTCAGCCGCTCGCCGCATCACAACAGCAGATCGTGGCCCAATCGGAGAACACCCGCCGCGAGTCGCTGCAAATGTTTCTCGATGGCTTTGTGCGGGAAAAAGCTCGTCGAGCGCGCGAGCAGCCGGTCATCGGCTGACCCCGCCCACTGGTAAACGAGAATGTCTTGAGCGCCGTTTTCGCGATATAACCCGGCACGTTGATAAGCCTTGGCAATGGCGCGCATCTGCCCCGCCGCCACCGGCGCTGTAATGCCAGTGGAACGACCGTCAGTCGAGTGTCCCCAGCCGCGGATCACAGCCCGTATCGGAAAACCGCGCGCACGGGCAAAGCTCTCACGCATCAATACCACCAGACCACAACCCTCGCCGGGCAACATGCCATCGGCGTTATCGTCATAGGGGCGAATATCGGTCTTGGTCAGAGCCTTCGTCTTGGCAAAACCCACCACCTCGAAGGGATCCAGGCTGACATCGGCGCCACCGGCCAGGACGATGTCCATCTCATGATTGACCAGCGCCTCACACGCCTGGTTCACCGCGAGCAGCGACGAGGAGGATCACCCCACCTTGTTGCGATCGATCTGGCCAGATCCAGCTCGGCATCCTCCAGCGCCTTGTCGGCGGTCCACAGCGCCAGCCAGCACGATGTCCGTGACGTTGTAGGTCACTGGCGGGATATTGAAAATGAAGCGAATCGAAATGCCATCCCTCGATGACGGCCATCCGATTGGAATAGGTTTTTCCAGGCGCATTGGGGTCCTCGCTGAAATAATCCGCCATTGGAAGGCGCTCATCCGGCAGGGCGCGAAAATAGCGCCGCCCCGCTACCACGTTTTCCCATAATGTCTCCGGTGACAAGGCACCCGGATATACACAACCCATTCCAACGACCGCGATTCCATTCGACATGTGACCTCTTCTAGTGCGCTCGAACGAACACGGCCACGTCCGGAACCTTGCGTATCAAGATTTTCTCGTCAAGACGGCTGGCAAAGTATCGCACCATCGTGTCCACGCGCACATCCCAATCCACTCCGCTTCGTCACACGGCATGGTGCTCACCTACGGGTAACCTTTTCCTTGACATGTGGACACACGCGTGCATCGACGCCGACAAACGCAAGCTCGACGTCACGCAAAACGCGTCACCGTACGGGGAACTAGGCCTAGATCAAGCGCTACGTTCTGGCCGAGCCTAGATTTGGGCTCGCTCATGGAGTTCAGGACGAGCGTTTCAGGTGAAGCGCGTCGAGCAATTGTCATATTTTGGGAACGAACGCAAAAAGATTTCGGGAAAGGTGCTCGAGCCTGTCCATACGTGGTATGAGTGTCAAAGCAGTTAGAGCAAACCGGCGTGTCAAAGCATCCAAAGCGAAACAGCGTTTGCGCGATTGGTACGAGCGTGGGAAGAAAAAGATCAGGGATCGACTGGACGCGATTCGACGCGACCCAACACCACGGGACAGTGGTCCCGAATTCGGCGCCAAGAAGATTCACTACGAAGCGTCAAATCGCGTGCAGGCAATTACCTGTGGTGGCATTGGTGCAATCCATCAGGTTGTTCAAAAGGTGGGGCTCGCGCGAGCCATTGATAAGGATATTTCGATACTGAAGCGCCATCGCCCATATCGAGAATCTGACCATATCCTGAATGTCGCGTACAACGGGCTGTGTGGCGCCAAGGTGCTCGACGATATTGAGGTGCGACGCAACGACTCAGCGTTTCTGGACGCTATCGATGCTCGCGCGATTCCGGATCCAACGACATCTGGCGATTTTTTCCGTCGGTTCGATGGCACATCCATAAACCAATTGATGGATACCGTCAACAATGTGCGGGTGAACGTGTGGCAGCATCAGATAGCGTGGAGATGCTGACGAGGAGACAGCGCGAATCGATATTGATAGTACCATCGTGGCAACCCAGGGTGAATGTAAGCAGGGAATGGATCTCGCCTACAATGGCCAATGGGGCTATCATCCATTCATCGTTACGTTGGCAAATACGAAAGAACCGCTGTTTATCGTAAATCGTCCCGGAAATCGGCCATCTGGAGAGGGCGCTTTGGAATATATCAAGCGCTCCATAACGCTCTGCCGCCGCGCCGGCTTTCAAGATATTCTCGTGCGCGGTGATACTCGAATCGCGTCAGGCAAAGACTTGGATGAATTGGATAACGAGGGCGTTCGCTTCGTCTTCGGTTATGACGCGAGAAAAAACATGCTTGCAGAAGCAAACGGCATTGATGATTCCGAGTATCAGGCTCTCGTGCGCAAGGCGGACGAAGTACTGAATGCACGTAAAAAGCAGCCGCGCGTAAAAGAGGAAATCATTCGCAAGCGCGAGTATTTGAATCTCAAACTCGAAGAGGAAGATATCGCCGAGTTCGATTATCAATCAGGAACGACGAATCGCAACTATCGCGTCATCGTCCTTGTAAAAACGATTGTCGAAGAAAAAGGCCAACTCACCCTCGGCTATCGCTCGCGGTACTTTTTCTACGTGACCAATGACTGGAATATGAGCGCTGCGCAAGTCATTGCGGAGTCCAATGACCGTTGTAACCAGGAAAATATCATTGCCGAGCAGAAGTCCGGCACCCGCGCATTTACCGCTCCACTCAATACGTTGGAAGCGAATTGGGCCTATATGGTCACCACTTCGATCGCGTGGTCACTCAAAGCCTGGCTTGCATTGCTCCTGCCCGTAGAAGGCGGAAAGGAAACGGAGCACAATGCCGAGCAGAGACGCGTGCTCGGTATGGAATTCCGCTCATTCGTCCAGCGAATCATTCTCGTTCCCGCGCAAATCATCTCCACAGGTCGTCGACTCGTTTATCGACTTCTCGCATGGCGCCCCGATCTTCCCATCCTCTTCCGACTTCTCGACGCGCTCTGAACATCAGGATCGCCCGACGCACCGGGGCCCGGGACGATCCGCTCGCATGAATTCAACTACGAACATGAAAAACCGAGGGCAACGACGTAATTGAAAAATGGGGGACAACGAATGGGGCATAACCCAAATGGCGAACGTGTACCCTTTGGGGTCAATTGGGTTCATTCGTCTGTTGTAAATTGGATCGCTTCTTCGTTAGCGCTTGATTGAGGTCTAGTGCCGGGTCAATCTCATCAGGGTGATGGTACCCGTCGGGTCCATGCTCAGCTCCACATCCTCACGCCGAAAGCCAGTCTTGGCCGCCAGCTTGGCCATCTTCTGCGGAGAGCGATAGACGAGCCACCAATCGAGGAACCACTCCATCGGCGCCTGTGACCAGTGGTTCGGCAGTTTGCCCATGCACTCATTCGACCGACCACGCGCCCATCACGGCCAATCCTGCCGCGAAGGTCCTTGGGTCGTCGATTGCCATCGTAGCCTTACCAAACCTTTTATCGGCGAATGCGATGCGCGCTAAAACATCAGCACGAATGGAAAACGGACCGCGAACGAACAATTGGGTTCCAACACGAAAATTTCCGCCGAACATCAAATGCAAGTCGTCATGATTTGGTGATTGATTCGAATAAAATGCCGTGGTCGCCAAGCCGCCGCAGAATCGAACGACACCGCGGACCAGACACAGGGAACCCACGAGCGGGATGGCGTGTGTGCGAATGGATTCCAACGTTTGCGATGTCCACGACCCCTCGAATTCGACGTGCACATGGGACCATTGGCGCCATGGGGCGTAACTGAGGAGCAGATACGGTCCGCCGCCGAGCCCCGAATGTATGCCCGACCCGACGAATGCGCCAATGCCGATGGAGGATCGATAAAGCGTTGGTGCATGCGTGATCGTTGGCACGGGCGGCGCAGGCGGTGGGCACGTTGGACATGGACGTGCGGGCGGACATGATGGGCACGGGGCGCACGCGGGACACGTGACGGGTTGCTTTGGCGGAGGTGGTTCGAAGGCGCCCAAGAGCTCCGCTGCATCCTG
Source organism: Polyangiaceae bacterium (assembly GCA_016715885.1). NCBI lineage: Bacteria > Pseudomonadati > Myxococcota > Polyangiales > Polyangiaceae > Polyangiaceae bacterium. The sequence continues at coordinate 332,056 of JADJXL010000028.1, forward strand.
GGCGGCGCCATACAGCACGAAGTAGCACTCGTCCGTGGCTGGATGTTCCGTGTGCCGCTCCGCCACGACGGCGCCCTGAGCATCGACGAGCGACAGCTCCGCTCGCTTGCCGCCCGTCGCCGTCCAGCGGATACGCACCACCAACCGACGCTCGGCATCATCATCCAACACCGTAGGAGGCACCCATGCGCCCAGAATCGAGCGAAAAGCGTCATCGTTGTTGCACTTCTTGGGGGCACGCGATGCGTCGAAGTCCAGCCGTGTGGGAAGGATCACGGGTGGCTCGTGAGCAAACGCGGGTTGAGCGGAAAAAGCCAGGCTCAGCACGGCCATCGCCAGCACCTGACAAAAAGTGAAACGATTTTTCGTCATCCAGGTACGCTCGCGCCCTGTACCTGCATGGGCAAACGACCTCCGGAATTCCCTTTTGGTTTGTCGGCCGATCAATTTGCCAAGCTCACGCGAAAGATGTTGGGCGTCGCGCGACGGGTCACTCGTCATTCCGGTGCTTCTCCTGAAGACGCCGTGCAGCAGGCGTTCGTCAAGGCATTACTCAAGCCCGGCAACGAACTGCCGTCAATCCAAAATCACAAAGAGTTTGTCGCAAGGATGTGCGAGCTCGTGAAGTACGAGGCCCTGACGATCCGCACCGACCAGCGTCGCCGAGCGGAACGCGAGATTGGTGCCGGCACGGATATCGCCGAACTGGCTGGGGTTCCACCGGCCACGGGGGTCGTCGAAGCGCGCAAGATGTTGGATTGCGCCATAACGGAACTCGATCTTGAGGATCGAGCGTTTCTTCATGCGCTGTTCGCCGAAGGAAAAACCATTAGCGAGATAGCTCGAGAACAAGGTGAACCGCGGTCCACGGTCGAGTCCCGTCATCTACGGCTCCTGAAGCTGCTTTACGCCCACGTTCAAGCCAAGGTAGCCGCCCTCCTGGTGCTGCTTTTGCCGAAGAAAGCGCGCGCGTTTGTCGCAAACGTGACGCAGCGGGCCCCGCACGTGATGGTGCAGGCGACACAATTCAGCGGCGCCCTGGCGGTGACCGTGGTTTGCGGCGCGCTTCTGCCCACAGGTTCGTCGGCGAACACTCCTCCAACGATGGCCATGGGTTTGACGCCGTACAGCATCCCTGAATCGGTCACAACGCAAGCGGCACGTTTGCCGCCAACTTTCATTCCCGAGGTTGCGCCGGAAGAACCGGAAGCCCTTGACACCGTGACAAACCCGTGCTCGGGTATGGACATGAAGTCCGCCAAGATCGCAGGTTATCTCCAAGCAACCGCGCTCCCGTTCGCCTTGCTGGTCGCTCCGGCGCTCACCCAAGTCGCATGCGCGGGTACGGAACAAACACCACCCCCGCAAACACCACCCCCACGACAACCCGTGGACGACGACGAAGCTGACCGTCGTCGCGAGAACGACGTATTCTACAGAGCCTATTGCAATCAGGAACGAGCGCGCGGAAACAAGTGTATGTCAAGGGAAGAGTGGGACGCCGAGTATTAAAACGCATACCGCTTGCCGCGCTGACAAACCAATGCTCGGCAGCGGAGGCGCTCGGCATACCTATTCCCAATCAGCCTTTTTGAATTTCAAGCCCTGATGGCCCGGAACGGGAATCAGCACCCGCAGCAGCAGACCTGCGCGTCTACGTTCCGCGATGCTCTTGTATGGTTCCAGAAAGGGATTCACGTAATCGGAGTCGTCGTCGTACATGACGTACGGTTCCCAGATGCCCCCGTGCACTTCGTTCAAATGCCAATGGCCTCCCGTCACGTGTCTCGCGACTTCGCCCGTATACGCGACAATCGCGGCAAACAAATTGGGAATTTCCAGTATGCGGCTCCGCGGTCGTATGCGTTTCTTCAGCGCTTCTTCCACCACGTCCAGACTTTCGGGCGTATTGTCGAGCGCTTCGCGGGGCAATTTCAATTGCTTCACCAATTCGTCGACCAATCCCGGCACCGCTTCGATGAAATGCGGCCCCTGCGGGAGCAATCCCTCCAAAACGTGTTGCGAAAAGGGGCGTTTACTGATGCTGTCAAGGCGCTCCACAAGAGCTTGTTTCGACTCGTAGAGCGCACTGCCACCATGCTCCTGGAACAGCAACACCTCACCCCGGTCAGAAACGTACGCAATGTTGAATATGGCGCTCAGTTCCGGGTCCACCGTCCAATTCTCTTCACTGAGCAATTTTTTGCTTCGGATTTCTTGAGCGACCAACTCCGCGGCGTCCCTGTGGGGTTCGACGGGCGGCGCAGGCGGGGATCGTTCTCCATGGGATTTCTCTAGAGGTTGGGGCTTGTGGACCCGGGAATACCCGGGTCGCCGAGCAGCGCGCGAATCTCCCGAAGGCGCTCCTGGGCGGCAGGATCCTCGGGGACACGACCTAGCTCAACCGTGAACTGGAGTCGCTCGAACACCGTGATGTCGTCTGCGTCTCCAACATGCGGATCTGCGCCATGAGCGAGCAGCAGTTTCACCATCTCGACATTGAGCCTGGTTGCCGCAAACCCCAATGCATTCATGCCAGCAGGCCCCCCTCCCTCATGGATGGTTTTGTTCGCACCGCAGTGTAGGAGGAGCCGAGCCATCGCCAGATAGCCTTTCTCGGCGCACAAACGCAGCGGTGACTCGCCCTCATCACCCCGTACATTGGGATCCGCGCCAGCTGCCAGAAGGATGCGCACAGCGTCGATGTGGTTGTTGAACACGGCAGTCAAGAGCGGCGTCGACGCATGCTCCTCGTCCCAACGGTTCACGTCGGCGCCGTAACGCAGGAGCAGGACCACCGTGTCGATGGAGCAGCCTGGCTCTGACGCGCCGGGAGTCTGGAGCGCCCGAACCGCTACCAGCAATGGAGTGAGGCGGAACTCAAGGGTATAGTAGCGGGATATGACGGTCGCGTTGGCATCGGCGCCGGCGGCGAGAAGTTCTGCCAAGCGGTCGATGTTGCCAGCCTCAATGGCTTCGAGAAGTGCGTCAGACATGGTTCGCCTATAGTCCTGCCATGGGGTGGCCTTTGGCGCAATTGATCAGCTTCAGGGCTTCGCAGGCGTCGAGCCCTCGCTGGTGGTCGTCAATCGGCTTCTTGTGTATGTCGTCTGGCTTGCCGCCGAAGCACTTGTCCTGAACCAGCCATCGCGCTGCGATGCAGGCCTGCCTTTGCAGGATGCTGAGCTTGATCGCCGAGCAGGGGATCAACGGAAGATCCGTCTTTTTGGCCTTACCCCCGCAGGTCGCGGCGAAGCCCTTGTCGCAAATCTTGTGCATCTCCTTTTCCAAGCGAGCCATCTCGTCGTCCTCACACGTCTGGTTCGGATACTTTCGCGGTAGGGCGATCGGGATCGGCGGCGCCGTCGTCGTCGCGGTGGGTTTGGCGGTCGCCATCGGCCAGCCCGTCGTTATCGTGGTGGGTTTGGCCGTGGTCGTGGTCGCCGTGTGCACCATGATCTGCACGGTGTACACGGAAACCAGCCACGACCATGCCCAGCGCGAGCAAACAAGGTGGCGACGCAACGCAAACCGCAAGCGGTACTGCCGGAGTACCCAGCAGCATGCGCGATTCCGGCTGTGCAAGCTCGCGATCGAAATTCTCCGAGCGGTGGCGCAGAAGATCGTTCTCGGTCAGCGAACGGATCGAGGCAGCTATGCATTGCTCGAGCTCTTCATCGCCGACGCTGGAATCCATGAGCGCAATGGAGTCAACTTCGCCGTTGCTATCGAGCGTCACGTCATACTTGACGATATGGTCCGCATCTCGGACGTGATGCGTGTGCTCGAAAGCGCACCCTCGGATCGGTGCTGCAACGTGCTCGGGAATGTCCGCAACAGGATGATGAACGCCCCCGCATCCCTGAGGCACGAACGCAAAACCCAAGCACACGGTAAAGCTCAAGGACAATGCAAGTCTATTGATGGTGGGAACCATGGTGCGATAGCACCCGAAGGGGTGCGCCGTGGTCAAGGTGAAACCCGCATGTGATCCCCGTACAACCATCCGCCGCCTGCTCGTGCGTACGCGGATACGCAATTCAATCGCGTATCTGACTACACGCAGCATTTTCGTTTGCTCACCAAGAGTCCGCTATGACCAACCTTCACGCGCGACCTGTGGCGCGGCCCCGCCCTCATGCAGATCCGCGTCGGCATTGCAAGGGAAAACCTATGCAAGCCCACTCCTCGTTTCGCGACCAAACCCACGCGGCCCGCTCGCAACTCCCGGCGTGCGAGGATACAGGTGCTTGCCGGTTGGCGACAGCGTCACTCCCGACGACATCGTCGACCACACTCCACGACTTCGCCAACCGGCGCGACGACTTCGCCAACCAACGCGACGACTTCGCCAACCCCTTCGGCGAACTCGCCAACCAACGCGACGACTTCGTCAGCCAACGCGACGACTTCGCCGACCAGCGCGACGACTTCGTCGACCACCCTCGACGATCTCACCAACGAACGCGACGACATCGTCGCCCCCCTCGACGATTTCGCCAGCGAAAGCGACGATTTCATCAACGAACACGGCGACTTCACCAGGCCCATCGACGACTTCGTCGCCACCCACCAAGGCTTCACACTGTTGGCAGATACGTGTTGACGTCCGTTTCCAGGCATGCAAACGTCCAAACCACCTTAGCCGAGGAGGCCAATCATGAGCAAAGTCACCGGTGCAGCCTACGCGGGACCGCTGGAAATATCATTGAAGGATCTCGATGGACACTTGATCGACCTACCCAAAAACGCAATGCAACGTCTTCGTTCAGCACAAGACGGCATTGATGAGGTCATCACCGAGCTTGCACAAAGCGTCCCATTGCATGGCGAGAATGCCGGCATCACGACGAAGGTCTATCAAAGCTTCGTGGACGATACGGCGATCATCGAAAAGCTCGAGGCGGGCGAGAGCGAGCTCGAAAAGCTCCTCGAAGTCGTACGCGAAAGCCGAGCGAAAAAGGTGCACAATCGCGAAAATACGATCGCCCAAATGGCCGACGCGGCCAAGTCGACCGCGCACCGCACTGGCGACAAGAGCATCCTCGCACCATTCGAGAAAACCATTCGATACAATTCACAGATTGCTGAAAAAGCCGCGCAAACGCGACGAAAGAATGCCGAAGCCAAGGCGGAGGAGGGGACTCCGCCCGATGGCAACGGCACGCCGTGAAACCCGGGTATGCCCGCAATTCACGCTGCACTACGCTAAAACCGCTTTGCCAGATCGTGTAACGGCGTCGTACCAACTCTAACGCCCGCGACGCCACGATTCACGGACAAGGACCGCTCGACGTGCAAGCATACGACGCGGAGATCGCCTCGCCATCAGGGCAGGCTCCCGGATCGGGAATCAGGTCAAAAAGAACGAACCCAGCCTGCTCGCACGTTTCATGCGCCGCCATTTTCAAGTCGGCATAACCTTGGCAGCTCCCATTGCCGATGGTTCCGCTCGCGCAAATGCTGGGCGGGGGCGGAGGTAATGCAGTTCCGCCGGAACAACATTCGTAAGCCGCCGAAATGGCCGAGTCGCCGGAGCACGCACCATCATCAAAAACAAGGTCCGTTAGGACGAACCCGGATTGTTTGCACAAGTCCCATCCCGCCATTTTCAAGTCTTCATGGCTTTGGCAGGTTCCATCGCCAATGGTGCCGCTCGTGCAAGTACCTGGATCGGGCGGCTCTGGCGCAGGTGCGGCGGGACAGCACTGATACTCGCCAGCTCCTTCCGTCACGTTGTTGCAGCCATCGACGGGTTCAATGGTGAGGGCCACGAGCTGCATGCCCGCTTGTTGACAAGCATCGTGCGCTTGCATTTTCAGGTCGCCATAATCGATACAGCCGCTCGCGGGCAGCGTCGCTTGGATGCATTCGCTCCCTTCGACGAGTTGCTGATCCGTACCCGGACGTGCATTTTCGTCCCCAATTTTGACGTCGGCTGCGCAGCCGCCAAAAAAAGTTGCCACCAAAGGAAGGGAAAGAAAAACGAGCGTTTTCATCGTCCGCATGTGAACCTCCATGGTCCCATTCGAGGTGGACCGGCCTCGTTCCGACGCTTCTATCAATCGCGAGGTGCCAAAAAGTTTCCTTTTTTCTTCACTTCACAAGTCGCAACACACGGCGATCACTTGCGATGCCTGACCGTCGGGACAACCGACCCCGACGTGCAAATCGAAAAGGTATCCCTTTTCTGCTGCGCACATATCGGATGCCTCTTGCTTCAACGTCCCGAGGTCTTTGCAGGTCGCGCTGTCGATGGGGGCGAGCTTATGGCACGACGGAGGGTTTGGCGGAGGAGGTTCCACCGCCGGCGCACAGCAAGTATACTTCGCCCCGCCCATTCCTCCATTGCAACTCTCGAAATCGTAAACCAAATCGGTCAGTTGTAGTCCCGCAGCCGTGCACTTTTCATAAGCGAGCATTTTGAGAAGTCCGGGATCTTGGCAAGCTTTGCCGTCACTCATCGTATCCGTGAAGCAGGTTTCGAGCTCGGCTTCGATGCACTCGTGCGTTTCTCGACGAAACCCACCATTGCCACATGGTTCGAGCAGCGTGAGCTCGGTCAGCATGAGTCCTTTTTCGGAGCAATCGAGATCGGCTGCTGTTTTCAAGTAATCGGTGGAACGACAAGCGATCATGGTGTTGGGCTCGGACGCTTTTTCATGCCTGCGTGAAGCACTCGACGTGCTCGACGAGCCACTCCAAAGAGAAAGGGGCGTTTCCGATTTCGGAACGGGTGCGCCCGACCAATACCATTCGGGTGACGATGAATCGAACGAGCGCATTTTCATGCGCTGCGCGTCGAAGAGGCTCGAACGATAGGGCAGGAACATACGCGGCATTCGTTCACGCCGCGGTTGTGATGGACCCATGAAATCATCCGCTTGCGGAGGTTGCGGGAGCGGCAGCGATGGCGCGATGTCGTGTCGATTTTCATTCGTTGGACGCGCCTGGGGAACGATGGCGTCATGAAATACGGGGTCTTGTTTTCGAGGTGTTTTGGGCGGTGGATTGTGCACATCGGTCGATGCGGCCGGCACGTTCGGCTGCAAGGGTCGAAAATACGACCGGCGCGCCCTGGAAATCTCGTCGTGCAGCGAAATGGCGACGGCCGCCAAGCAAGCGCCGACGACGAGAGGTCGCCAAATGGTCCGCCATGCCAAGGGTTTTCGTGACGAATCCGTCGTTTTTGACAGGCGGGCCAAAAACCGAGTTTCCGCCCCGCGCGCAGGCTCGTGCCGCGCATAGTGCTCATCCACTTCGCGCAATCGTGCCACGAGGTTGCGGCTGCTCTCGACGCTCATCCCGGCACCTCCCAACCTCGTTTTCGGAGTTTGTCGACCGCGCGTTGAATCAATTTGCAAACGTATCCTTTGGAATGACCCAACACTTCCCCGATTTCGTCTTGCTCTTTGCCATCGAGGTAATACATGGAAAATGCAATCTGTTCTTTCGCGGGCAATTCGGCGAGCGCATGGGCGGCGCGCTGCAAGTCTTGTCTTGCCATCGCAAGCATGTCGGGCGTGGTCGGTTCGACCTGCTCCGCGCCGAAAAGCCACCGGATGGGCGCAAGCATTCGGAATTTTTCCCGGCGCAATCGACAAAAGCAGCGCTGCGTCGTCGCCTTGTACAGCCACCCTTCGAGATGCTCGCGGTCATCGAGGGTGGGAAGTGCTTTCATGAGGTCGAGAAAAACGTCCTGCATGATGTCTTCGGCCCACGTTGTATTTCCTTTTCCGTAGCGAAGAGCGATTCGGTACACGAGCGCGTGGTGAGCGCGATAGAGCGCCGCGAGCTCGGTTCGGGGATCTTGGGGACGAGCTTCGATGCGCCGCTCGTTTCGGGAAGCAGGCAATGGTTTGGGCGCTGCAAGATCGGCTGCTCGCGGTTCGCACCCCGATGGCGCGAGCAAGGGCGGAACGTGGGCAGGGGCAATTTCGGGGTTGGGCACGGTACGGACTCTCGTCGCCCTTCAACATGCGCGAGAGTGCCTCCAGTTTCCTACGTGCCGCACTTTTTTCCAGCCCGCTCGTTCTTCGATGCGCTGGCGCTCGCCGAACACGCAACCCTTCGTCGTCCCGACCCACGGACGCACGTGTGCCTTCGCGCAGCCAATGACGTCACCGCGTCACGCGACTACCACTGCACGTTGCCCCAGCACGCATCCTCGACGCTGCCGTTCGATTGCTCCATGCAAAATTTCGTCGCAGCGTCATTGCAGTTGGCCCATCCCCCGACCGCGTAGGCCGAGCCGACGACCAGATAGCGATTGACGGTGGAGCACTTCGCCAAGCAGTAATTGACGGCATGGTCATCGAAGCACGCTTCCGTATTTCCACACGACCAGCATTCACCAGCCGTCAACCACCTTCCCGATGTGTCCATGTCGACGGGATCTTCCGCAGGTGGCATTTCTCTCGAGCCGCATGCGATGAAAACAAAAATGAGCAATGGGGCCACAAGGCCCGCGAGCAGCTTTCGCACGGTCGTCCCCCCGCGTTTCGACCCGTACGTACAAGCAAGCAGGATGCCGAGCTCATGTGACGCGTAAGATGAAAGGCGCAAATAATAAAATCCCAAGTTGTCGCTTCTGGTAGCTATTGCAGAGACCACGTCTTTGCGACTCTGCGCCTTTGCCCCTTTGCGATGAATTCTTCATGATGACCGGCGCGCGAAGAAATAGGTTGTCATGCCAAACAAAGATCTCGCGAAGTCGTGGCGACCGTCGGCGTCACGATTGGAATCGTGAAGGTGAACTTGCTGCCGCGTTCTGGGGCACTGTCGGCCGTGATGCGGCCGCCGTGGGCTTCGACGATACCTTTGACGACCGCCAGTCCGAGCCCCGCCCCGCGTCGGTTGGGTTTTCGCGTTTGCCAGAACCGGTCGAATACGTGCGGCAGGTCGTCTGCGGGAATGCCCGCACCCGTGTCCGCGACCCAAAACAGCACTTCGCCTTTCCGAGGCTCTGCGCCCACCGTGATCCGACCGCCTGGCTCGGTGAATTTGAGCGCATTGCCAATGAGGTTCTCGAACACTTGGAGAAGCCGGTCGCGATCCGCCCAAATGCGGGGGAGGCCGGGAGCCGCTTCGAGCACGAGGTCGAGAGATGCTTCGGAGGCGAGCGGCTTTTGGCTATCCACGCATTCGAAGAGGAGATGCGCCGTGGATACGCCGGCCCGTTCGATGGAAAAGCGCCCTGCCTCCATACGCGCCACGTCGAGCAGATCTTGAATGAGACGATTCATTCGAGCTACGGCAGCCTCGATCACCCCGACAGGGTTTCCAATCAAGTCGTTCGATTCGGGCAAGTGACGCCGAATACGCGACGTGCACGTGAGGACGCTCCCGAGCAGATTGCGAAGATCGTGCGCGACGATGCCCATCATGTCGTCTCACGCCTGAATCGCGCGCCCCGCTGCACGATAGAGCCGCGCATTGTCAATCGATAAAGCTGCTCGGTGAGCAAGCTCTTCGGCCAGGCGGAGATCTTCGCGGTCATACACTCGAGACGGTGTCGCGGATACCAGAGCCATCGCGCCCATGAGCGCCCCGTGCGCCATGAGCGGCACGGCGATGACGGATTGTGGATCAATGGCACGAAGCGCTTGTAGGTGCTGCTCATTCTGAGACAACGATTCGACCATTTCAGGCGACAGACGCTCCATGAGGACCGGATGTCTGTGCACGATGGCTTCCGTGAAAAAACTCGGCCGTGATCGATCGAGCGGAGTATGCTGGAGCACTTCGCAGAGCGGGGCTTTCAGAAGGTCTCGGCTCGCGACCTTGACCCGTCGCACCTCGCCATCTTCGAGCACGTCGACGATGCAAAAGTCTGCAATATCGCGAACGACCAATTGCGCGACGTTGCTCAACGTCTCTTCGTAGTCGAGGGTCGACGCGAACATCGAGCCGACCTCGGCAAGCAGTTTGTGTTCGTGCTCAATCCGCTTTTGGTCGGTGATGTCGATCTCGGTGCCGACCATGCGGGTGGGTTTGCCCTTTTCGTCGCGGGCAAAGATTTTTCCTTGATCGAGGATCCAAATCCACTGTCCGGATTTCGTGCGAATGCGAAACTCCATGCGGTACTCGGGCACGACGCCATTGAAATAATCGTCCAATGCTTTTTGCACATGAGGCCAATCATCCGGGTGCATGCCGGCGATCCACGTGTCCACGTGGGGCTTGATTTCGTCGGGGCGGAAGCCGCGCATCTCGGCCCACCGAGCATTAAAAACGACCTCGCCCGTCTCGATGTTCCAATCCCACGTGGCCATGTCCGCGCCCTTCAAGGCAAGCTCGAACCGCTCCTGCGTTTGCCGAATTTCATCCTCGGCACGCTGCTGCTCCGTGATGTCGCGAAGAATCACCGTAAAAACTCTCGTCCCGTCGACGACCACTTTCGATACGGCTGCGTCGGCGGGAAACTCTTCCCCGTTTTTGCGAAGGCCAAAGATTTTCATGCCGCGTCCGGCCATACGATGCGCTACCTCCGGCGCCGCCGCGAACCGCTCCACATACCGACGGTGAGCGGCTCGAAAGCGTTCCGGGATCAGCATCTCGAGCGGAGCCCCAATCACCTCGGTCTTCGAATAGCCGTAGATCTTCTCGGCGCCCTCGTTGAACAGCGTGATGCGCCCATCATCGCCCATTGAAATGATTGCATCACCAATGAGGACGTTTTGCTCGTCGAACTCGAGATCCGCCTTATCTCGCACCCACTTGGTTTCTCCGCCGACGAGGAGCCGGTGTTCGATGTCGTAAGGAGCCCCGCCAGCGCGGCCGCCCACGCGAGGTTGACATATCCCTGTCGGCTGGATGGACGCAGTCGAGAAACCCCTCGTAGGTCATCGGCGTCCCCAAGGGAACCCCGAAGATTCGGTAGTTCTCGTCGGACCATACCAGCTCGTTGCGTCGGACGTCGAGCCGCCAACTGCCGATCTTGGCCACCGACTGGGCCCGCGCCAGATCTTCGTGGCTCGCACGAAGCGCTCGTTCCAGTTGCTTTCGCCCGCGGATGTCGCGCACGAACCCTTGCCAGCGACCGTCGGGAAGGATCTTCGCGCTAACCTCCACGGCGACGTCGCTTCCGTCCTTGTGCCGAAGCGTCCATTCGTCGATGTCGACGTTGCCATCGAGCATCCGCTGCTTCGATCGCCAGAGCCGTTCGACATCCTTGGCTGGAATCAAATCGAGAATGGTTTTTCCGATGAGCTCCTCGCGAGAGTAGCCGAGCAGCCGGCAGGCCGCGTCGTTCACGTCGGTATAGCGGCCGTCAATGTCGGCGATGAAAATCCCGTCGGGCGCTTGTTCGAAAAGAGAAGCCAATTGGGGCCCAACGTCGTTCGGGACATTGCCCCGTTTCCGAACGAACGACGTCGGCCGACCGCTCGGAGTACCCTGGCCAGCCCGCGGGTGCCGTCCCCTACGTTTTTTCACCGGAAGAAAACTAACAAAATCGCCGTTGCTCTGCCACTCGCTCGGCCAGCCCTACTCGGGGTTTTGTCCGCCTTTGCGAGGCAGGTGCGATCGAGCTCGAGCGCCTACGACGCGGTGATGGATCGGTTGACGACGGTATTGCAGCGCGCGGGCAGCACGGCAGATCTCTTCGCTACCGCATGCCGAGGCGCCAGCTTCTGCCATGCGAGAAGTGCTGCTCGAAGGATATTCAGCCCTTCGAGTGGCCCCCGGGCGCATTTTACCATACATTGTCTCCGTTCACGCCTTTTGGCACTTCGCGATGGAAGCTCGTGGCTGGATCGGAAATGACTCATTTCAATGCCGCGCATGTTCGATCGGACAGACCGTCGCTCGCGTGGTTCGTCATGGTCGGGGGTGCTTATTTTCTCACGGCCCAGGTGAGCCTCACGTTCGTCGTCGAGCCTGAGAACATTGCGGCCATTTGGCCACCGGTCGGGCTCGCCCTGGCGGTCTTGTTGTTGCGGCCGCGACGCGACTGGCCGTTCATCGTCGTCGCGATCGGCCTCGCCGTGACCGTAGCCAATCTGCTCGCTGGAACCTCGCTGCCGATTAGCCTCGGTTTTGCGATAGCCAACGCTGTGGAGCCGCTGCTTGCCGCAAGCCTGATGCGGACGGTGCTCGAGCCACCCATCAAGATGACGCGGTTGTCCGAGGTCGCGGCGCTGGTCTTTCTTGCCGCCACGGGCTCCATGAGTGTCACGTCGCTCCTTGGTGCAGCCGTTGCAACGTTCGGGTTTGGAGCGCCTTTTTGGCCTGCTTGGCGTGTCTGGCTGGTCGGTGGCGCGCTTGGGATGCTGATGGTGTGTCCCGTGGTCCTTACCGCAGCACACGCCGACCTGCGCTTCTTTCCACGCGGCGGAAGTCACCGCAGTTTCGGGGACCTCCTGGTCTTCGTCCTGCTCGTCGCTTCGACGTTTCTCATTTTTGGTCGAGTGGTCAAAAATGACACCTTTTTGCTCGTGCTCCCCTATTTGACTTTGCCGTTTCTGCTTTGGATTTCCGTGCGGCGAGGTCCTCGTGGCGCGGCGCTGAGCTCGCTCGCGCTCTCGTGCATTGCCGTTTGGGAAACGGTCCGAGGTCGTGGTCCTTTCGTCATCGCCGGCTCGTCGAAGGCCGAGCACATCCTTGCTGTGCAGGTTTATCTGGGCGTCGCCGTGTTGTCGGCGCTGGTCGTCGCGGCCGTCATGAGCGAGCGGCTCGGCTTGGAGGGGGCGCTCGAGCGAAGCGAGCGGCGTTTTCGAGCCATGTTCAATTCGCAATTCCAATTCGTCGGCCTCATGCAACCCAATGGCACGCTCATCGAAGCCAACCGGACCGCGCTCGAATTCGGGGGCCTCGAGCCCGAGGATGTTCTCGACAAACCATTTTGGCACGCGCGCTGGTGGACGATTTCTCCCGAAACGCAGCGGAGGCTCCGCGAGGCCATTCAAGTCGCGGCGAACGGCGAGTTCGTGCGCTACGATGTCGAAGTTCTCGGGGCGGGCAATACGACGACCACCATCCGATTTCTCGATCAAGCCCGTGTACGACGAGCTCGGGCGCGTGACGCAGCTCATTGCCGAAGGGCGTGACATCGCAGAAATCAAGCGTGCAACGCAGGCGCTCGTCGAGCAAGAGGCGACATTGCGCAGCTTCTTCGACAACGCCGCGTCCATGATGGGAATCGTCGAGCTCGATGACGACGACGACATACGACACATTCGCGACAATGCGGCTGCCCGTGTCTTTTTCCAAATTCCCCCCGAAACCCAAGACACTCCTTCGGCGCGCGACCGCGGAGTGCCCGAGCAGGTCATTGCCATGTGGGTTTCACGCTACCGCGAAAGCTCCGCGCGCGGCGTGCCCGTGCAATTCGAATACGAACATCCGTCGAACGAGGGCACGCGATGGCTTTCGGCGACGGTTTGTCCAATCACGCCAACGACGGGCGCGAGCCCACGTTTTGCCTACGTCGTGCAGGACATCACGGCGCTGAAGCAGCAGGCCGAGCGGCTCGAGGCATCTCTTCACGAGAAAGAAGTGCTGCTGAGGGAGATTCACCACCGCGTGAAGAACAACCTGCAGGTCATCACGTCGATGCTCCATTTGCAACTGAGGCATGTGTCCGAGGGTCCTGTCCGCGCGCAGCTCGCCGAGAGTGAGCGTCGCGTGCACGCGATGGCGCTGGTGCACGAACAACTGTACATGGCGCCCGATCTCGCTGGCATCGAGTTTCCCAGCTACGTCGATCGCCTCGTCACGACGCTCGTGGGCGCATATCGGTCGTCGGCGCATGGGGTAACGATACGAGCGCGGATTTCGCCACTCATGCTCGACATCGACACGGCGATTCCTTGTGGATTGCTCATCAACGAGCTCGTATCGAATAGCTTGGCGCATGCATTCCGAGGCGACGACGACAATGAAATTCGAATAAGCTTCGAACGTGCGGACGCCGAGCATCTCGTCTTGTCGGTGGGTGACAATGGGATTGGCTTGCCTCCGAGATTGACATCATGACCGCGCGATCGATGGGACTGCAATTGATTCGAGCGCTTGCGGCGCAGGTTGGCGGCACGTTGCATTGCGACCGCCAAGGTGGCACGGAAATCAGCGTCGTTTTTCCCTGTCCGCCGGGGGTGCGCGACGTATCCAAGCTGTCGTGGCGGCGCGAGCCGCAATTCGCCCGCGAAAGCTGACGTCGTTGGCCAGCGCCGACTGATACGTCGCCAAATGCGATCGCACAATCATTCAGAGATAACGCGTCCAGACCGTGATGGCCTCGGTCGTTGCTCGAGAGCCAATCCAAGAAGCGTTGTCGCTGAGGAATTTCGGATTCACCTGGGTACAGCATCAGCGGTTCGAGGGAAAGCTGCGCGGCATCGAGCACTGTCGTCTCGTCGTCCTTTTTTTCTCGATGCGTTACGAAGGCAATGGCTGCTGCCGCGCCAGGGGTCGGATTACCAATGAAATGGAGCGCGACGACGAAACTGGTCTTTCCGCCATCGACGAGCGACAGATTCACCCATTCCCACGGTTCTCGCAGATCTGCCCAATAGTCGCCGCGTCGAGCCTCGCGTACGATTTGTTCTCGCCAATAATGCCCTGTACTGATGTCTTTCTGAAACACTCTGATGACGACATTGGGGATTTCTGCCAGAATGTCGTCGCGCGTTTTCTCGAATTCTCGAGCCGTGAGGTTGGCAAGTGCGGTAAGACGTTCGCGCGACAGCGCGTGCGCGTCGATGTCCGCCTGCTGACGGCGCATGAGCTTTTCTCGCGCGTTCTCCAGAGCGACTTTCGCGACGTCACGTGAGTCGTAAGCGTTTCCGCTTCCGAGATCGCTTTTCGTACCATGCGCTCTTGCCGAGCGGTGAACAATTGCACGAGCGGGCCGAGGTCGCCTTTATCCGCCGCAATGAGCGCGGGAACATAAACTTGGTCACGTTGCTGCCGCTCGATCAGCAGCGGGAAAAGCCGCGCGCGAATGAAGTCGATGCTCGCCAACGCCCGCGCAACCCGTCCATTCCCATCCTCGAAGGGATGAATTTGCGTAAATGCATGGTGCAGCCATGCAGCCCTCACTTCAGGCAGAGCTTCCGGAATCTGCTTATATAACGCGACCAGATTCTCCATCTCCATCGCGACATGCTCGGGAGGGCAATACTCGTGCATTTCACCATTGGGTAGCTCAACGGAATTTGGTCGTTGCTTGAACGCCCCTTTGGGAAGTGGTATTCGTACCTTTTGCCCCAATGGAGTCACCGCGTCCGCGGTTTCCTGGTGGCGGCAGATGAGCGCATGAAGCTCCTTGATCCATCCAACCGATAACGATCGAGTGCCACTCACGACATCCAAGACCATGTCGAGTGCTTCGCGATGGTCACCGAGAATTTCAATGACTTCACGCGCAGGACGGCTCGATTCCCCATGCGGAATCAACGAAGCGAGCAGCCCCTGCTCGACCAGCGTTCGCGTGACCCCGAGAGAGATGTCGAAAATCCCCTCGATCACGCCGGTTTCGATAGCCCACCAGCGGGTCATGCGGTCCCAGAAGTTTTGCCACGATCCAAGCCGCTCCAGTTCCGCACGTGACGATGTCCACAACGTTTCGAGGGCCCGCAGTTCGGGACGGGCCAAATCGTCCACGTTCGTGGGCAGTTCGATGGGTTTCCATAGGTGAGCCGGTTTGGCCGCGTCGTGCATGGCAGTCTCCTAGCACGGGCTGAAGGAATGCGTCAACGGTAACATTCCAGCTTCAACCCGCATTTTCTTCCCCCTTATTCTCCGCGATGCCGAACATATTCAACTGCAGCGGGATCTGCCTGCTTCCGGGGCAAACATCAACGCTTGCCCCTCCGTATGCACGACACTCGCGTTGTCGCGAACGGCGCGCTCGTACGCTTAGAGGCTGCTCAGCATCGCTCCCTTGACGAACCTCCGTCGTTTCAGCACTTTGGAAAGTGCCGAGAATCTTCTATTCGGCATGATGCAAGCATATCGTGGCGTCAGCCGAGCCGTACGTCCGCCAAACGTGGAGGCTCCACCAGAACCGGTCCAATCGCCGCTGTTTGAATAACTCGTACGCCACCGGGTGGTCTTGTCTTACGGGAGAAACCCTCCGAGCACCAAGCAAAAACCCGACGAAGACCCCAATCAATGGTGCTTGACTGGCACCCAACGGGCGCGCTGCACGAGCCGTCGTCATCGTCGTGCAACCTTTCCCCGGCTGCGAGGGCGTTTATCACGTGGCTGGGGGGCATGTACATGCCCAAAGCAAATCTGGGTAATGGGGAAGCCCAATTGAATGCTTAATCGTTATTTCAATGTCGGGATGCTGCCAATACGCTTGGCGGCAAAAACCGCCGTTGATAAAAACAAAGCAATTCGGTATGCATGACATTCCTTTATCGGGTTTGGCGCCCAAGGAGACACTCATGCGTTCTTCGCTCAAACTGTCGCTCGTTGCGTTTTCCACCGTGTTTGCCCTTGCCGGTTGCGGTGAGATGGAACCTGGTGACGAATTCGAAAACGGTGCGGCAATCGATGAAGCCGATCCGGAAGATGAGCTGACTGACGAGTCGGAAGAAGCACTCGTTGCCTGGTGCAACGACGTAAATAATTGGACGCCAGCATGGGCCCAGTTCGAGGATGACGTGATCTTGCTCGTCAATCAGCGACGTGCGGCAGGCGCGAAGTGCGGCGGCGTCACCAAATCGCCGGTCCCCCTTGTGACCCGTGACGACCGATTGCGTTGTGCCGCTCGTAAACATTCAGAAGGACATGAGCACGAAAACTTCTTCAGCCATACGGGTTCGGATACCGACCTTCACGAAACGCATCACGAGCGCGGGATATGTGTGGAAGGCCGCCGGTGAAAACATCGCCGCGGGATATTCGACTCCGGCAGCGGTCGTAAACGGTTGGATGGCAAGCACGGGCCATTGCAACAACATCATGAACGGCAACTTCAAGCACCTGGGCGTCGGGTATTCGTACAACGCTGCGGCGACGTACGACCATTACTGGACCCAGGACTTCGGCAAGCAGTGAGCGCTGCTTCCTTCAGAAGCAGCGTCCCCACGTCAGCGTGACCATCGAGCGCTCTGCGGACGTCACCCCTCACTTCCCCGCTTTCATCTCAATCACCCGCGGTGACCTCGGCTCAAAACAAATCAGCTCCGGCCACTCGTCCTTCATGTTCGCCTTCACGTGCGCAATCACAGCCTCGCCTTGCGCCTCGCTCTTCACCTTGATCCCAAGCTTCCGCCCCTCCTCCCAATACTCCACGAGCGTAATGTCTGAAACTTCGGGGAACGTCGAGAGCGCCTTTCGGGTCGTCGGAAACGTGTATTTGGGCTGCGCGGCCGACGCAGGTGCAGGCACTTAGAAACATATGTTTCATTTGGCGTGCGGTTTTTTTCGTCCTTTACGCTGCGCCGCGAGACGTTCGTGACGCTCGCGAATAGGACGGACGAGCTCCTCGATCTCCACCTCGATAATCTTTTCGATTCGTTGGTAGAGCTCAAGGCCATATGTCCAAGGAATATGTTTGGGAAAACCGGTAAAGTCTTCGTCGAACCCTTCCCATCGAAGGGGAATGCCGGTCCGTTCGAGAAGTTCTCGAATACCAATCAGCGCGTTCTGGAGCGCCGCCATTGAATCGATGCTCATGCCGAAGTGGATCGAATCGTCCCCCAATCCCTCGAACATGAATGGGCATCTCCATTCTTTGGCACCAGGAGGCCGTTCAGGGCTACCAATGCGAACAATGACGATGCCCCCAACGCCATCACTCCGTTCGAGACGCCGCTCGGCGATCCATTGAGGTTGTTTGGGTTTCGGGACGCTCTTTGTGGTTTTCGACGCTGCCATTCTGTCTAGACTCCTCAATTCCCGAACCACGCGTTGCACAGATTTCGTTTCTCTGTCTCGTTGCTATTCATATGCTCCCAGCATTGAGCGGCCATCCTGCCTGTCATATCTTGACATAATGCTGTCCAGAGATGCTCGCCACCTGCCGCTGCATCGAGGCAACGGTTTTTGGTCGGCTTGCGTCTCCACCTTTTTACTGCCTCCACCACATCGTCTTTCGCCTTGTCCGCCACTGTCACCTGAGCGCACGATCTGTAGCGTTCGGCTGCTCGCGCCGATATTTCAATGTTTCCACACCCTGACGCAAAGGTTCTTTGGCAATGGGCATCGCGCGAAGCGCATTCCGCATGCATGCGCCCAAGTCATACGCCGTGTTGGGAATGTCGTCAATCGTGACGTCTTCTTTGTCGCCATCTTCATCCACCTGAATCTTGACGTCGAATTCGTGATGCCCTGGCTCCAACTAGGATCCATATTCGGCCACGCAATCTCTGGCTCGAGCGACCGTGATATCAGGCAGATTCGGGCGGTCGATCCCTCCTTCCGTCTGCGTAGCCACGACCGGTCCAAGACGACTCGTGCAACCGAGCAGCGCAAACCCGATCGTTAGAGCCCCCAATAAAGCTATCGCTGCAATCGTACGCATACGTTGTCGCATCGTCATCCTCGTGGTCGCTTTGGTCGTTGTCATCCGTGTTTTTCGTCAGGTCAAGTTTTCGGATAAAACCGCACGCATTTCCACATCGCAGAGCGATCCGCCTGCCGTATTCGTCCCTTCGCCGGTGCTGGCCACGCGCTGATAGGTCACCCACCATTCGATACGCGCGGCGAAGGGGACCTCGTCGCGTGGCGGCAATGCCATTTCGACGACGCGCGGTTCGCTCGTCACGCGGTCGTCTGCGACGAGGTGGCGCCCGGGCTGGCCAGGGACGATTTGGAAATGGCGCGTGAGGTGGCGCGTCTCTCGGCGCAGGAGCTTGCCGCGCGTGCTTTTGATTGCGTAGCCAACCTCGATACGGCGGAAAAGGTCTCCGGTGGGGAAATCGTGACCGGGGTTTGGCTGGACCAGGGTAATGCGCAGCGTGTCGTCGCTGGTGCGCTCGACGGAGGCTTCGAGGTTTTTGCGCAGAAATTCGGGGTCGCGCACATCGGCGAAGGCATGTGATCGGCGGCCATCGACGAGGGGCATGTGGCAATCGGCGCACGCCTTCTGCGCGGCTGGAGAGCGGCGATGCTCGCGTGCAGTCGTTTGCATGAAGAACGCGTCGTCCGAGCCGCCGGGCATGGGGAAGCGGAATTCATGGCAGCCCGCGCAACCGCCGGCATGGGCGAACGCGTTCGAGCGGCGGAGCGGATGCGGCGCAGGTGACCCTTCGTGCTCGGTGTCTTCGCCCGGGCGCGATGCTGCCAGGACGACCCCTTCTTCGGTGACGTGGCAGGTGACGCAGCCTACCCCGAGCGCGCTCACGGCGGGGGGCGGTTCTTCGAGGGGATTGGCTTCTGGTGCGTGACAGCTTCGGCAGAACGGCAAAGGCTCGATGGCGAAGGCTTTTTGGTAGGCGGGGTCGACGTTGGCGCGCTGGTGGTAGGAGCCGCGCCATTCCTTGGCCTCGTCGTCGTGGCACGTTTCGCACATCGCATTTTCGCGCACGGCAGCCTCGAGTCGCCGGCGACCAGGGCGGGGCATTGGCACCTTGGAGTCGGTGTTCACGACTGCATTCGGGGAAGCCGTTCGAGCGGAGGTGCTCGGTGGCGGTGTTGTCTTCGTTGGCTCGGGCGCGTGGCTGCTAGGGGCGACGTCGTCGCGGAGGCATCCCGCGAGCGATGAAAGGAACACGAGGAAAGCAAGGTGGAGGGGACGCATGGCCCGGTTTCCGCGAATCGTAAACGTTTCGTTTTGGAAAAGCGTGCGTTGCGTCGAGGAGAGTGCGTGGGAGGAACAACCAACCATCCCTGTGCGGACCTGTCCTTACGCAGAACTTTGGCATGAGGACTCTGCTCCCGATCACCGCTTCACAGCGACGTCAGCATCTTTTTGCGCGTCAGCAAGACGCATCGAGCGGCTGCAGCGCGTCGGCCGTGGGTCGCACGCCAAATGGTTCGAGCTCGTTTTGCTTTACACGTCCGTTTGCTTGTGCTGCCATCGATGACCTGCACACGACACTCACAGACGAGGCGCGCATGAAGACGTCGATGCGATTGATTTCGGCGATGCTGGGTTTTACGATCGCCTTGCTCATCGGAACCCATGATGTTCGAGCAGATGGTTCGCATGCGTCGTTTAGCTCTTCACCGGCGAATAACGTTCAGGGCATCAAATCGAAACTGGTAAGCCAGGCCGTTAAGCTCATGGCCAAAGCTCTACGTAAAGGAGAAAAGCCATTCTTTGACGCTTGTGAAAAGTTGGCATCTGATCCGCGAGCTTTGAAGGCATTTCCGGAAGCATGCGGGCAAGATCGCCGATGTCCTCGATGAAATCGCCAAGATTCCGGATTTGGTGCTGGGTGTCGTTGGTTCAAAATTATTTTTCATGCTCACGACAGACCGCGGACCCATACGAATGGATCCTGGTTCTGCAAAAATGATCGAAAAAGTCGTGGTTGCCGTCATCAGTGCTCTGATTTGACAAGGTGGGTTCATGGATCAGGAAAAACAAACCCTGGAAGCCAAAGTCGACGAATTGCGTCGTCGTTTGGAGCAGCTCGAAGAAGAATGGGAAACATTGTCATCGCGCGTCTCGCGAATGACGGTGTCGAAATTGACTGATCCCAGACATCCGCTGATTGATTGGGAACTGCATCACTTTTCGTCGGAAGCGGAGCATGTTCGTTTTCATGCGACAATGACGGCCCTGCAAAATCGGCTGAAGGGCGCGATTGTTCCCGAAAATGAGCAAGTCGAAATTGAAGGTATCGCGCGGACTGCGTTGTACTCGCCGGCGCGCCCTACAGCCACCGAGATCATCGAAGCACTGAAACTCGTGACGCATGGAACGGAGCGCTCGGTCGTGAAACTGATGGAGCTGGCCAAAGAAGAATTCGCCTATGATTACGAAGAACTTGCGGATTTCGTTTTGGAGTCGTTCGTGCGATGAGTACCTCGTCCGAAACGCCCAGCCTCGATGAATTGCGCAACGAAGTGAGCCGACTCGAGCGTCTCGTCGTTCGGTTCGAGGAACGAATTGCGCTTGTGCGATGGCAGTTTACGATGCTCGATCGCGCCAAAGCATCACATTCTCGATTTT